>NZ_JAHXBG010000011.1 GCF_020103725.1 Hyalangium gracile | reverse complement strand
AGCACCTTGGTGATGGCGGCGGTCAGCGACGTCTTCCCGTGGTCCACGTGACCGATGGTCCCGATGTTCACGTGGGGCTTGGACCTGTCGAACTTCTCCTTGGCCATGACGCTCCTCTAAGAAGAAATGGAGCCCTGAACCAGGATTGAACTGGTGACCTCATCCTTACCAAGGATGCGCTCTGCCAACTGAGCTATCAGGGCTTGGATCTGCACTACAACGGGTTGGAGCGGGAAATGGGACTCGAACCCACGACATTCAGCTTGGAAGGCTGACGCTCTACCAACTGAGCTATTCCCGCGTTGACCGATGGAGGGAGATGGATTCGAACCATCGAAGGCGTAGAGCCGGCAGATTTACAGTCTGCTCCCTTTGGCCGCTTGGGTATCCCTCCGTAAGCTTTTTTTCGACTGCCTGCTTCTACCACGGACCGCTACTTTTTCTTCCGGGCCCTCATCCCGCGGCCCCCATCTATGGCCGGCGGCGGGACTTGAACCCGCGACCTACTGATTACAAATCAGTTGCTCTACCGACTGAGCTACACCGGCATTACTCCGGCTGCTACCTCGCCCTGCCCCATCCACTCCCACGGGGCCGTCAACCACCCGGCTTCCGGCGTCGAAAGGCGGGCCCTTTTAGAGACCCTGACCGCCTGAAGTCAAGGAGATTGATCCTTGGGGCCTGGCGCGTCCGTCCCCCCCACACCCCGCTGGCGAGCAACCTCGTATAGCAGAACGGCAGCCGAGACGGACGCGTTGAGTGAACCCACCTGACCTGCCATGGGAATCCGCAGGCGGAAGTCGCAGTGCTTGAGCACCCCTTCTCGCACCCCTGCTCCCTCGGCGCCCACCACGAGCGCCAGCGGGCCGTCCAGGCGGGCCTTCCAGAGGGGCTCCTTCGCCTCGGGGTCCGCCGCCGCCACCCACACCCCCGCCTCCTTCAGTTCCTCCAGGGCGCGGGAAATGTTCACCACCCGAGCGATGGGGCAGTGCTCCACCGCTCCCGCCGAGGCCTTGGCCACCACGCCTGTCACCGGCACCGCCCGGTCCTTGCCCATGACCACCCCGTGGGCCCCCAGCGCATGCGCCGAGCGGATGATGGCCCCCAGGTTGTGCGGGTCCTGGATGCCGTCCAGGACCACGATCAAGGCTGGCCGCCCGCTCTCCTGGGCAGCATCGAGCACGTCTGACAGCTCCGCGTACGGGAAGCCGCGCAGCTCCGCCACCACGCCTTGATGGACGCCTCCGTCGGCGAGCGTCGCCAGGCGCTCTCGCACCACCCGCTCCACCCGGATGCCCGCATCGCGGGCGCGGCTGAGGATCTCCGCCGCGGCCCTCGAGCCGAGCTGCCCCTCGGTGATGTAGAGGCGCTCCATCTCGTCCGAGCGCACCCTGAGTGCCTCCAGGACCGGGTTCACTCCGTAGACGTAGCGTTCGCTGCGCTCTCGGTGCTCACCACGCTCGCGTGACTCACCACGCTCACGTGGCTCGGCACGCTCACGGTGCTCACTCCGCTCACGCTGCTCGCTGCGCTCACGTGACGGGCGGCGCTCCCGCCGCTCGCCACCCCGGGGAGGACGATCACGCATAGAGCTACTGGACCTCGACGGGAATGGAGAAGGTCTTCTGCTGACGGGCGCAGATCTTCTCCGTGCAGATGAAGAAGGTGAGCTTCGCGTCCACCGTGCCCTTGCCCGCCGCCGCCGCCGTGAAGGGCACCTCGAAGCGCGGGTCCACGAAGGCCTGGCCCTCGGCCTTCTTCGCCACCGAGTCCTCGCGGCCCAGCTGCTCCTTCGCCGGGCTGAGCTGCGTGCCCTTCAGCTGCAGCTTCAGCGGCGCTTCGTCCGAGACATGAGCACCCGCCTTGCTCTTGATGGCCAGCACGAAGACGCCCTTCTCGCCGGCCTTCAGCTTCGTGGACGTGCCCTCGGTGCTGACCTCGTAGAGCGAGGCGGGATCCACCTCGTCCGCGGCGCGGGCCTGAGTCCAGGCAAGGGCCACCCACAGGGCGGTGATGGGAGCAAGACGGCGCAGGTGAAGCATGGGACGTTCTCCTCGGTAGGCTGGCCAGGGTATAGCCACCCTTCCGACGCTCGGGGAGCCTTTTCTCTTCATCCTCGCTCCGAAGAGGCCTTCCGGGAGGGCCGCCCCGCGACCTTCCGACGAGGCGCTTCTCTCTTTCCAACAGGCGCACTCACGGGCGCCTTGACTCCCCCTGGCTCCTGCTCCTCCACCCGAGGCGCTCCCGCTACCAGCGCTTCCGCGCGCTCGATGATGGGCGTCGCCAGGTCCATCCCCGTCGCGGCCTCCATCTCCGGGAGCGCCGGGGAACTGTTCACTTCGAAGACCTTGGGCTGCCCCTTCACGTCCAGCAGATCCACCGCCGCCACCTCCAGCCCCACCAGCCGTGCCGTCCGCTCCGCCGTCACCCGGCAGGCATCCGACAGGACGATGCCCTCCAGCCGCGCTCCCTTGATGAGCGTGTGAGACAGCCGCCCTACCCTCGGCCGCCGCTCCACCGCCGCCACCGCGCGGCCTCCCACCACGAGCACCCGGATGTCCTGCCCCGTCTTCTGCACGTACTGCTGCATCACCAGGTTGTGCCCGAGCCCCAGCACCGCCTCCAGCGCGGCTTCCAGGGACTGAAGGCTCTCACACACCATCACCCCGTGCTTCTCCTGCCCCTGCAGGAGCTTCACCAGCACCGGCACCCCTCCCACCAGCCCCACCATGGCCTTCAGGTCCGCCGCGTCTCGCGCCATCACCGTGGACGGAATGTCGATGCCGTTGGCCGACAGCAGCTGCAGCGAGCGCATCTTGTTGCGCGACTGCGCGATGGCCTGCGCCGTGTTCATCAGCGGCACGCCCCGGATCCCGAACTGGTTCACCACCGCGAGCCCATAGCTGTTGATGGACTGCGCGATGCGCGGGAGCACCACGTCACACGGCGGCAGCTTCTTGCGCTTGTAGAAGAGGCTCGCGCTGCTCCCGTCCAGGTGCATGTCCACCCGCCCGGGGTTCAACACGCGGGCCTGATGGCCTCTCGCGCGCGCGGCTTCGACCAGACGCCGGGTGGACGGGATGGATGCGGAGCGCGAGAGGATCGTGATCTTCATGGGCAGGGCGGCGACCCGACTCCTCTTAATCGCCGCCCCGCGCCGGGTAAAGCAACCTCGGGCTACTTCCGCTGAACCGCTCGGGCCTCCAACTTGATCGGGTTCTGATCCGTCGAGGCCAGGATGGCCTCACACGTCGAGCCCTGGAACTGCACGCCCGCGGCCGTCAGCCTCCACGTGTTGTCGCCCGCAGCCACCGGCTTGTCATTCACATAGACAACAATCAGGCCGGGCTCCGAAGGCGCCTGGGCCGGATCCAGCGCGAGCAGGCAGGGGTCCGTGTTGCCCACCAGGTCGATGATCTGCCGAAGCGCATTGGCCAGCTCCGCCTGGTTGGCCGCCTGGTAGAAGCGCTTGCCGCACAGCTTCGTGGTCGGATCACACGTATCACCCGCGCCGCAGGCATTGGCATCGTCCCGGCAGTTGCGCGCGAAGCCACCCGCCTCCGCCATCGCGTTGAGCGTGGCGGGGCCAGCCCCCTCGGCCGTCTCGGCGCCGAAGCCAATCACGATGGTCTGGATGTCCTTCTGCGAGCGCAGATCGGCCACCGCCGTGGCCGAGACATCCTTGTCCAGGCACCCGTACCGCTCGACGCTGGCGGACGTGCACGAGGTCAGGGTGCACTGGCACGCCTGGGGGTTCGCGATGCCCGAGTTGGGGTTATCCGGGTTGCAGTTGGGCAGACCATCCGTCAGCAGCAGGATGAAGTCCTTGCGCTCCGCGGTCTGCAGGTCCGCCTGATTACCCACGAACTTGAGGCTCACGCTCGTCGGCGTACCGCCCACCGGAGAGCCCGTCCCGCTGTTCGGGATGCTAAGAATCACGTCCGAGATGCTCTTGGCGGCCGCCTGAAGCCCCGCCGTGTTCGAGTCTTCGAGCTGTGGGATCGCAATACGCACCGACGTCGATGCCCCGCACTGGCCCGCAGTCGAGGTTCCCGTCGGCTGCGGATAGGTCGTCAGCCCCATGCGCGCCGTAGCCCCGTTGGCCTGAAGGAAGGTCGCCATGGCGCCCTGCAGCTCGCTCCACCGCGTGGGGCACGTGTTGATGTTGCAGTCCGCGCCGCTGCGCGGATCGCCGCAGGGATAGCCGCTCGGCGTCTGGCAGGCCGCGAGCGACGGGTTCACCGGCAGCTTCATCGAGCCGGAGGTGTCCAGCAGCACCATCAGGTTGGGCTTCGACGACTTGGCCGTGATCACGTCACCCACCGTCGTCTGCGCGAGGGCGAGTGGCTCCACCGGCTCGAAGTCGTACGTCTGGCAGGCCGACACGAGCGCGCCCCCGACGATACCGACGGCGAGAGCGCTCAGAAGGGTCAACTTGGCGCGCATACTGTGCTTTCTTCCTCAGGCGGGTACCGGCACCCGCAGCTCGAACAGGGAAAAACAACCCCGAGAGAGTATCTGGCCCCCGGCACTCCGGCTACAGCCTCACAGGAGTACACCCGCGATTCGAATGAAGTGAAGCTGTGAAGTTCCAATCCAAACCGAAGGCGCTCAGAGGGCAAGCGTCCGGGCGCCTTCCGTGAGCCGCCAGAGCGAGGCCAAGCCCATCACCTCGTCCAGGGTGCCGGCCAGCTCCTGTGGGACGAATCCGCAGATACGCACCGTGGTGTCGCAGGCGATGAGCTTCGCTCCCAGCGCTCGGGCCTCCTCGAGCATCCGCGCCGGCGTGGGCACTCCCATGCCCTCCGCACGAGCACTCTCGGCCCGCTCCTTCTCGCTGTGTGGCAGGCCGAACGTGCCCCGCACGAGCTGGCGCAGCGCATCGAAGGCGAAGACGAAGTACACCTCGTCGCCCATCGCCGTCGCGGTGATGCCCATCGAGGCCGCCTGGAACGCGGGCTCGTAGGTGGCGTGCTGCAGGAAGAAGAAGACGCGTCCGGCCATTCGGCCCCTGAACATACCGGCCAGCCCGCGCGCTTCAACTATCCACTTCCAGCGAAAGTGACCTGACGGGTCGAGCCCAACCGCCCGCCTGGCATATAACCCTCGAACTCGACCGCAGGAGCCTCGCATGACGATGCCGCCAGCCCCTCCCGGTGCGTGCCGCACGGGCACCGCCTCCGTGAAGCGGGGGGCCGTCGCTCTCGCCGCCGTGCTCCTCTTCGGCCACGGGCCCCTGCTCCAGGCCGCTCCCGCCGAGCCTTCCTCGCAGGCCCCCTCGGCTCCGCCTCCTCAGGCGCTGCGCGCGGAGGTGGTCTCCCTGCTCGAGCGGCCCGATGCGTTCCCTCCCTATGAGGCGCGCTGGAAGCCCCTGGGTCCCGCGGCGCTCGGCGTCCTCGAGGAGCTGGCTTCCAATCCGAAAGCGCCCCCGCCCCAGCGCACCCACGCCGTGACTTCCATGGCCGCCGTGGATCATCCGCAGGCCACCGACCACCTGCGCTCCCTGCTCCAGGACACCCAGACCGAGCCTCCCCTTCGCGCCAGCGCCGCGACCGCCCTCAGCCTCCGCGTCGGCTCCGAGGCCATCCCGGCCCTGCTCCCCTTACTTCAGGACCGCGACGGTCATGTCCGGAAGGCCGTGGCCCGTGCGCTCGGTCGCCTGGGCGGCCCCCAGGTTCAGCAGGCCCTCGAAGAGCGCCTCCCCGAAGAGCAGGACCCGCTCGTCCGAGAGGCGCTCCAGCAGGCCCTCACCTTCAGCGTGCCCTGAGCACCCACCGGGCGCCCTCTCCACTTCCAGGCTCGCTTCAGGCATGGCCTTCCGTTAGATGGGGGGCATGCGTCCGACCGTGCTCCTCTTCGACATCGACGGCACCCTCGTCACCACCGGTGGCGCGGGGCGCCGCGCCATCTCGCGCTCCTTCGAGAAGCTCCATGGCCGCCTCGACGCCTGTGACTCCTTCAGCCTGTCCGGGATGACCGACCGCGCCATCGTTCGCAAGGCCCTGGGCATCATCGGCGTCGAGGCCACTCCCGAGGCCATCGACGCCGTCATCGACGGATACCTCTCGTTCCTCAACGAAGAGGTGAAGCGGACCGAGGACCGGCTCTACTTCGTCCATGCCGGCATGCGCGAGGCCGTGGCCGAGGCTCGCTCCCGCTCTGGCATCGCCGTGGGGCTCGGCACCGGCAATGTGCGCGAGGGCGCTCGCGTCAAGCTGGAGCGCGTGGGCATCTACGAGCAGTTCGCCTTCGGCGGCTTCGGGTGCGACCACGAGGACCGTGTGGAGCTCATCCGCCATGGGGCTCGCTGCGGCGCTCAGCTCCTCGACGCTCCCCTGGAGAAGTGCCGCGTGGTCGTCATCGGCGATACCCCCAAGGATGTCTTCGCCGCCAAGGGCATTGGCGCGATCTGCATCGGCGTGGGCACCGGCAACTTCACCCCCCAGGCCCTCATCGAGGCCGGCGCCGACTTCGCCTTCCCTGACTTCACCTCGCAGGGCGCGCTCGACGCGCTCCTGCAGGGTCGCTGACGCTCGCTCCCCTGCTCCGAGGCGCCGCCGGGTGTGGTATCTCCGCCACCCTCCGAGGAGCCCCATCGCATGTCGCTGTCCACGCTGGAAGCCTACGATCTCATCCGCTTCGCCGAGGCGTTCGAGGCCCGACTCGTCACCGCCAGTGACACCCTCATGGACAGAGAGGGTCTCGAGCCCGAGAAGGAGTGGATGGCCACCGCCCTCAAGCTCGTCCGCACCAGCCTGGCTCCCGCCCCGGCCCTGCTCGAGCGCGCCAAGGACCTGCCCGAGCTCGAAGAGGCTCGCGAGGAGTTCTCCTTCCAGCAGCAGAACCTCTGGGTGGATGCCCTGGAGAAGCTCCACGCCGGCATCACCTTCTGCGCCAGCAGCCGCGCCCCCGTCATCGAGGCCCTCTTCCCCCACCTCAAGTTCCCCCAGCTCCGCCGCGCGCCCCAGGACACCGTCAACGAGTTCGCCAGCGCGTATGACCGGCGCTACAAGTCCAGCTACGTCACCCGCATCTTCGCCCAGGACGACTTCTCCTTCGTTCGTCCCGTCGTGGACCAGGTGGCCAGAGCCTTCGCCGCGTGGCAGGCGAGCCTCAACCCCGCGAGCCTCTCCGACGCGCAGCTGGCTCCGCTGCGCTCCGAGTTGATCTCCGTCGGCTCCCGACTGGATGTCGCCGTGCGCCAGGCGCGGCTGCTCGCCGAGGCCGCGCTCGTGCCCCTGGCGGGTGCCTTCGACGCCTCGGGGCTCGCCGCCAAGCCCAAGCGCCGCGCCGGCCGGGGACTGCCCTTCGGCTTCGAGGAGATCAGCTCGGAGCCTTCTCCCGAGGAGCCGGGTGACGAAGTGCCCGCCGAGGCCTCGGACACTCCCGCTCAGGCGGCTTCCGAGCCTGCCGCTCCTCCTCCCGAGGCTCCCGCGCCCGAGGCTCCCGCGCCCGAGGCTCCCGCTGAGGCGGCCCCCGCTGAGACTGCTCCGGCCGAGACCGCACCCGCCGAGGCCACAACAACCGCCGAGGCCGCCACCTCCGACGCCAAGCCGGCCCGCAGGGGCCGCAAGAAGGCCGAGCCCAAGCCTCCCCCCGAGACGCCCTGAGCGTCACCCCGCCTCTCGCTAGAGAATCGGCCATGCCCGAAGTCGCCCTCCCCATCGACCCGCTCCTTCCGGAGATCGTCGCCACGCTGCGCGGCGCGCGGTCGCTCGTGCTGGAGGCCCCTCCGGGCGCGGGCAAGACGACCCGGGTGCCTCGCGCCCTGCTCGAGGCCGGGCTCTCTCCGGGCAAGGAGATCGTCGTCCTCCAGCCCCGGCGACTCCCCACCCGCCTTGCCGCTCAGCGCGTGTCGGAGGAGATCGGCGAGCGCGTCGGCGAGACCGTCGGCTACCAGGTCCGCTTCGAGGACGTTCGCGGCCCGAAAACCCGGCTGTCCTTCGTCACCGAGGGCGTCCTCGGTCGCCGCCTGCTCACCGACCCCCAGCTCAAGGATGTGGGCATCGTCGTCCTCGATGAGTTCCACGAGCGCCACCTCTCGGCGGACATCTCGCTCGCCATGCTGCGCCGGCTCCAGGAGGGCCCTCGGCCCGACCTCAAGCTCGTCGTCATGTCCGCGACGCTCGATGCCGAGCCCATCCGCGCCTACCTCGGTGGCTGCCCCCGCCTGCGCTCCGAAGGCCGTCGCTTCGACGTCAGCCTGGAGTATCTGCCCACCGCCGACGACCGCCACCTCGATGCCCAGGTGCTCTCGGCCATCAAGCGCATCTTCACCGCCGGCCTGGATGGCGATGTGCTCGTCTTCCTCCCGGGCGCCAATGAGATCCGCCGCGCTCGCGATGCCTGCTCCGAGTTCGCCGAGCGCCATGGCGCGGACGTGCTCCCCCTGCACGGTGACCTGTCTCCCGCCGAGCAGGACCGCGCCGTGCGCCGCAGCTCCCGCCGGAAGATCATCCTCTCCACCAACGTGGCCGAGACGTCCGTCACCATCGACGGCGTCGCCGTGGTCATCGACAGTGGACTGGCTCGCGTGGCCTCGCACTCGCCCTGGTCCGGCCTGCCCACGCTCAAGCTCTCCAAGGTGAGCCGCGCCTCCGCCACCCAGCGCGCGGGCCGTGCCGGCCGTACCCGCTCCGGCCACTGCGTGCGCCTCTACACCCAGCACGACTTCGACGGCCGCCCCGAGCAGGACGCCCCGGAGATCCGCCGGGTGGATCTCGCCGAGACCGTGCTCGCCCTGCGCGCCTCGGGCGTTCGGGACCTCTCCTCCTTCCCCTTCTTCGAGCCGCCTCCCGCCGCCGCGCTCGAGGCCGCCGAGACGCTGCTGCGCCGGCTCGGGGCCGTGGACTCCGAGGGCCGCGTCACGGAGATCGGCCAGCGCCTCCTACGCTTCCCCCTCCACCCGCGCCAGGCCCGCATCATCGTCGAGGGCGAACGCCGGGGCGTGGGCGCCGATGCCGCCGTGCTCGCCGCCCTCATGGGCGAGCGGGACATCCGCCGCGAGGCTCGCGCCAACCTGAGCGGCCCCGGTCGCTCGGCCGCCGTCGTCAGCGGGCCCTCGGATCTGCTCGAGCTCCTGGAGCGCTTCCGCGAGGCCGAGCGCGCCGACTTCGCCTCTGGCCGTCTCCACTCGCTCTCCCTGGAGCCCGGCGCCGTCCAGGCGGTGGACCGGGTGCAGCGCCAGCTCCGCCGCGCCGTGCGCGACAAGGGCTCACGACCCGAGCGCCCCGAGGCTCGCGAAGAGGCGCTGATGCTCAGCGCGCTCGCCGGCTACCCGGATCGCGTCGCGAAGCGGCGCAGGCCCCGCGCCCCGGAGCTCCTCCTCTTCGGCGGTGGCACCGCGTCGCTCTCCGAGATGAGCGTGGTGCAGGACGCCGAGCTGATGATCGCCGTCGACGCCGAGGAGCGCCCCGGCAAGGGCGCCGTCGTCCGGCTCGCCAGCGCCGTGGAGCCCGAGTGGCTCCTGGATCTCTACCCGGAGGCCCTGGAGGAGATGGACGCCCTCCAGTGGAACTCCGAGGCCCGCCGCGTCGAGCGCATCACCCGCCTGGCCTACGGCAACCTCGTGCTCGAGGAGACCCGAACCCCGGCCCCGCCCTCCGAGGAGACCGCTCGGGTGCTGGTGGAGGCCGCGCTCGCCGCAGGCCCGGAGCGCTTCGCCGATCCCGAGGCCCTGACGCAGTGGCGCACCCGCGTGGCCCTCGTCGCCGAGGCCTTCCCGCAGGCCAGCTTCCCCACCGTGGACAACACCTTCCTGCGCGACTCGCTGGCCTCCCTGTGCTCCGGGGCACGCAGCTTCGCGGACCTGGAGGGCGTCTCCCTGCTGGATGCGCTCTACGCGCGCCTCACCTCCGAGCAGGCGCGGCTGCTGTCCAACCACGCCCCCGAGCGCGTCACCCTCCCCGGAGGCCGCAGCGTCAAGGTTCACTACGAGCCGGGCAAGCCTCCCTGGGTGGAGTCCCGCCTCCAGGACTTCTTCGGGATGGCCCAGGGCCCCAGCGTCTGCGCCGGCCGCGTGCCCCTGGTGCTGCACCTGCTGGCACCCAACATGCGCGCCGTCCAGGTGACGACCGATCTCGCCGGCTTCTGGGAGCGGCACTACCCGGCCATCCGCAAGGAGCTGTGCCGCAAGTACCCCCGGCACAGCTGGCCCGAGGATCCGCGCCACGCGCAGCCTCCCGCGCCGCGCCCTCCGCGCCGCTGAGCCTCAGAACTTCTTCTGCATCTCCAAGTGCTCGATGCCGCCTTCCATGAAGACGGCGCCCAGCGGCTCGTAGCCGTGCTTCTTGTAGAAATCGAGCGCGAACAGCTGCGCGTGCAGCTTGATGCCGGTGACGCCTCGGCGCCTGGCCTCCTCCTCCAGCGCCGTGAGCAGCTTGGAGCCCACGCGCGCCTTGCGGTGCGACTGGAGCACCGCCATGCGGCCGATCTGCGCCCAGGTGCCCGCCTGCCCGTCCGGTGCCTGCGGCAACATCACCAGGCGGCCCGTGCCGATGGCATGGCCTCCCTGGAACGCGAGCACGTGGTAGGCCTTGGCGTCCTCGGCGTCGCGCTCGATGCCCTCGGGGACGTGCTGCTCCTCAATGAAGACCACCTCGCGGATGGCCAACGATTGAAACAGCTCCGCCTCGTTCTGGATGGGGCTGATGGTGACGGGCTGGATGTTCTCCGAGTCGGGCATGTCCCTGGCAAGGTACACAAAAGCCTGCACCGCAAACAGTCGGAAAAGACGCCGGGCGTGATAAGGGCCTGGGCTCGCGATGACCCCTCCCCAGGTCGCCGGGCGGATACCGCTCGTCGGCTTCTACCTCCTCTACTTCGGCACGGTGGGCATCACCCAGCCCTTCCTGCCCGCCTACCTGCGCTCTCTCGCCCTCTCGACGACCCAGGTGGGGGTCCTTCTGGCCCTCTCGCCCCTGGCATCCCTGCTCTCCCCTCCACTCTGGGGGCTCCTGGCCGACCGCACGGGCCGGCTCGGCCACGTGCTCACCGTCATCGCCGTGGGCGCCGCCCTCTGCTTCGCCCCGCTGCTGCGGGTGGACAGCTTCCCCGCGCTCATCGCGACGCTCGCCGCCTATGCCTTCTTTGCCTCCTCCGTTACCCCCATGGTGGACAGCCTCGCCCTCAACCATGTGGCCCGGAAGGGTGGCAGCTATGCCCACCTGCGCATCTTCGGCTCGGTTGGCTTCATCCTGTGCACCACCACCTTCGGTTTGCTCGTCCGCCAGGTGGATCGCTCCACCATCATCGTCTCCGTGGCGCTGCTGAGCATGCTGGCCATCTGGAGCTTCTCCCTGCGCTCGCAGACGCCGCCGGGCGCGAGGCCCCACCCGCTGGCGGGCCTCCAGCTGGTGCGCGACAACAAGGATCTGCGCTGGCTGCTGGCGGCCACCTGCCTGCACTGGATGGCCTGCACGCCCTACAACGGCATGCTGGCCATTCATGTCCTGTCGCTCGGACTGCCTCCTTCAGTGGTAGGCCTCTGCGCGGGGCTCGGCGTGACGGCGGAGGTGGCGGCCTTGCTCCTGTACCCCCGCCTCGCCGAGCACATCGCCCCCCGGCACCTGCTCTGCCTCGCCTTCACCCTGAGTGCGCTGCGCTGGGGCGGCATGGCGCTCGTGTCTTCCCCCATCCCCCTGGTGGCGCTCAGCCTGCTCCACTCGATGACCTTCGGCATCTTCTACGTCTCCAGCGTGGCCTTCATGGCGCGCCGCGTCCCCGAGCACCTGCGCGCCTCCGGCCAGGGAATCTTCGCCGCGGTCACCTTCGGCATCGGCGGCCTCATCGGCTTCACCTCCTCCGGTGCGGGCTACTCGCTGCTCGGCAGCGGACACGCGCTCTTCGCAGTGGCCGGGGTGCTCGAAGTCATCGCTGCCCTGCTCGTCCTCCAGGCCTCCCCCGCCCCGGCCCCCACGACGCCAACCGAGGCCATGAAGCCCGGCGCTCCGTGATAAACTGGGGTTGATGCGACCCGTACTGCTCGCCCTTGCCCTCAGCCTGCTGTCCCTGCCGGCCTCCGCCCAGCTCTTCAACCCGGGCTCCCCGCCCCTCTTCAAGGAGGAGGAGCTCGACAGGCGCTTCACCAAGTCGAAGCTCCACCAGTCCCTGCTCCAGGGGACCAAGGACCCCAACTGCGCCCAGGTGCTCGGCGGCCTGCTGACGCTGCTGGGTGAGACGGCGCCCTACTTCCACAAGCGCGACGAGAACTTCTACCTGGATCCCATGCTGACCCAGGCGCTGAGCTATCAGCTCTCCAACGCGCGGTTCCCGGGCTCCACCTACTTCGTGGCCATGGTCCGCAGGGTGCTCATCGATCGCAAGCTGCCCCTGGACTGGCTCGACACCGCCGTCGCGCTGGCGCCGTACTACCCCGCCATGGACCTGAACAAGCTGCGCTTCCTGTCCGAGGGCGTGAAGCCCATCGACAGCTTCTTCTTCACCCTGCCCATCCTGCGCGAGCGCTACGAGGTGGAGGTGCTGCGGGCCAACAGCTCCGCCATCAGCACCGCCGAGGGCGTCTTCCGCGACGCCTATGTGGACCGCGAGGTCGTCTTCGGCGGGCTCGCCTTCATCGACGCCGGGCTCGAGAAGAAGAAGAAGGTCAAGAAGAAGAAGGGCGCGCCGGTGGACGACGAGCCCCCCGCCATGATCGCCCGGCTCATCTGGTTCCCGCCGGATCCGACCGCCGGCCAGCTGCAGATCTACGGCGGCCAGGTCGAGAAGCCCAAGGGCGTGAACATCACCGCCCGGCTGGCGGAGAAGCAGTACATCAACCTCGATCAGATCCCCCGAGGGACCCGGATGCTCGTGCGGGGCCGGCTCTGGGAGTACAAGAAGGGCATCACGGACGTGGAGATCCGCGACGCGCTCATCTTCGAGGACCGGGACTTCTCCCAGGGCGTCCTGCTCGTGGACCCCAACGTCACCGCCGCCTGCCCGGTGGCCTACAACGAGCTCACCGGCGTGGCGCCCGCCCAGCCCGGCGGCTTCGGCCGACGCTGAGCACCGTCCACGGCTTCGGACGGACCGTCCACCGCGGGGACGCTCGCCCCGGGGCTTCCCCAGGCACTGCCCCTGGCATGCCCCATGCTCCCGTCACGGCTGCACCCCAGCCGTGAGGAGTTCATGAAGGTCGACGGTCCTGATCACCCCGCGCCAGCCCGGCCCACGCCGGCACCCGGCCAGTTCCAGCGAGCACTCCAGAAGGCCGCAGCCCCTCCGGCCACCTCGCGGCCTCCCACGGGCTCCCGGCTCCCCGGCTCCCCGACGCCGATCAAGTCACCGCCCCGGCCTTCCGTTCCTCCCCAGAGCAGCTCGCCGCTTCCCCGGAGCGCCGCGCCGCTTCCCGTCGGCACCTCCCGTCCTCCCGGCACCGCCTTCGCCAGCGCCCCGGTGCTCGCCACGACCCGGAGCGCGATCGCCAGCCCGGAGAACCTCGGGCTCGCCCGCCAGGCGATGCACGGCGAGGCCGGCCGGCTCAGGGCCGCCCGCACCGAGTCCCAGGCGGCCACCCAGGAGAAGACGGAGCACCGCCTCTCCGAGCTGATCTCCCGAGAGCTGACCCGACCGCTCCGCTCCGAGCCGGCGCCTGCTCCCGCGGCCCATGCCCCCGCTCCACCTCCCGAGGCCTCCAAGGCGTCCACGCCCACGGAGGGCATCGCCACCTCGGGCGCGTCGCATCTTGCCGGCGCAGGCGCAGGCCCGGCCCCTTCCGAGGCCCCCAACACCCAGCTCAAGGTCCAGGCCACGCTGGAGCTCATCGAGAAGATCGAGCTGTTCGTCCAGGCCCAGCGGCCCGCGCTGCGCATGAGCCTCGGCTCGCCGCTGTCGGCCACGGTGGAGGTGGAGCGGACGGGGCCGCGCGAGGTGGCGCTGCGCATCCAGGGGCGCCATGGCCCGCTCGCCCAGGAGGACCTCGCGCGCATCCGGGATGAGCTGGGAGCCCGGGGGCTGAGGCTGCGCTCCCTGCGCGCGGAGTAGCCCGAAACACCGAGGGCCCTCACGCCCGGAGGCGGAGAGCCCTCGTCACTGCGAGGAGCCGAGCGCTGGCTAGCCCTTGCCGCCGGGCTTCATGCTCAGCAGACCGCGCTTGCCCTGCTTGTCCTTGTACTCGTCGGCGTCCGGAGGGCCTTCCTTCTTCTCCGCGATGTTCGGCCACTTCGTCGCCAGGTCCGCGTTCAGCGCCTTGTACTCCATCCACTTCTCGGGCAGCTCCGTCTCCGGGAAGATGGCCTTGGTGGGGCACACCGGCTCGCAGGCACCGCAATCGATGCACTCATCCGGGTGGATGACGAGGAAGTTCTCTCCCTCGTAGAAACAGTTGACCGGGCACACCTCGACACAGTCGGTGTACTTGCACCTGATGCAAGGCTCGGCGACGACGTAAGCCATCGATGAATCTCCTCAACGCGGACAGTCCGTGGCCGCGCACACTAAACGGTTTCTAGCAGGGGCCGCACCTGAATTCAGGGGGCCTGGCCCTCAGCCCAGCAGGCCCTGGGCCTTCATCAGCTCGGCGACCAGGATGGCTCCCTTGGCTGCTCCCATCTTCGTGTTGTGGGAGACGAGCACGTACTTGAAGCCGTTCTCCAGCACCCCGTCCTCGCGCACCCGGCCCACCGTGGTGGCCATGCCGCCGTGCGTGTCCCGGTCCAGCCGGGGCTGCGGACGGTAGGGGTCGTCCAGGACCTCGATCCAGCGCGACTGCGGCGGAGCGGACGGCAGGCCGCGTGCCACCTCGGCGCCCTTCCACTCGCGCATGGCGGCCACCACCTCGTCCACCGTGGCCTTGCGGCCCAGCGAGACGAAGACGGACTCGGTGTGGCCCTCGAGCACCGCCACGCGCGTGCACGTGCAGGACACCTTCACGTCATGGCCGGCGATGGACGCGCCGTCCGCCTGCAGCGAGCCGAGGATCTTCTTCGTCTCCACCTCGACCTTGTGCTCCTCCTTGGGGATGAAGGGGATGACGTTGTCCAGGATGTCCAGGCCGATGACGCCCGGCGAGCGGCCCGCGCCCGACATGGCCTGCAGGCTCGTCATCAGCACGGCCTTGACGCCGAAGCGCTCGGCCAGCGGCGCCAGCGTGACGGCCAGGCCCGTGGTGGTGCAGTTGGGGATGGGGACGATGAAGCCCTTGAAGCCCCGGCGGCGCTGCTGCTCGCGCACCAGCGGTGCGTGGGCGGCGTTCACGGGGGGAATCAGCAGCGGAACGTCCGCCTCGTAGCGGTAGGCGCTCGCGGCCGAGAACACGGGGATGTCCCGGGCCAGGCGCGGCTCGAGATCCTTGGCCACGTCCGACTCCACCGCCGAGAAGGCGATGTCGTAGTCCTTGCCCTTCACGTCATCGCCGCTGATCACGGTCATCTTCGCCACGGCGGCCGAGAGCGGCTCGGGGACGAACCACGCGGTCATCCCGTTGGCGGTGCGCAGCGCCTCGGCGTACGACTTGCCCGCCGAGCGCGGCGAGGCGGCGAGGCCCGTCAGCTCGATGAAGGGGTGGTTCTGGAGGGCGGCGATGAACTGCTGGCCCGCAAGGCCAGTAGCGCCAATCAGGACGGCGCGGAGCTTCGACATGGTGCGTTATCTCCCGTGATTCGCCGCTGCTTAGCACCGTTCGGCAGCTTGATGCGAGCCGTTCAGGGACGGAGTCGGGCACAGGTGCCGTTCGGTCGGGAAGCCCTCGGCCACCCAGGCCTGGATGCCCCCGTCCAGACAGACGGCGTTGCGCCCGCGCATCAGCAGCAAGCGGGCGAGGCGGCATACATCCTCCCAGTCCTCCTCACAGCCACAGAGGACGATCAGCTCGTCGTCCGGGAGGATGAACAAGTCCCTGGCCACCTCTTCCGGCGTCATCCGGAGAGAGCCGGGGATGTGGAACTCGATCCGCTCCCAGCGATCTGGGGGGCGACAGTCGAGCACCAGGACATCGTCGTCCCCAAGCCTGAGGTACAGCTCGGCGCAGGGGATACGAACCTCCATGAGGGACCTCCACCTCGAACTACCCTTAGGTCCAACCCAGAGTGTGATGGACCCCTTCCAGACCGCCTGCCTGCCTGCCTCTGCTCGGGGAGTCCCTGCCGCGCCTCACAGCCCCAGCTGCCTGGCGATGATCTCGTTCATCACCTCGCTGGTGCCCCCCCCGATGGGGCCCAGGCGAGCGTCCCGCCAGTGCCGCTGGATATCGTACTCCATCATGTAGCCGGCTCCGCCGTGGAGCTGGAGGCACGCGTCCGCCACGCGACAGGCCGTCTCGGTGGCGACCTTCTTGGCCATGGAAGTCTGTGCCACAGCGAACTGTCCGCCCACGTGGAGGCGCAGCGCGTGGTACGTGAGCTGGCGCGCGCACTCGAATTCCGTGAAGAGGTCGGCCAGCTTGTGGCGCACCACCTGGAACTGGTGGAGCCCCTGGCCGAAGGCGCGCCGCTGCTTCACGTAGGCCATCGTCTTCTCGAGCATGTCCTCGATGGCCCCGAGCGCGCCCAGGGCGAGCGACAGGCGCTCCCACTGGAAGTTGCCCATGATCTGGTAGAAGCCCTGCCCCTCCTGGCCGAGGAGGTTCTCGGCGGGCACGCGGCAGTCCTCGAAGAACAGCTCCGCGGTGTCCGAGGCGCGCCAGCCGAGCTTCTGCAGCTTGCGCCCCACGCTGAAGCCCGGCATGCCCTTCTCGAGGATGAGCATGGACAGGCCCTTGTGGCCGGCCTTCGGGTCCGTCTTCACCGCGCAGACGAGGAAGTCCGCGCGCACCCCGTTGGTGATGTAGATCTTCGAGCCGTTGACGACGTAGTGGTCCCCGTCGCGCACGGCGGTGGTGCGCAGGCCGGCCACATCCGAGCCGGCGTCGGGCTCGGTGATGGCCAGGGCGCCGATCTTCTCGCCTCGGATGGCGGGGGCCAGGAAGCGCCGCTTCTGCTCATCCGTGCCGAACAGGTGGAGCGGCCCGGTGGAGATGGTGAACTGGGCGGCCAGGCCGGCGGAGACGCCGCCCGAGCCGCAGCGCCCCAGCTCCTCCAGGAGCACTGCCTCGTACAGCTCCCCGGCGGCCGTGCCCCCGTACGCTTCGGGGTACTTGAGCCCCAGGAAGCCGAGCTCGCCAAAGCGGCGGTAGAGCTCCCGGGGGAACTCCTCCCGGGCCTCCCACTCCTGGGCATGAGGGAGGAGCTCCTTCTCGACGACCGCACGCACCGTGCGGCGGAACGCCTCGTGCTCCTCCTGGTACAGTCCGTAACCGTGCAGCATCCGCGCACCCCTCTCTGGTGGGCATGTGTGTCCCACGGCGATGGTAATGGAGGAGGAGGCGGCGGGTGGGCGCTGTTGCTTCCTTGACCGGCCCGAGCCGGCTTGCGTATAAGACCGTCCCCGATTCGTGGCGCCATAGCCAAGTGGTAAGGCAAGGGTCTGCAAAACCCTCATTCCCCGGTTCGAATCCGGGTGGCGCCTCAAAAGCAAAGGCCCGATGCGAGCACCTGCCGCATCGGGCCTTCGTCTTTCCGGGGCCTGGAGCAGGCCGCCCGTACCCCGGGGGTGGCCCGATCAGCCACGAGCAGCGGAGCGGCGCCGACGGGTGCCGCTCCACCCCAGCCACAGCAGCACGATCCACCCCGCCTCGAAACGGGAGCTGCCGCAGCCGCAGCCGCTGGAGGAGCCCGGCACGGCCTGCCACGAGGCCCGCATGTCGGAGCCTACCATGCTCACCTGCAGCCCCGAGGGCGGAGGCAGCACCCCCTTCAGGCAATGAGCCTGCTCCGACCAGGAGGTCAGAGCAGGCTCAGGTGCTGGCGAACCAGGGCCCGCCAGCGCTCCACTCTACTGCTTCCTCAGCAGCCCACTTCCACCGCGCCGATGTCCGGAGCGCTGCCGCAGAACGGCAGGCCCACGTCCGTGCCTCGGTCCACCGCCAGGGTGGCCGGCGCGAAGTCCGGCGCCACGGCCGTGTCGCCCGTGGTCGAGGTGGTGTCCCCCGCCGCCTGCTTGAAGGCCTCCCACCCCACCATCACTCCCGCCGACTTGAACTGCGCCGACGCGGGGAAGAGGTTGAAGCCCATCTTCATCCCCGGACGCTGGGGCCCCAGGTTCACCGCCACCGGGCTGTCGATGATGTTGTTCTCCACCCGGGGGCTCTCCGTGGCGCCACCCGTGCCCTGGCCGATGACGAGCGCCGCGCCCGCCGCTCGCGTGATGGTGTTGTTCACCACCAGCGCGCCCTTGGAGTTCTCCAGGCGGATGCCCGTGCCCTCGCCGCCACCCTCGGTGGTGAGATCGTGGACGCGGTTGCGCCGGATGACGATGCCCGTGGGCACCGGGCCCTGGTGGTTGCCGCCCACCGAGATGCCCTTGCCCGAGTCGTACACCTCGTTGTCCTCGATGAGCACGTTGCGCGCGGACATGTGCACCACCAGCGCGTCACCCTTGGCCGTCGACGTCGGCTTGAAGTCGTGCATCCGGTTGTTGCGGATGACCACGTCGTAGCAGGTCTTGATGTCCACCGCGTTCTCGCGGTTGGCGTAGAAGTGGTTGTTCTCCACCACGAGCCCCTGCGCCGGCGGCAGGTTGCTGAAGCCCTCGGGCCCCAGGCACTGCACCGAGTCACCCGAGTTGTCGTGGATGTCGTTGTTGCGCACGGTGATGTCGCGCGACGTGGGCTGCACCACCACGCCGTGCGAGTCCAGGTCGCCCCAGTTCTTCACGAAGTCGTGGATGTGGTTGTTCTCGATGGTCGCGCCCTTGGCCTTGTTGAACGTCGTGATCGCCCCGCCCGTCGTTCCGTGGTGCAGCTCCGAGTTGGCCAGCACCGAGCCGGTGACGTCTCCCTCGAAGGAGACGGCGAACGTCGGCTGGCGCTGCACGTCGATCTCGAAGCCGTCGATGATCCAGTTCGGCCGGAGCACCTGCACCAGCGCGCCCGTTCCGGGGCCCGGGGTGATGCGCGGCTTGCCCTCGCCCTGGAGGGTGATCTTCGCGTCGGCCGTGCCCGCCTTCACGGCGGTGCCCAGGATGACGCGCTCGGCATACGTGCCGGCCAGGACGCGGATGAGATCGCCCGGCCCCGCCACGCTGGCGGCCTTGGAGATGGTCCGGAAGGGGCTCGCGGCGGTGCCCTCCGCGGTGTCGCTGCCCGAGGCGCTCACCACCCACTCGCGGCCCACCTTGGCCGCGGGCGGCGCGGGCTCGTCGGCGTGCGTGGGCGGCTGGGGAGAGGGCTGCGCGATCGGCGTGTGCCCCTCGTGAGCGGGAAGGTCCGCCACCGGGGTGTCCGGGACGGGCTGCGCGCCAATGGGAGCAGGCTGGCCCGGGGCCCCGCCCGTCGAGGGCGTCCCCGGAGTCGTCGGAGCAGCACCGGTGCTCGGCACGGCACCGCGAGGCTCCCCTGCGATGCGCTGCGCACCGGTGTCGCTTCCGCCGGCGGAATCGCCGGGCTGACAGGCCCACAGACCCATCGAGAGCAGGCAGGCGGCCAGGAGTGCCGCCGGAAACTTCCGCATTCAGTTGCCTCCGTGAAGTTCGATGAGCAGGGGCAACGCGCGGCAGGGGCCGCCCTATTCGCCTCGGAGTTCGCAGGGCGGGCGGTCAGGCGAGGGCCTGAAGTGGCGGCCTGACGGACAGGCGAGTACGGTCGTCCCGCCGTGCACAAGGCCGTCACTGTCCTCCTCACGCTGCTCCTCTCCGCCTGCGCCAGTGCGCCGCGGCCGGCGAGCGACCCGCGTACTCCGCCCCCCGCCCCCGCGCCCCCGGCTCCGAAGGCCGACGCGAGCGTTCCTCCTCCGCTACCCGAGGCGCCAACGCCCCATGGGCTGCCCTCTCCCACGGAGGTGAAGCGGCTCGACTTCCGCGGCGGCGAGCCCCAGGTGCCGATCCGCCTCATGGAGGGTCGCCCCGAGGTGACGTTCTCACCGCGCGCGCGGATGCGGCTGCGCTTCGGTGGACCGGATGAGAAGGTGCTGGTGGCCCCCTCCGGCTCGGTGTGGAAGGTCCGGGTGACGGATGGGACACCCGCGGTGCTCAGCGCGAGCATCCAGCTGGGAGAGTTCCGGTTCTCGGACAAGGCCGGGCTGGCGGAGGAGCAACAGGCGTGGCAGGCGCGCGGGCTGGCCACGCGCGTCCAGGTGCTCGGCTCGCTCTATGGAATCGCCGGCAAGGTGATCGACAACCGCCGCTACCTGCTGCTGGTGGACGAGGAGCTCACCCCGGAGAAGGCGGCGGAGCGGCAGGCGGAGCTGCTGCGCCAGTTCGGCGTGCGGACGACGCTCTTCGAGGAGGTGCGGACGCCGGCGCGCGGCATCCTCGAGGTGCGAGACGCGGCGGGCAGCGTGATGGGGCTGGCGCAGGACTCGCTGCTCGCGGAGACGACGGATGCCTCCGGCTTCGACGTGCGGCAGGTGGAGTACCACGTGGGCTACGAGAACCACGGCTTCGAGGACCGCAGCTACCGCGGCGCGCTGCAGCTCACCGTGGATCGCTTCGGCACGCTGGCGGTGGTGAACGTGGTGAGGCTGGAGGATCTGCTCAAGGGGCTGGTGCCCTCGGAGATCTACGCGCGCGCGCACATGGAGGCGCTCAAGGCCCAGGCGGTGACGGCGCGGGGCGAGGTGCTCGCCAAGGTGGGCACCAAGCACCTGGCGGATCCGTACCTGCTGTGCTCCGAGCAGCACTGCGCCGTGTACCGGGGCCGCACCGGCGAGGCCGCCAGCACCACCACCGCGGTGGAGGCCACTCGGGGCGAGGCCCTCTTCTCCCAGAACGGGCGGCTGGTGGACTCCGTCTACAGCGCGGTGTGCGGCGGCCACACGGAGCACAACGAGGTGGTGTGGGGCGGCCCTCCGGATCCGAGCCTGCGCGGCCAGCCGGACCTGCTCGAGCCTCCCGACGGGCTGCCGGGCCCCGCCGACCTGGAGGCGTTCCTGAGCACCCCGGATCTGCCGGCGGCATGCCGGCTCTCCAGCTTCGCGCAGCCGAACAAGTTCCGCTGGGAGAAGTCCTTCACCGCCGCGCAGGTGAACGCCTTCACGGAGGGGCTCAAGATCGGCCCGGTGCAGGCCATGAAGCTCTCCGAGCGAGGGGTGTCCGGCCGGGCCCGCGTGCTGACGATCTCCGGCGAGAAGGGCGCCACCCAGATCCGCGGCGAGCTGAACATCCGCAGGCTCTTCGGGATGCTCAACAGCAGCATGGCGGTGGTGGAGCCCACGCGGGATGGCGAGGGCCGCATCACCGGCTGGCGGTTCCGGGGCGGCGGCTGGGGCCACGGCGTGGGGATGTGTCAGACAGGCGCCATCGGGCGGGCCGAGGCCGGCCAGCGCTACCTGGACATCCTGCGCCACTACTACAACGGCGCGGAGGTGGCGCCCATCTACTGAGCCTCCGAGCGGTTGCGGCGGTCCCCTGCCCCCTCCCTCCCGAGGGAGCAGGACGTGCGTCCCCCCCTTCCCCGCTCGATTTTCGACCCTCTTCGCGGAAAATTTCCGTGGTCTCCTGTTCTCCTGGCGACGGCTCGGGAGTAGCTAGAGGCTTCAAGGGTTATCATTCAGCACGTGGCCACGCACACATCGGCTCCAGACAGGCGCAGGCGCAGGCGGGAGGGGCCTGGACGGTCCCTCGTGGCCTTGCTGCTCGCCCTGCTGGCCCATGGTGTCTTCGTCGGGCTGCTGCTGCTGCTGTCCTACATCGAGGTGCACCTGCCCCCGGCCGAGAAGCGGCTGACGCGGCCCCCGAGCTCCGTCGCCATGCGGCCGCTGTCCGCGGATCAGTGGGCGAAGAACCGCGGCGAGTCCAAGCCCGCCAAGTCCACCGTCACCGAGCGCCCCCGCCTCGAGAAGAAGAAGGAGGAGGAGAAGAAGAAGGACGAGAAGCGGCCCGATGGACAGGTGGTGGACGTGGCCAAGGGCAACGAGCAGAAGGCCCCGGACGCCAAGTATCTGGCCGAGCAGGACAACAAGGTGGAGAAGGAGACGAAGGCCCGGGAGCAGACGCCCTTCTACCGCAACGCCATGCCGCAGCGGACGGCGAACCAGTCCCGCGACGGCGTGGGCAACCAGACCGAGGAGCAGCCCCAGGTGGCGGGCAACAACGGCGTGGGCTCGGACGACCAGCCCATGAGCCCAGGAGATCGCAAGCCGGCCTTCGAGGTCCCCGACGCCCACCGCAAGCAGGAGATCGCGCTGAAGACGGAGCCGGACTCGCAGGGCCCGGGCATGCAGGTGCCCAACCGCAACGAGAGCGACGAGGTGAAGGGCAACTCCAAGCGGCTGAACATCCAGCAGGGCTCCGGCCTGGGTGACACGGCGGGCTCCAGCGGCCGCGCGGGGCTGCCTGGAGTGGCCACGCTGATGCCGTCGCAGGCGGTGATGGACAAGCTCATCGGCGCGGCGCCCAATGATCACCTCAAGGACGCCGAGGAGGGCGACGGCACCTTCCTCAACACCCGCGAGTGGAAGTACGCCAGCTTCTTCAACCGCGTGAAGCAGAACGTGGGCATGCACTGGAACCCCAACGGCGAGCTGCGCCGGAGGGATCCCACGGGCGCCATCTACAGCGGGCGGGATCGCTACACCCTGGTCAACGTGACGCTGGATCAGAAGGGCATGGTGCAGGACATCCGGGTGGAGAAGAGCAGCGGCCTAGACTTCCTGGATCTGGAGGCCATCGCCTCGTTCCAGCGGGCGCAGCCCTTCCCCAACCCGCCGGCCGGGTTGCTGGACTCGGACGCCACGGTGCGCTTCTCCTTTGGCTTCTTCCTGGAGATGGGCGGCGGCCCGCGGATGCGCCTGTTCCGGCAGTCCAACTGACAGTTGATCACTCCGCACTCGCGGTCAGCCCCCCGGGGCAGGTAGGGTTGGGGCTCCGTGGAAGCCTCCCTTTCCAACCGCCAGGACGCCCACGCGGAGCGCAGCCGGAAGGTCCGGCAGGTGCTTGCGGGCATCCTCGTCGCCAACTGGGCGGTGGCCATCGCCAAGCTCCTCTTCGGGCTGGCGGCCCAGTCCGCCTCGGTGACGGCGGACGGCCTGCACTCGTTCATCGATGGGAGCTCCAACATCCTGGGGCTGGTGGCCATGGCGGCGGCGGCCCGGCCCGCGGACGAGGACCACCCGTACGGCCACGGCAAGTTCGAGGCGATTGCCTCGCTGGGCATCGGGGCGATGATTGGCATCGGCATGCTGGAGCTGGGGCGCATGGCGCTCGACTCGCTGCTGCATGACAAGCATGCCCAGGTGACGCCGCTCATGGCGGGGGTGATGGTGTTCACCCTGGTGGTGAACCTGGTCGTCACGCGCGTGGAGCGGCACTACGGCGAGCGGCTGAAGAGCACGCTGCTGCTGGCGGACGCCAACCACACGCTCTCGGACGTGTTCGTCACCCTGGCGGTGCTGCTCTCGCTGGGGCTGGTGTGGCTGGGCTACCCTCGAGCCGATGGCGTGGTGGCGCTGCTGGTGATGATCTTCGTGGCCTACGTGGCGTACGGCATCGTCCGCCAGGCGGTGGGCATCCTCTCGGACACGGCGCGGCTGGACGCGGCGCGGGTGGGCCAGCTCACCATGGGCGTGCCGGGAGTGCTGTCCTGCCGGGACGTGCGCAGCCGAGGCATGGAGGACAGCGTCTACGTGGACTTGAAGATCGAGGTGGACCCGCAGCTCACCACGGCCCAGGCGCACGAAGTGGCGGACCAGGTGGAGCACCGGCTCCACGCCTCGTTCCCCCAGGTGGTGGACGTGGTGGTGCACGTGGAGCCCGCGCGAGCTTCGGGCTCGCTGCCAGCGCATTGACGTGAAACCCCCGTTGTTCCGAGGAGAGCCATGTCGAACCAACCGATGTTCATCGCCGAGGGAATGACGCTGCGCGACTGGTTCGCCGGCCAGGTGCTCGCGGCCCGTCTGGCGCACCCCTACACGACGCAGGCCGAGCTGCAGAACGGCGCCAAGCTGGCGGCCTGGGCGTACGGCGTGGCGAAGGCCATGATGGCGGAGCGCGAGAACCTCTACGCCGAGGAAGAGCGGGCGATGATGGATTCGGTGGGCGCGCCTCCAGCTCAGAGCGAGCCGGAGAGGTAGAGGACGGAAAGGACACGGGCCCTCCAGTCTGGGGCGCACAGGTCGCGGGTCCCTCGTCTCGGTGCGGGTCCCCCCGTCGCTGACGGGTCCTCCCGCACCGGCCGTCCCGCTCTCCCTCGGCTCACGGCTCCCCTGGATTGAAGCGATTCAGGGGGGATCCGAGGTCGCGGGAAGCGGATTCTCAAACGAGGGCCAATAACACCCGTTCCTCCATTCGTATGAACGAGGACCACAGGGCGGGGTCTCATTCCCCAGGATAATCCAGCACCCACCATTGACCTCGACCTCAGGCTTCTCGCACGGCGCGCGGCGCTGCCCTGGAAATGGATTCTTCGGCATGTTGAGGCCAATGCCTACCTGGCCTCGAACAGGCGGCATCGTGCTCACGGAGGCAAACGCGGTGTCCACGAGGCCTGCGGAGCCGCCATCCGCCGTGCCACCGTCATTCGCCCCCTGAGCCACCGACTCCCGGGACGATTCGAGCGGGCGTTCCAAGGCTGAGCGAGAGGCCTTCCCATCCATGCGCACGGCCAGCGCCATGACGCCGAAGGCTCCCGAAAGCCATACCCACCTCCTCAGCGAGCGCTGCGGCCGTGGCCCCGGATGCTCCGTCTTCTCCGTCAGCTCCCGGGAAGGATGCGGCGTGATGCGGACATCCGCTTCAGCCCCGGCGCTCCGTGCCGCGCGCTCGAGCGCCTCCGCCACCCGCGCCGCGCTGCCTCGGACCGAGGGCTCCTTCGCGAGCAGCTGGTGGATGAGCCTTGCCAGCTCCGGGCTCAGGTTCGCCATCTCCTCCGACGGCACCCACTCGGGCCAGGTGAACCGGTCCTCCTCCAACCCGGAGGACTTCATTGGCAGCGGGTACGAACCCGTAGCCAGGCGATAGGCCGTTACTCCCAGCGCGTAGACGTCGTCCGTCGGCCCTGCCTCGTAGTGCGCGTGAAAGTCGCTCTCATGTTCCCTCTCGAAGCGCAGCGCCTCGGGGCTGCGGTAGCGCTTCGTGCCTGGGGGCAGCACCCCATCCGTCAGCGTCCGAGCGCCCAGGAAATCCCCTGCCCCGAAGTCCATCAGCACCGCGGTGCCATCCACGGAGCGCACCAGCACGTTGTCGCCCTTGACGTCCCGGTGCACACAACCAACAGCATGGGTGGCCTCCAGAGCACGCGCCACCTGCCCGAGCAGCTTCATCACCTGGCGCGAGGTAGCCGAGTGTTCGCTCGCCCAGTCATAGAGCGGCACGCCTTCCACCCACTCCATCACCAGGTACGGGAACACCACTCCTTCCTGGTACGTCCACCAGCCCCGATCCTCGAACCGGGGGACGTGGGGATGGCGTATCCGCGCCAGCACCTCCGTCTCCCTGGCGAAGCGTGGATCCATCGGTGCGTTGGCCATCTTCAGGGCAAACCGCCCTGCCTCCGGGTGCCCGGCCCGTTCCGCGAGGTACACGGTGCCGTAGGTGCCCCGGGCATGCCTCCTCACCACGCACCATGGCCCCACCCCCATGCCGGGCGGCAGCAAGGCCAGGCTCTGCTTCGGCTCGATGCTCACCATGAGCGCCTCGTCAGCGGAACCGCAGTGGCCTCCGCCTTCCGGACACTACCCTACTTCATGGGTGACGCTGAAGGCACCCGTCCTGATGCGTATGGCTTCCCTCCAGGACAGGGACGCGGTCCTTCCGGCGGCTCGTCGAGGAGTGGAAAGGCCGAGAGGAGAGCCGTAGGCCTTGGGGAATGCTCGTCACCCTGAATGGCCAGGGTCATCCTTCCGTGACGGACCTCTGGCGAGCCTGACACCTGAGCTCGCGATGCGGCGGCGCCCGGCTGCCCGAGGGGAGCAACGACAGTGGACTCATCGCTCGCGCACTGCCTCCAACAACTCGGCGGAGCAGGTCAGCACCTCTTGCGGAAGCAACCCACGAAACTCCTCATCGAAATCTGCAAGGTCCTTGATGAGTTGCCGCGCCGAGGCCTGTTCCCAATCAAGCTGATGCTCTGGCCAACCGAGCGTCTGGTCACAGCGCGAGAGGAGCCATTCCAGGTCACCGGCAGGCGTAACGGGACGCGCATTCAACTCCTCGAGCACTTTAGCGACTTGCTTCACCCACGCTTCGATCGTGACTCGCTTCTTGTCGTCCTCCGATGCTCCAGTTCTCATTCCTGGCTCCAATTCCGGCCAAAACACAAAGGCCGCCTCTCCGGAGCGGGAGAGACGGCCTCGGTGCTTCGAGCCTGAACCCGGCTGCGACTACGCCGCCTTCGGCGGCACCGGATTCATGTACTCCTCGATCGGCGGGCACGAGCACACCAGCTTGCGATCGCCCAGCACGTTGTTCAGCCGCCCCACCGACGGCCAGAACTTGCCCTCGTGCACCCACTTCGTCGGGAACGCCGCCTTCTCACGCGAGTACGGCCGGTTCCACTCCGGCGCCGTGATCACCCACGAGGTGTGCGGCGCGTTCTTCAGGACGTTGTTGTCCTTGGGCGCCTTGCCCTCCTCGATCTCCCGGATCTCCTCACGGATCGCGATCATCGCGTCGCAGAACCTGTCCAGCTCCGCCTTCGACTCGCTCTCCGTCGGCTCGATCATCAGCGTGCCCGCCACCGGGAACGACACCGTCGGCGCGTGGAAGCCGTAGTCCATCAGCCGCTTGGCCACGTCCTCCACCTCCACGCCCGTCGTCTTCTTCAGGTGCCGCAAGTCCACGATGCACTCGTGCGCCACCCCACCCGTCTTCCCGCGGTAGAGCACCGGATAGTGCGGATCCAGCCGCTTCGCGATGTAGTTGGCGTTCAGGATCGCCATCTTCGTCGCCTGCGTCAGCCCCTCCCCGCCCATCATCTGGATGTACACCCACGAGATGAGCAGGATGCTCGCGCTGCCCCAAGGCGCCGCCGAGATCGCTCCAATCCGCTCCGAGCCGCTCTGCGCGATCACCGGGTGCCCCGGCAGGAACTTCACCAGGTGCGGCGCCACGCAGATCGGCCCCATCCCCGGCCCACCACCACCGTGCGGGATGCAGAACGTCTTGTGCAGGTTGATGTGGCACACGTCCGCGCCGAGCTGTCCCGGCTTCATCAACCCCACCTGCGCGTTCAGGTTCGCCCCGTCCATGTACACCTGGCCACCGCGCTCGTGGATGATCGAGGTGATCTCCTTGATCCCCTCCTCGAACACTCCGTGCGTGGACGGGTACGTCACCATCAGCGCCGCCAGCCGATCCTTGTACTCCTCCGCCCGGACGCGCAGATCCGCGATGTCGATGTTGCCCTGCTCATCGCACTTCGTGACGACCACGTGGTAGCCCGCCATCACCGCCGAGGCCGGGTTCGTCCCGTGCGCCGACTGCGGGATCAGGCACACGTCCCGGTGCCCCTGCCCACGGCTCTGGTGGTACGCCCGGATCACCAGCAGGCCCGCGTACTCGCCCTGGCTGCCCGCGTTCGGCTGCAGCGAGCACCCCGCGAACCCCGTCACCTCCGCCAGCTGGCTCTCCAGCTGCTCGAAGATGACCTTGTAGCCCGCCGCCTGCGACGGCGGCGCGAACGGGTGCAGCCCGCCGAAGCTCGGCCACGTGACGGGGATCATCTCCGCCGTGGCGTTCAGCTTCATCGTGCACGAGCCCAGCGGAATCATCGAGTGCGTCAGCGACAAGTCCCGCGACTCGAGCCGCCGGATGTACCGCAGCATCTCCGTCTCGGAGTGGTAGCTGTTGAAGACCGGGTGCGTCAGGTACGCGCTCTGCCGCCGCAGCCCCGCCTCCACCGGGCTGCTCAGGCTCGCGCCCAGCTCGTCCAGCGACACGCCCAGCGCCTTGCCGGCCGCGAACGTGCCCAGGATGGCCTCCACGTCCGAAGCGCGCGTCGTCTCGTCCAGCGACAGCCCGATGGAGCGCTCGTCGATGCGGCGGAAGTTCATCCCCTTCGCCTCGGCCGCCGCCAGCACCGTGCGCACCTGCGCCGACGTCGTCTCCACCCGCAGCGTGTCGAAGTACTGCTCGTAGCGCGGCTTGTAGCCCAGCTTCGTGAGCCCCTGCGCCAGCAGCACCGTCAGCCCGTGCACCCGCTCCGCGATCGCCTTGAGCCCCCGAGGCCCGTGGTACACCGCGTACATCCCCGCCATCACCGCCAGCAGCACCTGCGCCGTGCAGATGTTGCTCGTCGCCTTCTCGCGGCGGATGTGCTGCTCGCGCGTCTGCAGCGCCATGCGCAGCGCCCGCCGGCCCTGCGCGTCCTCGGACACGCCGATGATGCGGCCCGGCATCAGCCGCGTATAAGCGTTCTTCGTCGCGAAGAACCCCGCGTGCGGACCGCCATAGCCCATGGGCACGCCGAAGCGCTGCGCGCTGCCCACCGCCACGTCCGCCCCCAGCTCTCCCGGCGGCGTCAGCACCGTGAGCGCCAGCAGATCCGTGGCCATCACCACCAGCCCGTCCGCCGCGTGCACCTTCTCCGAGAAGGCCCGGTAGTCATTCACCGCGCCGTCGGTGGCCGGGTATTGCACCAGCGCGCCGAAGTACTTCTTCGCGCCCAGGTCCACCGTGCGGTGGTCGCCCACCACCACCTCCACCCCAAGCGGCTCCGCGCGCGTGCGCACCACGTCGATCGTCTGCGGGTGGCACGCGTCCGACACGAAGAAGGCCCCGCCACGCCCGTCACCCTTGACGTGCAGCGCCATGGCCATGGCCTCGGCCGCCGCCGTGCCCTCGTCGAGCAGCGACGCGTTGGCCACCTCCAGGCCCGTCAGGTCCATCACCATCGTCTGGAAGTTGAGCAGCGCCTCCAGCCGACCCTGGGCAATCTCGGCCTGGTACGGCGTGTACTGCGTGTACCAGCCCGGGTTCTGGAAGATGTTGCGCAGGATGACGTTCGGGGTGTGGGTGTCGTAGTAGCCCATCCCGATGAAGCTCTTGAAGCGCTGGTTCTTCGCGGCGATCGCCTCGAGCTGCGCCAGCAGATCATGCTCGCCCAGCCCCGGCGCCAGCCGCAGCGGCTCCTTGGAGCGGATGGCCTGCGGAACCGTCCGGTCGATGAACGCATCCAGCGAGCTGGCACCCAGCAGGTCCAGCATCGCCTTCAGCTCGTGCTCATCCGGCCCGACGTGACGGGCAGCGAAAGACTCCTGATACTTCCAGTTAAGGGACATGGTGTTCGAGCACTCGTTACAGAGGGAAATCAGAGGCCGTGTCTAACAGCCGGCCGGCGCGGATTCAGTGCCCCGCGGCCACTACGACTTCTTGAGCAGCTCGCCGTACGCCTGGGCGCTCAGCAGCCCGTCCAGCTGCTTGGGATCCGAGGGCTCGACCTCGATGATCCACCCGGCGCCGTACGGATCCGCGTTCACCGTGTCCGGCTTGTCCGAGAGGGCGTCGTTCACCTTCACCACCTTGCCGCTGATGGGGGCGAACAGCTCGGACACGGCCTTGGTGGACTCGATGACGCCGAACTGCTTGCCCGCGGTGATGGTGGAGCCCACCTTGGGCAGCTCCACGTACACCACGTCACCCAGCGCCTCCTGCGCGTGGGCCGTCACACCTACCACCACGAGGTTGCCCTGCTGGCGCGCCCACTCGTGATCGGAGGTGTACTTCAGGTCGGCGGGAATGGTGTCTGACATGGCTTGCTCCTCGAATCAGGGCTACGGCTTCTTCCAGAAAGGCGTCTTGACCACCTTGGCGGGCACCGGCCGGCCACGGATGTCCACGTCGAAGGTGAAGCCCTCGGTGGAGAACTCGGCGGGCACGTAGCCGATGCCGATCGGCTTCTTCACGGAGGGGCCCATGGTACCGCTCGTCACCTCGCCCACCACATGGCCGCCCTTCATGATGGCGTAGCCGTGGCGGGGGATGCCGCTGCCGGTCACCTCGAAGCCCACCAGCTTGCGGTGCACTCCCGCGGCCTTCTGCTTCTCCAGGGCCTCCTTGCCGATGAAGCCGCCGGGCTTGTCCAGCTTGACGATCCAGCCCAGGCCCGCCTCCAGCGCGGTGTGCGCGTCGTCGATGTCGTTGCCGTAGAGCGCGTACTTCATCTCCGTGCGCAGGCTGTCACGAGCGCCCAGGCCGCACGGCTTCACGCCGTCCGCCTGGCCCTCCTCCAGCAGCGCGTTCCAGAGCTTCTCCGCGTCGTTCGGGGCGCAGTACAGCTCGAAGCCGTCCTCTCCCGTGTAGCCCGTCCGGGAGATGATGCAGCGCACGCCCGCCACCTCTCCCTCCGTGAAGCGGTAGGTGCCCAGCTTCGACAGCTCCGCCTTCGTCAGCCGCTGCACCAGGCCGGGCGCCTTGGGGCCCTGCACGGCGATCTGCGCGAAGTCGTCGCTGCGGTCCACGGGCTTCACCCCGTAGGCCCGCTCCTGCATCCAGGCGAAGTCCTTCTCGCGGTTGGAGGAGTTGACGCAGATGAAGATGTGCTCGGGGGAGAAGCGGTAGGCGACCACGTCGTCCACGAAGGTCCCCTGCTCGTTGAGCAGCCCCGCGTAGACGGCCTGGCCGTCCGCGCACCGGGCGAGATCATTGGAGATGAGCCGGTTGGCCGTCTCGAGGGCGCCCGGGCCCCGGAACTCGATCTCTCCCATGTGGGAGACGTCGAACAGGCCCACGGCGTTGCGCACCGCCTCATGCTCGCCGATGACGGAGGTGTACTGCACGGGCATGTCCCAACCCACGAAGTCGACCATCCGGGCGCCCAGCTTGCGATGGGCCTCGTTCAGGGGCGTGCGACGCGCCATGAGTCTTCTCCTCTGGTAGGGGTGGGGGTAAAGGCGGGCGGACTATAGCCGCGCACCTCTTCCAATCAAGGCATTCGGGGAGGGGCTACACTAGGACGAACATGAAGATTCGTAATCGTTTGAATCCATCCAACCCCTGCTTCTCCTTCGAGTTCTTCCCCCCGAAGACCGACGAGGGCACGGCGAACCTGCTGAAGACGCTGGAGGACCTGGCGCCGCTGGAGCCCGGCTTCGTCTCGGTGACGTACGGAGCGGGCGGGAGCACGCGCGACCGGACGGTGGAGCTGGTGACGCGCATCAAGCAGACCACCGGCATCGAGGCCATGGCCCACCTCACCTGCGTGGGGCACAGCCGGGAGGAGCTGCGAGACATCCTCCGCCGGCTGGCCGAGGCGAAGGTCGACAACGTCCTGCCGCTGCGCGGCGATCCGCCCCAGGGCCAGAAGGACTTCGTCCCCGCGCCCGGAGGCTTCCGCTACGCCTCGGAGCTGGTGCAGTTCATCCGCGACGAGGACTTCAACTTCTGCCTGGGCGGGGCCTGCTACCCCGAGGGCCACGTGGACACGGCCTCGCGGGAGGAGGATCTGAAGCACCTCAAGGCCAAGGTGGACGCGGGGCTGGACTTCCTCATCACCCAGCTCTTCTTCGACAACGCCTTCTACTTCGACTTCGTGGAGCGGGCCCGCCGCGCCGGCATCAACGTCCCCATCGTCCCCGGCATCATGCCCATCACCAACTACGAGCAGGTGCACCGCTTCACCCGCATGTGCGGCGCCACGGTGCCCATGCGGCTGGGGCTGCAGCTGGAGCGCGTCAAGGATCAGCCCGAGGCCCTCATGCAGCTCGGCGTGGCGCACGCCACCGTGCAGTGCATGGAGCTGCTCGCGCGCGGCGTGCCCGGCATCCACTTCTACACGCTCAACAAGTCTCCCGCGACGCGGATGATCGTGGGCGCGCTGAGGGGCCGATCATGAGCGGGCCCGGGCTCAACCTGCCCAAGAGCGACCCTCGCTACCACGCCCTGAGCCTGGTACGCGCGCCCGCCTTCCTGCTGCTGTGCGTGGGCTCGCTCAACCTCATCCTCTGCGTCATCCTGCTGGGGATGGCGGGCTTCAAGGTCCTCACGGACGATCAGCCGTTCTCCATGATGGGCTTCACCGCGGCGGAGTTCCTCCTGCCGGCCGCGGCCGCCATCGTCTGCGGGGTGCTGAGCGTCTGGGGCGCCATGAGCGCGCTGAGCCTGCGCAGCTACGGCCTGGTCATCGTGGGCGCCATCACCGCGTCCTTCTGCCTGTCGCCCACCGTCTGCGTGGGCATCCCCGCCACCTGCTGGACGCTCTTCATCCTCAGCAACCCGGAGGTGAAGAAGGCCTTCCTGCCCTGAGCCCCGGCCCGAGCCTCAGGCCCGGCGTGGCAGCTGGACGGTGAACGTCGTCCCCTCGGCCTCCGTGGAGCGGACGGACACCGTGCCACGGTGGGCCCGGACGATCTGCTGGACGATGTAGAGCCCCAGCCCCACGCTGCGCCCCGAGCGCTCCTGATCGTGGGAGCCCCGCTTCATCGCCTCGAAGAGGTGGGGCAGCAGCTCGGGCGGGATGGGCCGGCCGAGGTTGTGCACCTCGATCAGCACCGCGTCCTCCTCGGCCCGCGTGCTCACCCGCACCGGCGTTCCCGGAGCGCCGTAGCGCAGCGCGTTGGTGACCAGGTTGGTCACCACCTGCGCCAGCCGGTCCGGATCCCACTCGCCCTGCCCGTCCCCGCCCTGGCTCGACTGGATGTCCCGCTCCGGCCACGCGGCCTGGATCTCCTCCAGCACCTGCCGCATCAGCTCGTGCAGGCTGGTGGCCCGGCGCTGGATCCGGATGCCGCCGCCCAGCCGCGCCTGGGTGAAGTCCAGCAGATCCCCGATGAGCCGGGTGGCGCGCTCCGCGCTGGAGAGGATGCGCGAGGCCCCCTTGAAGGCCCGCTCGCCCAGCCCCTCCTGCTTGAGCAGCATCTGCGCGGACATGAGGATCGCGCTCACCGGGTTGCGCAAGTCGTGGCTGACGATGCCGATGAGCTGCTGCTCGAACTCGGCCTGGCGCCGGGCCTGCTGCTCCAGCGCCTCCGCGCGCCGCCGGGCCCGCACCAGCTCCGTCACGTCCACCGCGTGCGTCAGCAGCCCGTCCACCCGCCCCTGCGCGTCGTGGAGCGGCTGGTAGACCAGGTTGAGGAAGGCCTCCTCCAGCGTGCCGTCTCCCCGCCTGTCCAGGGCCACCGGGTACTCGTGGCCCACGAAGGGCTCTCCGGTCCGCAGCACCGCCGAGAGCACGTCCACGTAGCCCGGCTGCTGCGCCAGCTCGGGCAGCGCCTCGCGCAGGGGCTTGCCCACCAGCCCCGTGCGCCCGGAGAACTTCTCGTAGAGCGGGTTGGTGAACTCGAAGACGAAGTCCGGGCCCCGCATGATGGCGATCGCGGCCGGAGCCTGCGTCACCAGGGCGTGCAGGCGCGCGCGCTCGTTCTCCGCCTCGGCGCGCGACTCCTTCTCCCGCTCCAGCAGCCGGGCGTTCTGGATGGCCAGGCCCGCCCGGTCCGCCAGCTCCTCCAGGAACACCAGATCCGGAGGGCTGAAGGGACGCTCGGTCTCCTCGCGCGACACCTGCAGCGTGCCGATGACGCGCCCGTAGACCCGGAGCGGCACGACCATCATGCTCCGAGGTGGATAGCGCTCGACATAGGAGCGCTGGGACTCGGGCAGGAACCCCCGCAGCTCCGAGCACGAGACGCGCGGGACCAGCAGCGACTGGCCCGTGCGCACCACCAACCCCGCGACGCCCTCGTTCACCGAGTGCCCGGCGTGCTCCACCAGCGCCTCGAGCGCCTTCCGCGCCTCCGGGTCCGAGTGGTAGGCGGCCACCGGCGCCACCTCCTGCCCATCCTCGGAGAGCAGGAAGAGCGCGCACACCCCGTCGATGATGGTGGCCACCATGCGCACCACGGCGTTGACGACGCTGCGCAGATCCGCGCTGGCCTCGGCGAAGACGTGCGAGGCCTCGGCGAGGATGAAGAGCCGCTGGGCCGCGGCCTCCGCCTCCGCGCGGGCGTGGCGCTCCCGCTCCACCAGCTCGTCCCGCTGCTGCTCCGCGCGCCGCTGCGCCCGCAGATCCTCGACGTAGACGCACACGCCCAGGAGGGTGGAGCCGTTCTGGATGGGATAGTAGCTGGTGCGTGAGAAGTGCGGCACGCGGGTGGCGCCCGCGCTCTGCCACTCCACCTCGATGTTCTCCAGCGGATGTCCCGTGGCCAGCACGTGCTCGACGCGACGGATGATCGCCCGGGTCGCCTCCGAGTCCGCGGGCAGCACCTCGTCGATCCGGCGGCCCAGGTGCTCGGTGGCGGGCAGCTCGTTCATCTCCGCCAGCGCCTTGTTGACGCGCAGGTAGCACAGTCCGGTGTCGATCAAGGCGATGCCGATGGGGGCATGCCAGAGCGCATCGAGCCCCGCGAGGGCGACACTCGCTGCCACGTCCTGCCACGGAGCTGAGGGAGCTACGGAGTAAGCAGTCACGCGATGGTCCCGGCCCGGGATTCTTAGCACTCGGGGCCCTCCGCCTCAGGGGGCCCCCCGGCGCGCGTCTGCTTTCCGACAGCCTCTCTGTTCAGCCTGCCATCTCTCCAGGCGGGCGCTGGCGCGAAGTGTTGTCGATCCGCTGGATCAGCTCCGAGACCATCGGCTCGACGAGCTCCCTGCCCCGCAGGGCAATCCCCCCTCCTGGATTCAGCCATCGACGGGCGGACTCTATGCGAAACTGCTCCCTGCAAGGGGTGAACGCGGACGTGGCGCCAGGCAAGGTTCTCGGGGCGATCGTGGGGTTGATGCTGGGCCTGTGGATCGGCCCTCCCTGGGCCATCGTCATGTTCACCTTCATCGGCGGAGTGGTGGGCCACCTCTACGACAACGCCCATGCCGCGCCTCCGGAGAACCCCCTCGCGGCGCTCGAGGAGGACATGGGCGGCCTGGTGGCTCCGCCCGAGCCCGTCTCCCAGGAGGCCATCGACACCCAGGCCCAGGAGCACTTCGCGCGCCACCTGTGCGCCCTCTTCATCGAGGTGGCCCAGGCGGATGGCGCGCTGGCGCGGGACGAGGTGCGCGTGGTGCGCGAGTACTTCCAGGACGAGCTGAAGTACGGCCCGGAGGCGCTGGACCTGGTCCGCGTCTTCCTCAAGGAGTTCCGCGCGAAGCCGCCCCCTCTCGAGGAGTCCCTCGCGGCGTGCCGGGACGAGCTGCCCACCGCCGACCGCCTCCTCCTGGTCGACACGCTGTACCAGCTGGCGCTCGTGGACGGCGCCCTCCAGCGCTCCGAGCAGGAGGCCCTGCGCCAGATGGTCAAGGGACTGGGCCTCACCGAGGAGGACCGCCGCTCCGTGGCGGCGCGCTACCTGGGCACCGACCCCACCCACTATGCCCGGCTGGGGCTGGCCCCTGGGGCCTCGGACGCCGAGGTGAAGCGCGCCTACCGCCAGCTTGCCGCGGCGCACCATCCGGACCGCGTCTCCCACCTGGGCCCTGGAGCAGTCGAGCAGGCCACCCGCCGCTTCCAGGAGATCCAGGATGCCTACGAGATGATCCGCCGCCTGCGCGGACTGTGACGCGTGGTTAAACCCTGAGAGCTGGCACCGCCCCTGGAGAGACAGTGAGCCAACGCAACGGTCCCCCCAAGAAGAAGGAAGAGGCCTTCCACAACAACCCCTTCAAGGACGCCATCAAGGCCATCCAGAAGAAGGCCCCGGAGCCACCGGCGAAGACCAAGGCCCCTCCCCCGCCTCCCCAGAAGAAGAAGCCCGCCCCGGAGGAGGATGACGCCTCGCTCTTCTACTCCGCCATGGACGGAGTGCAGCAGCTCACCAACCGCGGCGAGGCCCCTCCCGTGGTCAACCCGCGCCTGCCCGAGATCATCGACGAGAACGCCGAGGCGCTCGCCCAGCTCTCGGAGCTCGTCGTCGGCAATGGAGAGTTCGACATCTCGGACACCTCCGAGTTCATCGAGGGCGCCAGCCCCGGTACGGACCGCAACCTGCTGCGCGCGCTGCGCCGGGGAGACTTCAACCTCCAGGGCCGCCTGGACCTGCACGGCATGACGCAGGTGGAGGCCCGGGACGCCCTGGAGCGCTTCCTCTCGGAGAGCCGCCGGGCCGGAAGACGCTGCGTCCTCATCGTCCACGGGCGAGGTTTGCACTCCAAGGATCAGATCCCGGTGCTCAAGGAGCAGATGAAGGCATGGCTGAGCCAGAAGCGCATCGGGAAGATGGTGCTGGCGTTCTCCACCGCTCGCCCCCAGGACGGGGGAGCCGGAGCCGTCTACGTGCTGCTTCGCAGGTAGCTGGACGCCCGGGCAGCACTGTGCATACATACCGCCATGGCTCGCGACCTCATTGATCTGCACATCCACGTGGGCGGCGCCGTGGCGCCCCACATCCTCTGGTCCATCGCGCACCAGCAGGGCTTCAAGCTGCCGGTCAAGAACTACTTCGACTTCGTGGAGCTCATCACCTCGCGTCCCGGCAAGGTGGGGAGCCTCGAGGACTACCTGAAGATCCTCCACACCTGGACGGAGAAGATCCAGTCCTCGCCCAGCGCCATCGAGCGCTCGGTGTACGAGGTGATCGGCAAGGAGTACCGCGGCAGCCGGGTGACGCAGATGGAGCTGCGCTTCAACCCGATGAAGCGCAACCTCAACTCCGAGCTGGACCTGGACCACATCATCCACGCGGCGCTGCGCGGCATGGACCGCGCCGGGCTGGAGTACGGCGTGAAGGCGGGCCTCATCTTCTGCCTGGCGCGCGAGTTCGATCACCCGCTCAACGCCATCATCGTGGAGAAGGCCATCAAGTACCGCACGCGCGGCGTGGTGGGCATCGATCTGGCGGGCACGGAGAAGAACGCCCTGGAGCTGCGCCCCGAGGTGGTGGGCCAGTACGAGGATCTCTTCGATCGGGCGCGCAAGTCGGGCCTCAAGTGCACCGTGCACACCGGCGAGACGAAGGGCACCGGCGCCGAGGGTGTCATCGCCGTCGTCGAGCGCCTCAAGCCGCACCGCATCGGCCACGGCATCCGCGCCGCTTATGACGAAGCGGCCATGAAGCTGCTCCGGGAGCGGGACGTGGTGCTGGAGCTGTGCCCCACCTCCAACCTGCACACCAAGGCGGTGGAGGGCCTGGACGAGCTGCGCCACATCATCAAGACGTTCTGGGACCGGCGCGTGAAGTTCACCATCAACACCGATGGCCCCTACCTCCTGGAGACGGACATGCGCCGGGAGATCGATCTGGTGGAGAAGAACAGCATCCTCACGCCCGAGCAGGTGGACCAGACGCTCGCCTGGGCGCGCCAGTACTCGTTCATCCCCGGTTGAAGTCGGCGGCCCTCGTGTAAAAGGGCCCCCATGTACTCTCTGATCCGCGCGCTCCTCTTCCTGCTGGCTCCCGAGCGCGCGCACCGTCTGGGCATGTTCATGCTCCGCCTGCTCGGAGCGTGGCCGGCCCTGTGCCAGCGGCTCCGCTCTCGCGCGCTCCGGGAGGCCACCGTGGAGCTGGAGGTGACGGTGGCGGGCCTGCGCTTCGAGCACCCGCTCGCGCTGGCCGCCGGCCTGGACAAGGACGCCGAGGCCGTGGATGGCCTGTTCGCCTGCGGCTTCTCCGCGGTGGAGATCGGCACCGTCACCCCGCGCCCCCAGCCGGGCAACCCGCGCCCGCGCCTCTTCCGCCTGCCCGAGCACCGCGCCCTCATCAACCGCATGGGCTTCAACAACCACGGCGCGGCCGTGGCCGCCCAGCACCTGCGGGCGCGGCAGTGGCACCCCGCCCCGCTGGGCGTGAACCTGGGCAAGAACAAGGACACGCCGCTGGAGCAGGCCGTGGAGGACTACGTGGCCTGCGTGGACGGGCTGGCGCCGCTCGGGGACTACGTCGTCGTCAACGCCAGCTCTCCCAACACCCCTGGCCTGCGCAAGCTCCAGGAGCCCGAGCAGCTCACCGCCCTGCTGCGCGCGGTGAAGGAGCGCCTGGAGCGGGTGGCGCCCGGCAAGCCCCTGTTCCTCAAGATCGCTCCGGACCTCACGCCCGAGGCCGTGGACGAGGTGGTGGATGTGGCTCGCGCCTGTGGCCTCTCGGGGCTGATTGCCACCAACACCACCGTGGCACGGCCCTTCGAGCATCCGCTGGCGAAGGAGGCCGGCGGCCTGTCCGGGGCGCCCGTGCGAGAGGCCTCCAACGCCGTCATCCGCCGGGCCTTCCAGCGCAGCGGCGGCGCCCTGCCCATCATCGGCGTGGGCGGCGTCTTCACCGCCCAGGACGTCTACGAGAAGCTGCGCGCCGGCGCCTCCGTGGTGCAGGCCTATACCGGCTTCATCTACGAGGGCCCGGGCATGGTGCGCCGCATCGTCCGGGAGCTGGGCCCCCTGCTCGCCCGAGACGGCTTCCGCTCCGTCCGGGAGGCCATCGGGGCGGACCACCGCGCTCCGAGCTCTCGCTGACAGACTTCACGCCGGGCCATGTGACCTGCGCGCGTCAGCGAGCTGCCCTCCAGACCGTTGCCGCTCCGACGCCGCCATCCCTACCTCCTGCCCTGCTCTCGCGGTCCGTCTCCAACAGGGGGGAACATGATCGGGTCTCGCGTCGTCCCAGGGCTCCTGGGTCTCATGGTCGTGCTTGGCTTCGCACCCGTTGCCGAGGCACAAGGGTGCAATCCCTCGGCCTGCACCGGCTACACACAGATCGATCACACCTTCACCTCGGGCTCGCGGTGGAGGTTCGCCGTCGAGAGTTGCCCGTGTGAGGGACTGGTCATCCGACTGGCCCACTACATGCCTCGGAACGGCACCCTACGACTGGTGCTGGGGCAAGGGAGCATCTCCGAGCTCCACGTCCCCTATGCCGTGGGCACTCCGCGCCCCCTGGACGTCGCCGGTGCCGGCATGGGCACCAACGCCGTCCAGCTGAGCGCGGCCGAGTGCGCGGGCGGGACGCTGCTGGCCAACAACCTCATCTGCCAGAACATCGAGGACCGGGGCTACGCCTGGAAGTTCATGAACACCTTCCAGCAGGGCGAGCTCATCTCCGTGAGCCAGTCGTCGCAGCTCGGCCAGTACACGTACATCAACCGGTGGGAGTTCCACGACGACGGGACCATCCGGCCCCGCCTGGGGATGACGGGCCGGCTCCAGCGCGTCTCCTCCGGGGCGGCCTATGCGCCCTATGGCAGCCGCCTGAACTCCGAGACGAGCGCGACGCCCGCCTACGGCATCTCCCACCTGCACAACGTCTACTACCGGCTGGACCTCGACATCGGCGGGGCGGCGAACGACGTGGTCGAGCGGATGAGCTTCCACCCGTCCACCGCCCCTTCTCCCGACAGCTCCTGCGCCACGCCGGGCACCTGTGGCGTCAACATGATGACGCCCATCCTCACCGAGGCCGCGCAGGACGTCGTCCCCGAGGCCTATACGACGTGGCACATCTACGACAAGGCGCTCATGAACAGCGAAGGGCGCCACATCGGCTACGAGCTCATGCCCCAGATCGAAGGGCTGTGGAGCGGTCAGACGTCCACCACGGAGCCCTGGTCCTCTCATGAGATCTGGGTCACCCGGTTCAGCCGGTGCGAGACGCTCGCGGTGGGCAACTTCCCGCCGCACATCGACGCGAGCTGCGGCTCCTCGCCGCGGAACGTCAGCGCGATGGTGAACGGCGAGTCCGTGGACGGGCAGGACGTGGTGATCTGGTACGCCAACCGCCACCTGCACGTGCCTCGGGACGAGGACCAGGACAACATGCCCATCAAGTGGCTGTCCTTCTCGCTCTTCCCCCGGAGCTTCCACCACAAGAGCCCGCTCGAGCCCTGAGCGCGAACGGAGGCTCAGGCCCCCGCGGGCTTCTCGGTGTACCAGTCCTCGTGCGGGCTCCACCCCTGGCAGCGCAGGCACTGCGTGTGGCGCCACTGCCTGTGGCATTGCGGGCACTGGCCGCCCGTGTCGAAGGTGTTCCACGCGCAGCCGCAGCGGCAGGACCAGCGGTCGGCCTTGCGCGGCCTCCAGGCGCACTTGGGGCAGCGGATGCGACCGCCCCCCACGAAGTCGTCCAGGCGCTCCTCCTGCTTCACACCCCCATCACCCTGGGGCTCGGAGGACTCGTGCTTCGCTTCGTGTCGCGGCGAGGGGCCGGGGTGCGGACAGAACACGCACCGAGTCTGCACCTTCGAGCCGCAAAAAATAAGGGCGCCCGCCGGCCCCTTGGAGTTTGACCGGCGAGCGCCCCGGGCTTCGGCCCTGATGGTGCCGATCCCTTGACCTTCAATCTTGTCGCACCACGAGCTCCTCGCTCACGGTGGTCTTTACCTCGGCTTCCACGGAGCTCAAGTTCAACCGCGCTCCGCGCGGCCCTTCCCCCGGAAGTGTGTCCTCGCCCTGTCACTCCGCGCCCTACCCGCTCTTGGACGACTTCCACCCGGGACGGGTTCCGCTGCGCCTCATTTCTCCTTCCTACAATACTGTGAATAGTAGGCTATTCCCGTCAACCCCTTCTATCAAGATTTCGCTTCCGGGGTTCGAAATCCCTCTCCCTACGCCCCGCCCCCCTGGCCTATTGCCGAGAGGGCCGCGCCACCTGTTGGTACAGCGCGTCATGCCGCTGCACCATTCGCTCCAGGGAGAGTTCCCTGCGCACGAAGCCCCGGGCCGCGGCGCCGAGGTCCCTGGCCTGCTCCGGGTGCTCCAGCAGCCAGCGGAAGGCCTGGGCCAGCTCGCCGGGGCGCTCGGGGCGCACCACCCTGCCGCGCACGCCGTCCTCGATGAGATCCGGGTTGCCGCCCACCGCCGTCACCACCATGGGCAGCCCCGCGGCCATGCCCTCCATCACCGCGTTGGACATGCCCTCGGCCGTGGAGCAGAGCACGCCCAGGTTCGCCCGGGCGTAGATGGCCGGGACGTCCCCGCGGTGCCCCAGGAAGTGCGCCAGGTCCGCCACGCCCAGCTCCGCCGCCTTGCGCTGCAGCTCCGGCCGCCGAGGCCCGTCCCCCACCAGGAAGGCGTGCAGCTTCAGCCCCTCGCGCCGCAGCAGCGCCAGCGCCTGGAGCAGATCCTCCTGCCGCTTCACCGGGTGGTTCATGTTGGCCACGTGCACCACCACCGGCGCCCCGCCCGTCTCCGGCAGCGGCTTCTGGAGCCCCTCGCGGATGCGCCCGTCGAAGCGCGGCAGATCCAGGCCGTTGTGGATGACGCTGACGCGCGACTCCGGCAGCCCCTCCTCCTCCACCAGCATCCGGCGGATGGCGGCCGCGTTGGCCACCACGTGGTCCGCCATGCGGGTGAGCTGGGCCAGCACCGCCCGGCGCGCCTTGCCATGCCAGTGCGCCAGGTCCAGCCGGCTGACGATGACCTTCGCCCCGGCCAGCTTCGCCGCCGGCACCGCCAGCATCGTCGCGTAGAAGTCGTGCACGTGCACCAGCTCCACGCGGTTGCTCTCCAGCCAGCGCGCCAGCCTCACCATCTGCCAGGCCGTGTTGGGCCGGGCCAGCGAGCCGTGGAGCGGAAACTCCTCCGGGGTGAACCCCAGCTTGCGGAGCTCGCCCACCAGCGGCCCCACCTCCTGCAGCACGGACACCTGGAGCTGATAGGTGGAAGGCAGCCCGCGCAACAGCTCCAGGACCTGGACCTCCGTGCCTCCGATGTAGAACGACCGGGTGAACTGCACCAGGCGGATGGGCTCCGCGCCCAGCACCGCCTCCGCTTCACGCCGCATGCCCTGACCCCTCCCACGCCGCCGCCGAGCTCCTGCTCGCCGGCACCCGTTGCACCACCGACTCCGTTGCCCGCGCCCGCGCCTCGGCGATCCGCGCCGCGCTCGCCGCCAGTCCGAACAGGACGTAGAGGTGCGCCGACAGGATGTAGCCCGAGAACAGATCGCACACGAGGTAGCCCGCCATGGACGCGGCCAGCGCCCGTCCCAGCCAGCCCATCTCGTCGTCCTTCGAGGCCGAGAAGGCACCGCCCGTGGCGCCTCCGGCGAACAGCAGGAAGAACAGCAGGCCGATGAAGCCCATCTCGCCAATCACGTCCAGGAAGATGTTGTGCGCCACGTAGGCCCGCGTGGCCTCCGGGGGCGCGTACTGCGCCCAGGCGTAGCGGAAGCTGCCCGCCCCCACGCCCAGCAGCGGCTTGTCCAGGCTCATGCGCGAGGCCACCTGCCACGCGTAGACGCGGCCCATGGCCGAGGCGTCCTGCTGGAACGACGTCACCGTCTCGTTGCGCTGCCAGAAGCTCTTCGGCGCGAACATCACCAGGCCCAGCGCCAGCACCGCGCCCACCACGATGGCCTGCATGCGCCGCTTCTCACGGATGGCCCACACCCCCATCGCCACCGCCAGGCCGATGAAGCCACCGCGCGAGTGGCTCAGCACGATGGCCACCACCGCCAGCACCGCCGCCACCGCGCACGCCACGCGCATCACCCACCCGGACTCCTTGCGAGCCAGGAAGGCCACCGCCAGCGGCACCACCAGCGCCATGTTCATGGCCATGTGGTTCGGGTCCGCGTACACGCCCACCCAGCGCGAGCGGAAGCCCTCCACCAGGTCCACCCCGTCCCGGTACCAGTCGATGACGCCGATGGACGTCACGATCGAGGCGATCACCATCGCGCCGCACATCACCGCCAGCCGCCTGCCCGTGGTGATGACGTTGATGATCGTCAGATAGATGGCGGTGAGCTTCAGCAGCTCGATGCCCGTGGTCCGCGTCACGTCCGCGTTCACCGACCAGGCGATGGACGCGAACGCCAGCCCCGAGAAGGCCAGCAGCGACACGCCGCGCACCCCGTCGAAGTAGAGCGGCTCGGCCCGCCCCAGGCGCCGCAGCGCCATCAGCCCCGCCGCCAGCCCCGAGGTGACCAGGGCGAGCCGCAGCGGCGCCAGCTCCGGGATCCACTCGCCTGGCACGGCGTACATCACCACCGCGAACGCCGTCAGCGCGTAGAACGCCAGGATGTCTCGCTGCTGCCCCTGCTCCCCTACACCCATACCTTCCTCCTGGAGGCCTCGGCGTCGGAACGAACGCGTGCGTCCAGGGCCATAGCAGGCGACATGCCAGTCACCCCGCGGGACAAAGGCTCGTGGATCCAGCCCCTTACGACGGAAACCGAGCACTCCCAGGGCGAGCGCCTGAAAGAATTACGGTGTCGGAGTGCCCTCCATTGGAAGGATCACAGACAGCGTGGGATCCAACCGGCCCTCCTGGAGATAAGGGGGGCCCAGCTCTCCCAGCATCCGCTCCAGGGTGAGGTCCACCAGCCGGCGCAGCTCCGGCTGGGCCTCGGCGGCCACCGCCGGCTCCAGCGTGGCCCGGGCGCGCTCGGCGGCGCTGGGACGCAGGCGAGGTGCCTGAGCCGTCCCCTCGAAGAGCCGCTCGCAGAGCTCCACTGTGCGTCCCAGGGGTACAGGGCGCGGATCCACCCGGCCCTCGAGCACGGCCAGGGCGACGGCGGCGGTGAAGAGGCGCTCCACGCCCAGCATGTTCAGCGCCACGCCGAAGCGCGCCAGCACGTCGCGCGCGTGCGTCTCGCTCCTGCCCAGCAGCCCACGGAACAGCTCCACCTGGGCCTCCGCCCGCGCCAGCAGCGCCTCGCTGGAGGCGATCTCCCTCAGCGAGCGGAACGGCACCGGCTCGGCGCCCTGCACCCGCAGCGCGCGGCGGGGCCGCTTCAGGCGCAGCGCCTCGACGGCGGCGGCCTCCTCGGGGAACACCAGCAGCGTGTCGTCCAGCCGGGCCAGCGGCGCCTTCACCAGCCGCTCCGCCCGGTACTTGAGCGCCAGCGTCAGCGAGAAGCCCACCTGGAAGATGCGCTCGAGCTGCGTGTCGCGCACCACCTCGGCTGCGCGCGAGGGCTCTCCGCCCGTCAGGTGCTCCAGCCCCAGCGAGAGGTAGTCCCGCACCATCTCTCCCACCCGGCGCACGGCCTCCAGGTCTCCGGGGTCCGCCAGCTCGGCCACCAGGGCGGCGTTGGCCACCCCGCGCAGCTCGTCCTCCAGGTTCTCCCGCTCCACCTCCGTCAGCGCGCGAGAGGCGGCGTCCAGGTAGTCCACGTGGCCCTGCGCGGGCGCGAGCGCCGTCTGGGTGCTCCGGGCGGGCGCGGGGCCGGTGTCCACGCGGCTGAAGATGCGCATCGCGGACTCCAGCGTGGGGAAGCCCAGGTCCTCCAGCCGGGCCGCGCGGAAGCGGTAGGCCGCCTCCTCCAGCTCGCTGGGGATCTCCCAGCGCGTGGCCTCCATCAGCCGCACCGACTCGAAGGGGTTCTCCGCGATCAAGTCATTGAGGATGGCCCGGAGCGCGGACTGCTCCACGCCCTCCACCTTGAGCTCGACGAGGTAGCGGCCCTCGGGCGTCTCCAGCGTCACGCCCTCCGGGTTCACGTCCGGGTTCTCCTCCAGATCGTGCACCGCGGTGAACTCGCGCAGCAGGTACTCGAGCACCTCGAGATCCAGCCCGTGCAGCTTGCGGAGGAACTCCTCGGGCTCGTCCCCGCGCGCGGCGCGCAGCCAGGTGAGCACCGCGTGGGGCTCGAGCCTGTCCCGCTTCCAGGCGCCCAGGTCCACGAAGGCGCGGAACTGGGCCGGCGAGGCGAGCTGGACGAGCTCCGTGGCGTCGGCCAGCCCCACCTCCTGGATCGTCGTGTAGAGCTCCTCCGCGGGCATGGAGCGCACCAGGGTCCGCGCTTCCGCGGACTCGATCAGTGCGTCCATCCGCTTCCTGGGAGGAAGCTGGGAGAGCTGCCGGCGCAGCTGCTGGCGAGCCAGCTGCGCGTCCTTGCCATTTCCCTTGCCGTTCTCGGACACGGCGCGTGCCTACCACACCGCCCCCCGGCTCGGGAGGAGATCGCGGCAGGCACCGCCCGCTACTGGATGATGACCTCGCACTCGTAGTTCACGTCGAACGACTTGAGCTTGGGCGAGGCCTGGCTCTGTCGGTCATCGGACCGGAAGACGAACTCGACGCGCAGGTAGCGGCTCTTGGGCACACCGGCGGCCTGCAGGTCCGCCGGCGAGGTGGTGAACGGGCCCTTGCGCAGGTTCGCGTTGTTCAGGTCGTTCGGATCGTTGGCCGCCGTGACGAAGGCCTGGAGGGACGTCTTCGGCGGGACGACGGCGTCCCACACCAGGTAGCGCCAGATGGTGTCGGGGCCGCACTCGTTGGCGCTGAAGGTGTGCCGGTAGGAGCCCAGGGGCGCGGTGAAGTTGCGCAGCTGGTAGCCGGTGAAGTCCGAGTACGTGTAGAGGCCCGCGCCCTGCTGGCGGGTGCGGAGGATCTCTCCCGTCTCGCGGTGCACGCGCATGGCGTTGCCCGAGCGGTTGTTCACCCACGCGTGGCCGTCCGTGTCGAGCCCCACGCCGATGGCCTCGCGGGTCTGCGTGTTCGTCGCGTCGATGAAGTCCACCTCGCCCACGGTGGGCAGGTTGAACCTCTTGATGGCGCCGGTGTCGCCGTTGAAGGCGATGAGCTGCGAGGAGCTCTGGCTGCTGGAGTTGAGGTCCGAGCTCATCCAGACGAAGCCCTGGTCATCCGCGGCGATGCCGCGCGGGCGCCCGATGCGCGTGTTGATCTGGCTCACGGCGTTGGAGAACTCGAACACGGCCCAGGTGCCGATGGTGGTGCCCACGCCGCGCGGGTGCTCGTACCGGAAGGCCTTCGGGCCGGAGCTCCAGCCCGCCAGCCACACCCGGTCCTTGCCGTCCACGCCGATGCCGTAGTTGCCCGAGGAGCCCAGGTTCGACGGGGGGATGATGCTGGGGATCACGATCCTTCCCTGGTCCGTGTCCACCAGCGACAGGCGCGCCGGGCTCAGCGCGGAGGACACCACCCACAGCCGCTGCTGGCTGTCGATGGCCGCGCCGTACGGGCCGAACGACAGGGTGAGCTTGAGCTGCCCGGCGGTGTTCACCGGCACCTGCTGGCCGGTGGTGGGGTCCAGCTTGATGACCGAGTTCTCGTTGTGCACGCCCACCCACACGTCACCCGCGCTGCCCTCGATGCCGGCGGAGATGGCCATGGCGCGCGCCTTGATGGTGCCGTTGCCCGGCGGACCCACCGGCGTGCTGAACAGGATGCACTCGTCGTACTGGTTCGGATCCGTCCAGTCCGTGGGGAAGATCATCTCCCGGTCCGCCGGGTTGTTGCTGATGGCGCCGTCGTTGTTCTTGTCCTCGCTGGTGTCGATGACGCCGTTGCCGTTGCGGTCGACGCAGTTCACCTTGTTGTTGGCGATCTTCGACACCGAGCCCTGGGTGCTCGAGGCGCGGTTGGCCACCCACACGTCACCGAAGAGGTCCACCGCGGTGCGGCTGGGGTTGTTGCCCTCGTTGCCGCGCAGGCCGTTGGGGTAGCCGATGGTGCCGTCCGGCCTGGTGCGCCCGTCGATGGGGATGACGGCGTGGTAGCGCCCCACCTCCTTGCCCGTGCGCGTGTCGTACTTGGACACCGTGTTCTGGTCGTTGTTGGCGATCCACGCGAAGGCCAGCTCCGTCGAGCCGCCGCCGAGGATGATGTTGCCCTCCGGGTCGAGCTGGACGTTGTCGCCGCCCGACAGGGGGCCCGCGCCGCCGTCCAGGACGAAGCCGCCGTCCGGACGCCCGTTCTGGGTGGTGCCCGCGTCGGGATCATACGGGAGGGTGCCGCCGTCGTTGCCCCCACCGCCGCCGCCGCCGTCCGTGCCGCCATCCGTGCTGCTCCCGCCCACCTCGTAGGGCGGCTTCACGCCCGGCGGATCCGAGCACTTGCAGCCGCTGATCACGGCTCCGGCGAAGGCCACGAAGATCAAGTACTGACGCATACCCATGCCTCCCGCATCCGGATACCGGTGCGAATCAACCCTCAATGAAGCCAGGAAACAGTGGAAGGGGTGAGCCGGTCAACTCAAACCCTGGTTGCACTCCCAATGACTCCGAGCAGCGCATCCCACACCTCGTCCACTCCGAGCTTGTCGGTGGAGGAGAAGGCCATGACGGCCTCGCGGGGCAGGGAGAGCTCCTGCGAGAGCGCCTGCAAGCGGGGCTTGCGGCGGGCCTTGGGGATCCGGTCGATCTTCGTGGCGACCACGAGGATGCGCCGGCCCTTCTGCTGCAGGTAGTCGAGCGTGACGTGGTCCTCCGGCGTGGGGCCCACCTCCGCGTCGATGATGCTGACGACCACCTCCAGCCGGTGCCGGTTCTCGAGGTAGGTGGTGATCATCTTCTCCCACTGGGCGCGCTCGGTCTTGCTGGCCTTGGCGAAGCCGTAGCCGGGCAGGTCCGCCAGGCGCACCTTGTGGCGCACCCCGTCGCGCTCCAACTCCACGTCGAAGAAGTTGAGCGTGCGCGTGCGCCCCGGGGTGTTGGAGACGCGCACCAGCTTCTTGCGCCCCGTCAGGGCGTTGATCATGGAGGACTTGCCGACGTTGGAGCGCCCCACGAAGGCCACCTCGGCGGCATGCCCGGTGGGCAGCCCCTTGAGCTCCACGGCGGTGGTGACGAACTGGGCGTCGATGAGCTTGATCACGCGGCTACTTCTTCTTCGCCGGCTCGGGCGGTGGAGGGGCCTCCGCGCGGGCGTTCTTCTTCGCGCGCTCGGCGGACCAGTGGTCGATGGCCTTGAGCGACTCCACGAAGTTGAATGGCCGCAAGGAGGGAGAGGAGGCGTCGTGGCAGGTGCGGCACAGCTTCTCGGACGGGTCCACCAGGCCCACCAGCCGGGACAGCTCCGGGTCCTTCATGACATAGGAGGGCGCGTAGTACTGGCCCCCGCCGTGGCACGTCTCGCAGGAGACGTTGGTCACCCCCTGGGCCTGGTCCGGAGCGTGGCAGGACAGGCACCGCGCGTCCTTCTTCTGTGTCTCCGAGAGCGAGTCGGTGGCCCGCGCGTGCTTGGACAGCTGCCAGGCCGTGTAGGCCGCCGGGTGGCAGCCCTTGCAGCTCTCCGGGCCGACGAGGTCGGCCGCCCCGGCCGAAGCGGATACGAGCAGGAACAGGGGCAGGAGCCAGAAGCCGGATGTGCGCATCAGGAGCGCACCTAGCAGAGCACTCCAGGCGGGGCAAGGCATCTTGAATCCAGGGGGCAAGCCGGCGTTCTATATGAGGAACCTTGAGCCCTGCCTGGGCGATCCGTTAGTGAGATAGCGTGCTCGACAAGGTCAGGAGATCCGTGATGCGTACCCTCGCCGTCATCGCCGTGCTCATCGCCGCCGTGCCCGCCGCCGCCAAGCCGTGGCAGGGCATCGAGCCGGGAGTCTCCAAGCGGGACGAGGTCCTCCAGAAGTTCGGTGAGCCCTCGCGCATCGTCCCCGGCGACAAGGAGATCATCGCCTACTTCGGCAAGGAGGCCATCAAGGGCACCACCCAGGCCCAGTTCAAGGTGGACACCGCCACCAAGACGGTCGAGCGCATCGACGTGTTCCCCGGTCCCGTCATCGACAAGGAGACCATCGAGAACAGCTACGGGGGGGCGTGCCCCAACGGCCCGCAGCCGGCCAACCCGTGCTTCGTCAAGAAGATGACGGACGAGTTCCGCACCTACTACCTCTACCAGAAGCTGGGGCTGGCCATCTTCTTCAACGAGGACGGCAAGACGGTGCACTCGTTCATCTTCACCACGCTGAAGGCCGCCAAGTAGGCCCGCCTTGCGGCTGTATGGGCTGACCGGCGGCATCGCGTCCGGCAAGAGCACCGTGAGCCGGATGCTGCGGGAGCTGGGCGCGCAGGTGCTGGACGCGGACGCCTTCGCCCGCCAGGTGGTGGAGCCCGGCACCCCGGGCCTGGCCGCCGTGGCCGCCCGCTTCCCCAACGTGCTCACCCCGGAGGGCCGGCTGGACCGGGTGAAGCTGGGCGCGCGCGTCTTCGGCGACGCCACCGAGCGCGCCGCCCTCAACGCCATCATCCACCCGCTCGTCGGCCAGGCCTTCCTCGAGAGGGTCCAGGAGCTGGCCGCCCAGGGCGTGGAGCGCGTCGTCTATGACGTGCCGCTGCTCATCGAGAACGGGCTCCAGGGCGGCATGGACGGCGTCATCCTCATCTGGGTGCCCCGCCCCCTCCAGAAGGCGCGGCTGATGGCCCGGGACGGGCTGGACGACGCGGCGGCCGAGGCTCGGCTGGCCGCCCAGCTCCCCCTGGACGAGAAGCGCCCCCACGCCACCTGGATCGTGGACAACTCGGGAGATCTGGCTTCCACGCGAGCCCAGGTGGAGCGGGTGTGGCAAGCGGTGCTCGCGCGCGGCTGAGCGCCGGGTATGCTGCGCCGCCCATGAGCGAGACGCGCAAGAAGGCAGAGGGCTCCGGACCCGGGACGTACTTCGTCACCGGCTACCCGGGGTTCATCGGCAAGCGGCTGATCGAGCACATCGCCCGCGAGGATCCCCAGGGCCACATCTTCGCCCTGGTGCAGCCGAAGATGCTCAAGGACGCGCAGAAGCACGCGGCCCGCGTGCAGGGCGCCAGGCTGGAGCTGCTCACCGGCGACGTGGTGGACATGCACCTGGGCCTGTCCGGCGAGGAGTACCAGCGCCTGTGCGAGAAGGTGACGGACATCTTCCACCTGGCGGCCATCTCCAACCTGAGCGCGCCCAAGGAGACGGCGTGGCGGGTGAACGTGGACGGCACGCGCAACATGCTGGAGCTGGCGCGCGACTGCGAGCAGCTGCGCCGCTTCAACTACTTCTCCTCGTGCTACGTGGCCGGCGACCGGGTGGGCGTCATCGCCGAGGACGAGCTGGACCGCGGGCAGACGTTCCGCAACCCGTACGAGGAGACCAAGTTCCAGGCCGAGAAGATCGTCCAGCGCGCCTCGGCCAGCCTGCCCGTCACCATCTACCGGCCCTGCTCGGTGGTGGGCGACTCGCGCACCGGAGAGATCGACCGCTTCGAGGGCCCCTACTACCTGGGCATCCTCCTGGTGACGTCGCCCATGGTGGTGCCGCTGCCGCTGCCCGGCAACGGCGTGGCCCCGCTCAACGTGGTGCCGGTGGACTACATCGTCTCGGCCGTGTGGCACATCTCGAGGGACGAACGCGGCGTGGGCCGCACCTTCCACCTGGTGGACCCCAACCCCATGAGCGCCCGCCGCGTGTACGAGCTCATCGCGGAGAAGGCCAACCGGAAGCTGCCGCGCTTCAACCTGTCGGCCCGGGCCGCGGACGTGATGCTGCGCCTGCCGGTGCTGGAGAAGCTGGCCCGGCCCCAGCGCGCCGCCATCAGCTACGTCAACCACCTGGCCATCTACAACTGCCACAACACCCTGGAGCTTCTGGACGGCACCGGCATCCGCTGCCCGCCCCTGGCCTCGTACCTGGACCAGCTCGTCGCCTACGTGCGCGAGCAGTACCGCAAGCGCCGCGAGAACCTCGAGGTGGACGATCCGCTCGACCACTCGCCCGCTCCCGGAGCGGAAGAGGACGCACCGGGAGTCCGGCGTCCCGTCTCTTGAATTACGAGCTAAGCCCAGCTCTCAGTTTTTTGAGACTTGACGGCTCCCCTCGAATAGTGGAGGGGGGCCCTTTTCATCCCGACAGTCTCCTGGTTACCATGCGCCCGCATTCGAGCACCGGGGAGTCAACAGGCTACCCTCTCGTCCGTGTCGGGGAGCGCAGCGCTTGTCGGAGATCGTTGACAGCCGGCCCCTGAGGCCTCTCCCGCGCCGCCCCGCCACCGCCCCCTTCTCTCGCCCGCGCCTCCTCGCCGTGAAGCGCGAGTCGTGTCTCTTTCCCGGCTGTCATCCCTCAGCCTGGAAGACGTAGGAGCGCTCACGGCCGCGGTGAGCCCTCCGAGTGCCGTAGCGGTTCGCAGTTCCCCCAAGAGCAGTACCAGAAGAAGGAAGACGCATGCGCTTGAAGGAAAAGCTGTTGACGAGCCTGTTGCTGGTGCCACTCACCGGCACCAGCGCCTGGGCGAAGGAGCGCGTCAACTTCGACGCATTCCTCGTGAATCGCGAGTCCCGGAGCCTGGCTGCGACCCCTGAGCAGCTGCTGGCCCGGGGAGCCCGCGTCGAAGGCATGGAGGAGCGGCTCGGCCTGCCCACCGTCCTGTGGAATGACCGGCACGCCACGGAGCGCAACGGCGCCCTGGCCACCCAGCGCCCGGAGCAGGCCGCGCGGGTGCACCTGCAGAAGTTCGCCGATCTCTACCGGCTGACGAGCGAGGACATCTCCAGCGCCACCCTGCAGTCGGTGCACAAGACGGCCTTCGGCCCCATCATCGCCCGCTTCGAGCAGAAGGTGGGCGGCATCGAGGTGTTCCGTAGCGGCGTCAGCGTGGTGATGGACCGCCAGAACAACCTGGTGGCGATCACCGGCTACATGACGCCGCACGAGGCGGTGGCCGCCCGCAAGAGCACCGTGGGCACGGACTTCCAGCTGAGCGCCGCGGACGCCGTGGCCCGGGCCTTCAAGGACCTGACGGACACCACCCTGAGCGCCCGGTCGCTGGCGAGCGTCGGCACCCAGGGCGACTACACCCGCTTCGCCTTCGAGACGGGCGTCAGCGCGGTGGTGCCGCACCAGATGACCGAGCCGGCCCGCGCCAAGAAGGTCTACTTCACCCTGCCGGACGGCCTGCAGCCCGCGTTCTACGTGGAGCTCTCCGTCGGCACCAAGGGCAGCTCGGAGTCGGACTACTACTCCTTCGTCATCTCCGCGAAGGACGGCTCGCTGCTGTTCCGCAACAACCAGACGGCGGAGGACGCGTTCTCCTACCGCGTGTGGGCCCACCCCACGGACTTCATCCCCTACGACGGTCCGCAGGGCAATGATCCCACCCCGCACCCCACGGGCACGCCGAACGGCTACCAGGCGCCCTGGGTTGCCCCGAACCTGATCACCCTGCAGAACGTGCCGTACTCGCGCAACGATCCGTGGCTGCCGCCCAACGCCACGCAGACGAACGGAAACAACGCGGACGCGTACGCGGACCTGGGAGCGCCGGACGGCTTCCAGCCGGAGACGGACCTGCGCGCGCCCACCTCGGCGCCGGGCGTCTTCGACTACACGTACGATCTCAGCAAGTCGCCGAGCGACAGCATCACCCAGCGCCGGGCGGCGGTCGTCAACCTGTTCTACCTGAACAACTACCTGCACGACGCTTACTACGACGTCGGCTTCGACGAGATCTCCGGCAACGCCCAGGCGCGCAACTTCGGCCGCGGCGGTCTGGAGAACGACTCGATCAAGGCGGAGGCCCAGGACTACCTCGGCCGCAACAACGCCAACATGTCCACGCCGGCCGACGGTAACCGGCCGCGCATGCAGATGTACGTGTTCGACGGCGTGCCGACCCTGACGGTCGAGTCGCCGGCCAACCTGGCGGGCATCCGGGAGGCGGGCAGCGCGTCGTTCGGCGCCACCGTCTACAACGTCACCGCGAACGCGCTCATCCCCAACCCCGCGGGCACCACGCTGGGCTGCACCCCGTTCACCGCCGGGACGTTCGACGGGAAGATCGCCGTCATCGACCGCGGCAGCTGCGACTTCAACGTCAAGGCGCAGAACGCGCAGACCGCGGGCGCCGTGGGCGTGATCATCGTCAACAACGCGCCGGGCTCCGCGCCGGGCCTGGGCGGCACCAACGCGGCCGTCACCATCCCGACGCTCTCCATCACCCAGGACACGGGCGTCGCGTGGAAGCAGGAGGTGGCGACCAACAACACCACCATCCGGCTGAACATGAAGAAGATCGCGGATCTGGACCGCGACGGCACGCTGGACAACACCATCGTGGCGCACGAGTGGGGCCACTACATCAGCAACCGCCTGGTGGGTAACTCCAACGGCCTGGTCAACAACCAGGGCCGGTCCATGGGCGAGGGCTGGGCGGACTTCCACGCCATGCTGATGGCGGTGCGCGACGAGGACCGCAACCGCCCGGGCAACAACCTGTTCCAGGGCGTCTACGGCATGGCCGGCTACGTCGAGAGCGGTGGCGCCAACAACGGCTACTACTACGGCATCCGCCGCGTCCCGTACTCCACGGACATGACGAAGAACGCGCTGACGTTCAAGCACATCGGCAACTGGAACGCGCTGCCGTCCACCCACCCCATCAACTCCACGCTGCCGGGCGGCGCCAACGGCGAGGTCCACAACAGCGGTGAGGTGTGGGCCAGCATGCTGTGGGAGTGCTACGCGTCGCTGCTCAACGCCTATTCGTTCGCGGAAGCGCATCACCGGATGAAGTCGTACCTGGTGGCCGGCTACAAGGCGACCCCGAACTCGCCGACCATGCTCGAGGCGCGCGACGCGCTGCTGTCCGTGGTGGCCGCCAGCGATCCGGCCGACTACGCCCGCTTCCTGGCCGCGTTCGCCAAGCGCGGCGCGGGCGTGGGCGCCAAGGCGCCCCACCGCGACAGCGCGGACCACATCGGCGTGGTGGAGAGCTTCGCCAACGGCAACAACCTGGAGATCACCAGCGTCCGGCTGGATGACAGCGTCACCGGCTGCGACCAGGACGGCGTGCTGGACGTGGGCGAGACGGGCCTGCTCACCGTGACGGTGAAGAACACCGGCCTGGGCGCGCTCGGCTCCTTCTCGGGCACGGTGGCCGCCAGCGGCGCCACGGCCACCCTGCAGTTCCCCAACGGCAACACCCTGGCCTTCTCGACCATTCAGCCTGGCGCCTCCGCCACGCGCACGGTGCCCGTGAAGCTCAACGCGGTCACCGGCGCCACGCCTCGCGCGGGCATCACCGTGACGCTCACCGAGCCGTCGGTGCCCACCGCGTCGAAGACGGCCGAGTACAACAACCGCGTGCACTATGACGAGGCGCTGAGCGGCTCGCTGGTGGACCGGTTCGACACGGAGATGACCAGCTGGACCTCCGGGCTCATCAACCGCGTGCCCGGCTGGGCGGGCGCCACCGAGCGGCTCGCGGACGGCACGCTCAACCGCTACATCCACGTGCCGGACCTGGGCACCATCTCCGACGTCCCGTTCCTCACCCCGTGGATGCAGGTGAACCCGACGGGCAACACGGTGCTGACGTTCAAGTACCGCCACTCCCTGGAGTCCGACTACAGCGCCGCCGGCTGGACCGCGCCCTACTATGACGGCGTGGTGCTGGAGATCTCCGTCGACGACCTCACCTGGTACGATCTGTACCTCGATCTGGGCGTCAACCCGGGCTACACCTCGTTCCTCGAGGTGGGTGACAACCCGCTGTCGGATCGCGCGGCGTACGTGGGCACCAACGCGGGCTTCCCGGCCTGGAGCACCGCCACCGTCAACTTCGGCACGGGGCTGGCCGGACTGCCGATCCGCTTCCGCTTCCGCATGGGCACGGACAGCGCCGCGGGTGCGTACGGCTTCGACATCGACGACTTCCAGCTGAGCAACGTCGCCAGCGGGCAGTACAGCAGCCTGGTGGCCGAGACGAGCGATGGCACCGTCTGCAACCGCCGCCCGGTGGCGGACGTGGGCCAGTCGCCGCGCGGGTACAACGAGTTCGACGCCGCGGGCAACCCCACGGTCATCACGCTCAACGGCTCGGCGAGCTTCGATCCGGACGGGCAGCCGCTCACCTACCAGTGGACGCAGACGGCCGGTGATCCGGTGGACCTGCAGGGCGCCAACACCGCCACGCCGAGCTTCGTGGCGGACACCCCGTACGACAACACCTACGCGTTCCAGCTGGTGGTGAACGACGGGGTGGAGAACAGCCTGCCGAAGACCGCCGTCATCACGGTGCTCAACATCAACCGCCTGCCGGTGGCGGTGGCCACGGGCCCCGGCTCGGTGGCCGAGCGCACCGTGCCCAGCATCATGCTGGACGCCACCGGTTCGACGGACGAGGACGGCGAGATCCTCACCTACACGTGGACGCAGACGGCCGGCCCGGCGGTGACGCTGAGCAGCGCTACCGCCTCGCGGCCGACCTTCCCCACCCCCGAGGTGACCCAGGACACCACGTTCACCTTCGAGCTGGTGGCCAACGACGGCTACGCGGACAGCGAGCCGGCGGAGGTCTCCGTGGTGGTGACCAACGTGGACCGCCTGCCCGTCGCCAACGCGGGCGTGGACCAGACGGCGGATGGGCGCAAGCTCGTCGTCGTCGCCGGCACGGGCAGCGATCCGGACGGCGAGGCGGTCTCCTACGCCTGGACCCAGGTGGACGGCCCCTCCGTCACCCTGATGGACGCCGACAGGGCCACCGCGTACTTCGTGTCTCCGGACGTGAAGACGCAGAGCACCGTCACCCTGCAGCTCACCGTCACCTCGGCCTCGGGCGGCAGCAGCTCGGACACGGTGACCATCACCGTGCGTCCGGACCAGGCGCCGAACGTCAACGCCGGCGTGGATCTGTTCACGCAGAGCGGCAAGACCGTCACCCTGTTCGGCTCGGCCAGCGATCCGGAGAATGACGCGATCACCTACGCGTGGACCCAGGACGTCACCGACGCCGAGCAGGTCACCCTGGTGGGCGCCAACACGCAGACCCCGTCCTTCACGGCTCCGACCGTGACGGCGGACACGGTGCTGCACTTCACGCTCACCGCCACCGCCAACGGCCTGAGCACCCTGGACACGGTGACCGTCACCGTGCAGCCGGGCACCACCCCGGTGGACCACGATCCGGTGGTCACCGCGGGCCCGGACCAGAGCGCGAACGCGGGCGCCACCGTCACCCTGGGCGGCTTCGCCCACGACGCTGACGGCGACGCCATCACCTACGCCTGGACCCAGGCCGCCTCGGACACCGAGCAGGTGACGCTGAGCTCCAACAGCGTGGCCAGCCCCTTCACGGCTCCCAACGCGAACACGGTGCTGCACTTCACCCTCACCGTCACCGCCAACGGCAAGACGGCCTCCGACAACGTGGCCATCACCGTTTCCGCCTCCAACTCCCCCGTGGACCACGCCCCCGTGGTCACCGCGGGCCCGGACCAGAGCGCGAACGCGGGCGCCACCGTCACCCTGGGCGGCTTCGCCAGCGACGCTGACGGCGATGCCATCACCTACGCCTGGACCCAGGCCGCCTCGGACACCGAGCAGGTGACGCTGAGCTCCAACAGCGTGGCCAGCCCGACCTTCACGGCTCCCAACGCGAACACGGTGCTGCACTTCACCCTCACCGTCACCGCCAACGGCAAGACGGCCTCCGACAGCGTGGCCATCACCGTTCAGGCCGGCTCCACCCCCGTGGACCACGCCCCCGTGGTCACCGCGGGTCCGGACCAGAGCGCGAACGCGGGCGCCACCGTCACCCTGGGCGGCTTCGCCAGCGACGCTGACGGCGACGCCATCACCTACGCCTGGACCCAGGCCGCCTCGGATACCGAGCAGGTGGCCCTGAGCTCCAACAGCGTGGCCAGCCCGACCTTCACGGCGCCCAACGCGGACACGGTGCTGCACTTCACCCTCACCGTCACCGCCAACGGCAAGACGGCCTCCGACAGCGTGAGCATCACCGTCAAGGCCACCAGCTCCACCGGCGACCAGGCCCCGCTGGCCAACGCCGGCGCGGCTCGCTCGGTGAATGCCCGTGACGCCGTCACGCTCCAGGGCTTCGGTGTGGATCCGGACGGCGACGCGGTCACCTACGCCTGGACCCAGGCCGCCTCGGACGCGCAGCAGGTCAACCTGAGCGGCGCCAACACGGCCACGCCGTCGTTCACGGCTCCGGACGTGAAGGAGCCCACGGCGCTGCACTTCACCCTCACCGTCACCGCCAACGGCAAGACGGCGACTTCCTCGGTGACCATCACCGTCGTGAAGGCCAACCGTCGCCCCGTGGGCCGCGGCCCGACGTCGCTCGAGGAGAACGAGAACATGGCCATCACCCTGGATGCGAGCCAGAGCTCGGATCCGGACGGTGACACGCTGACCTACCGCTGGGTGCAGACCGGTGGCCCGGCGGTGCAGCTGACCGGCCAGGACTCCGCCGCGCTCCAGTTCACCACGCCCGAGGTCTCCTCGGACACGCTGGTGTCGTTCTCGCTGGTCGTCACCGACGCGGACGGGTTCGCCTCCGACGTCGTCCCGGTCAGCGTCAAGGTGAAGAACGTCAACAAGGCTCCGGCGGCCCAGGCTCGCCACGTGGCCGGCGACACCGCCGGTCAGACGGTCACCCTCGACGCGCTCGGCTCCACGGATCCGGACGGCGAGCGGCTGAGCTACAAGTGGGAGCAGACGGATGGCCCCGAGGTGTCGCTGTCCACCACCAACCAGGCCACCGTCACCTTCCAGGCTCCGGACACCGACAGCAACGTCACCCTGGCCTTCAAGGTCACGGTCACCGACGCGAGCGGCGCCTCCGCCTCTCAGACGGTGAGCGTGGAGATCAAGCCGGCGGCCAAGGATGACGATGACGGTGACGGGGGCTGCTCCAGCACCGGCTCCAGCTCGGGCGGCGCGATGCTGCTCGCGCTCCTGGCCGGTGTGGCGCTGTCCCGCCGCCGCATCACGCTCCGCTAGTCCGAGCGGAGACCTGTAGTTGAGGGAGGGGCGGCCTTCGGGTCGCCCCTCTTCTTTTGCGGGCCGTGGTTGGGCTCAGGTGCCCGGCGGAGGGCATGACGGAGGCGGGCGCTCCGCCGGGAGGGCGGGCGCGGGCACGGCTTCCGTCAGGGGTGTGTCAGAAGGGCCAGCGGGACTTGCGCAGCAGCGCGGTGGCCTCGGCGTTCTTCGGGTCCAGCTTCAGCACGGCCTCGAGGTGGCGCTTGGCCAGGTTGCCGGCCTTGCCATCCAGGAGCACCTGGGCCAGCAGCAGCCGGTAGGCCACCGTGTCCGGGGACACGTCCACGGCGCGCTGGGCGTGGATGCGGATCTCGTTCCACTCCATGCCGAGCGCCTTCGCCAGCCGGGCCGCGCGGTAGGCCGCCTCCGCGTGGTGCGGATCCAGCGAGGAGGCCTTGCGGTAGGACTCCAGCGCCTTGGGCAGGTCCTGCTGCTTCTCCAGGTCCATGCCGCGCTGCATCTCCACCTTGGAGCGCTGCTCGTCGTGCTTCTTGCGCACCTCGGCCAGCAGCGCCGTGGCCTCGCGGTTCTTCGGGTCCAGGTTCACCACCTGGTTCAGATCGGCGAAGGCCTTCTCGAAGTCTCCGCGCGCGAAGGCCGCCTTGCCGCGCGTCAGCAGCTCGGTGAGGCGGTGGGTGCGCGCCAGGTAGGGGTGGCGCGAGAGGCGTGACTGGCGCTCGGCCCGGCGCTCCTCGTCCCCGAGCAGCGGCTCCTCGAGCCCCGAGGGCACGGGGGATGGGGCGGGCCCTCCCCGCAGGCGGGGGTTGGCGCGCAGGTAGGCCTCGCGCTTCTCCGGGTTGGAGAGGACGGTGTGCGCCTCCGAGATGCGGCGGAAGATGCGCTCGATGCGCGCCCGGAAGGTGCCCAGGTTCAGCCCGGCGTAGCGGTCGGGGTGGTACTTGAGCGCCGCCTCGATGAAGGCCTGCTTCACCTCCTCCACGGGCGCGCCGGGCTTCAGCCCCAGGAGGGCGAAGTAGTCCCTGCCCTCCTGCGCCTTCTCCAGATCGATGATCTCCTTCTGACGAGCGGGATCGAGATCCACCAGCTCAGGCATGGCACCACCTTCAGGCGGGAGTGAGCACGCGCTCGAGGATGCGCAGGCCCTCGTCCAGCTCCTCGCGGGTGACGATGTAGGGCGGAGCGAAGCGCACCGTCTTCTCGCCGGCGGCGTTCACCAGCAGGCCCTGCTCGCGGCAGCGCGCGATCACCGGAGCGGCCTCCTGCTGGAGCTCGATGCCCAGGAGCAGCCCGCGGCCGCGCACGTCCTTGATGAGGGTGGGCAGCCGGGCCTGGAGCTCGCGGCCCCGGGCGATGAAGTACTCGCCCTTCTCCTGGATGTCGCTGAGCATCTTCGGGTCGCGGATGTAGCGGACCACGACGTTGGCGGCGGTGGCGGCCACCAGGTTGCCGCCGAAGGTGGAGCCGTGCGTGCCGGAGGGCAGGCTCTTGCCGGCCGCCTCGGAGCAGAGCATGGCGCCGATGGGCAGCCCGTTGCCGAGCGACTTCGCCAGGCTGATGGCGTCCGGCTGGATGCCCTCGTGCTGGAAGCCGAAGGGCTTGCCGGTGCGGCCCATGCCCGTCTGCACCTCGTCCACCAGGAGCAGCATGCCGCGCTCGTCGCACAGCTCGCGCAGGGCCTTGAGGAAGCCCTGCGGCGCGGCGCGCACCCCACCCTCGCCCTGGATGGGCTCCACCAGGATGGCGGCGGCGCTGGGGCCGGCCGCCTTGCGCACGGCCTCCAGGTCTCCGTAGGGGACGTGGACGAAGCCGGCGGGCAGCGGCTCGAAGCCCTTCTGGTACTTGGCCTGGCCGGTGGCGGTGACGGTGGCCAGGGTGCGGCCGTGGAACGAGTTCTCGAAGGTGATGATCTCGAAGCGCTCGGGGGTGCCGCGATCCTTCATCACCTTGCGCGCCAGCTTGATGAGGGCCTCGTTGGCCTCCGCGCCCGAGTTGCAGAAGAAGGCGCGCGGCAGGCCGGAGAGCGCCGTGAGCTGCGCGGCCAGCTCGATGGAGGGCTCCGAGTAGAAGACGTTGGACACGTGCCAGAGCGTCTCGAGCTGGGCCTTGGCGGCGGCGACCACCTCCGGGTGGCAGTGGCCGAGGGCGCACGTGGCGATGCCGCCGAGCAGATCCAGGTACTCACGGCCGTCCGCGTCCCACACGCGCACGCCCTTGCCGCGCACCAGGACGATGGGCTGCTGCTTGTAGTTCTGCAGCAGGTGGGCCTTGGCCTTCTCGATCCACACCTCGTTCTGGGTGCGAGGCGCGGCGGCGGCGGTGGGATGGGTCTTGGCGGGGCTCGTGGGCGTGGTGGGCGTGTGCACGTCAGGTTCCTCTCTTGGGGCGGTGCGAGGCCCCAGGTGCAAGGCTACAGGATGTAACGGGAGAGATCCTCGTCCTGGACGATGGAGCCCAGGCGCTCGCGGACATAGGCGGCGTCGATGGACAGCGTCTTGGGCCCCATCTCGCTGGCCCCGAAGGACACCTCGTCCAGCAGGCGCTCCAGGACGGTGTGGAGCCGCCGGGCGCCGATGTTCTGGGTGCGCTCGTTGGCTACCTGGGCGATGCGGGCGAGCTCGTCCACGGCGTCATCGGTGAACTGGAGCTGCACGCCCTCGGTGGCCAGCAGCGCGGTGTACTGGCGGATGAGGGAGTTCTTCGGCTCGCGGAGGATGCGGATGAGGTCCTGGCCGCTCAGCGGCTCCAGCTCCACGCGGATGGGGAAGCGGCCCTGGAGCTCGGGGATGAGATCGCTCGGCTTGGAGACGTGGAAGGCGCCCGCGGCGATGAAGAGCATGTGGTCCGTCTTCACCTGGCCGTACTTGGTGTTGACGGTGGAGCCCTCGACGATGGGGAGGATGTCGCGCTGGACGCCCTCGCGGGACACGTCCGGCCCCTGGCCCTTGCCGCCCTCGCGGCTGGCGATCTTGTCGATCTCGTCGATGAAGATGATGCCGCTGGACTCGGCGCGGACCAGGGCGTCTCGGGTGACGCGATCGTTGTCCACCAGCTTGCCGGCCTCCTCCTGCTGGAGGAGCTGCAGGGCCTCGGGCACGCGCACCTTGCGACGCTTGGTGCGGTTCATGCCCGGCATGTTCTTGAAGAGGTCCTGCAGGTTGACGCCGACCTCCTCCATCCCGTGCCCGGTGAAGTTGCGCAGGAACATGGGGTTGCTGTCGGACGTCTCGATCTCCACGAACTGGTCATCCAGCGTGCCGGCGCGCAGCTGGGCGCGGAGCTTCTCGCGCTCGTGGTCGCCCAGCCGGGACGGAGGCGGCGGCACGGGGGGCTGGAAGCCGAACGGCGGCGGCGAGGAAGTCTTGGGCGCGCTGCCCGAGAGCAGCTCCATGAGCCGGTCCTCGGCCAGCTCCAGGGCGCGCGGCTTCACCTTCTCCGTCTCCTCCTCGCGCACCAGGGCGATGGCGGCCTCGACGAGATCGCGCACCATGGACTCGACGTCGCGGCCGACGTAGCCCACCTCGGTGAACTTGGAGGCCTCCACCTTGACGAAGGGCGCCTGGGCCAGCTTCGCCAGCCGCCGGGCGATCTCCGTCTTCCCCACGCCAGTGGGGCCGATCATGATGATGTTCTTCGGGTGGATCTCCTCGCGGAGATCATCCGAGACGCGCTGACGGCGCCAGCGGTTGCGCAGGGCGATGGCCACCGCGCGCTTGGCGGCGTTCTGCCCGACGATGTAGCGGTCCAGCTCGCTGACCACCTCGCGGGGCGTGAAGGCGGGCATCTTTCGGGAATCGGCCACGGGCAGGGGCTCCTAGAGCTCTTCGTAGGTGACGTTCGAGTTGGTGTAGACGCAGATGTCCGCGGCGATGGCCATCGCGTGCGTGGCGACCTCTCGGGCGGACAGCTGGGTGTGGGCCATGAGGGCGCGCGCGGCGGCCAGGGCGTAGTGCCCGCCGCTGCCCACGGCGGCGATGCCGTGGTCCGGCTCGATGACGTCACCGGCGCCGGAGAGGATGAAGGTCTTGTCCCGGTCAGCGACGATGAGCAGGGCCTCCAGGCGGCGCAGGAAGCGATCGGTGCGCCAGTCCTTTCCCAGCTCGACGCAGGCTCGGGCCAGGTTCTTCTGGTGCTCCTTGAGCTTGGCCTCGAAGCGCTCGAAGAGGGTGAAGGCGTCCGCCGTGCTGCCAGCGAACCCGGCGAGCACGTTGCCTTCGCCGATGCGGCGCACCTTCTTGGCGGTGTTCTTCATGATCGTCTTGTCGAGGCTGACCTGGCCGTCGCCGGCGATGACGACCTTTCCCTCGCGCCTGACACAGAGGATGGTAGTGCCGTGGAACATGGTCTGGGGGGTTTAACAAGGCGGGGAGCGGGTTTCCAAGGAAGACCGCCCGCCTGTCCGCCCCCTCACCATCGACGGGCGCGGATACCCAGGTGGGTCGCCGCCAGGCACTGACGTCCATATGACGCTCTGCCCTTCCCGGGGGCTTCGTTTCCCTTGGGACGCATCGACTCCCGCGCGGAAATCATCCACCCTCGCCTCATGAAAGGGTGTGCCTCCGCTCGTCTCCCGCGCCGTTCCGCTCAGCTCGTCGTCGCCTGCCTCGCCGCGTGCCTCGCCGCGTGTGGCGCGGGCGCGAAGGAGCGACTGCCGCAGCCTTCCGCCACGGGCACGAAGCCCTCGAGCCCCTCCCCCGCTCCCCGAAGCAGCCCTCCGCCCGATGCCTTCGCTCGGGAGATGGTCGACGCGCACAACCAGGCGCGCGCCAACGCACGCCCCACGCCCAAGCCACCCCTCCCCGAGCTCCAGTGGTCCGCCGAGGCCGCCAAGAAGGCCGAGTCCTGGGCGGCCCGCTGCACCTTCGAGCACAACCCGAACCGCGCTCCTTTCGGTGAGAACCTGGCCGCGGCGACCCCTGGCGCCTGGAAGACGGCGGACGTGGTGAAGGACTGGGCCTCGGAGGCTGCCCATTACAACCTCGCCCAGAACTCGTGCGCGAGTGGCAAGGTGTGCGGCCATTACACGCAGGTGGTCTGGCGCAACACCACGCACGTGGGCTGCGCGAAGCGCACGTGCACGAAGAACTCTCCCTTCGGGAAGGACTTTCCCACCTGGGAGCTCTGGGTCTGCAACTACGCTCCTCCGGGCAACTTCGTGGGACAGAAGCCCTACTGACACCGCCTCCCCGACTCAGCCACGGAAGAACACGGATCCACAGGCTGGGCGCACAGGTCGCGGGTCCCTCGTCTCGGTGCGGGTCCCCCCGTCAGCTGACGGGTCCTCCCGCACCGGCCGTCCCGCTCTCTCTCGGCACACGGCGATCTGGGACGAACCGATTCGGATTGCCCCCCTCTGGCCGCAATCCGGGCGAACTGGTCTGCTTGTAGGACCAGTTGGCTCGCAGCGATCGCCCTCGGGCCCCCACGAACAGCGGGAACGGAACGCGGGGCGGCGGCTCAGGCCCGCGGGTGGGCCTTGTCGTAGATCTGCTGGAGCTGCTCCACCGTGACGTGCGTGTAGCGCTGTGTCGTGGACAGGCTCGCGTGGCCCAACAGCTCCTGGATGCTCCGGATGTCCGCGCCTCCGCCCAGCAGGTGCGTGGCGAACGAGTGACGCAGGGCGTGCGGGCTCACCTTGCGCGCCAGGGCCAGCTTCACCACGTACGTGTCCAGGTGCCGGGCGATGCTACGCGGCGTCAGCCGGCCGCCCTTGTAGTTGAGGAACAGCGCGTCCGGATCCTGCCCCGGCCGAGCCGTGGCCAGCAGCTCTCCGCGCCGCGCCAGGTAGTCCTCCAGCGCGCGGATGGACTGGGCGTTGACCGGGCACAGCCGCTCCTTGCTGCCCTTGCCCATCACGCGGACGATGCGCCCACTCCGGTCCACGTCCAGCAGGTTGAGCCCGCACAGCTCGCTGATACGCAGGCCTCCACCGTAGAGGATCTCCAGGATGGCCTTGTCCCTCAGCCCCAGCACCGTCTTGAGCGATGGCATGTCCAGGATGGCGAACACCTCGTCCACCGGGAGCACCTTCGGCAGGCTCTTCGGCAGCTTGGGGCTCTTCACCAGCTTCGCTGGGCTCGCCGGCAGCAGCTTCTGGCGCACCAGGTACTTGTAGAAGGACTTGATGCTGGCCAGCCGGCGACCACGGCTCGAGGGCGCATGGTCCACCGCCAGCGTGCCCAGGTACCCTCGAATGGCCGCGTGCGAGCCCGCCAGCAGCGTGAGCTTCATCTTCTCGGCCAGGTACTTCTCGAAGTCGACGAGATCGATGAGGTAGTTCCGCACCGTGTGCGGCGACGCGCCCTTCTCGTCCTCGAGGTGGGCCCGGAACTTCTCCAGCAGCGGCGACAGCTGCACCATGCCTGTAGCGTAGACGGCCTCGGCCCCCACGCAAGCTTTGGGACTCAGGCCGCGATGATGCGCATGTGCCGCGGCTCGATGTACCGCGACGGCCGGGCGCGCATCGGAGGAGCACCCGCGCTCGCCGGAGCCGACGCCGACGGGGCCGCCCCCAGGCTCGCCGAGGCGAACAGCTTCTCCGCCACGTGACGGGTGGCCTGCATGCGCTCGGCCTTCTGCGTGAACGTGAACATGTGCACCACGCCCTCACGCACCACGTAGAACTGAAGCTGCGCCACCTTCACGCCCCCGACCATGTGCGTGTACTCGCGCAGGAAGCCGCCCAGGATCCCGAACGTGGCCGGGCGCTCGCCCACCAGCTGGAACTGCTCCGAGGAGCTCTTCAGCACCCCCAGCATCCGCTGCGCGAACTGCGGCGGCGTCTCGCGCGGACGCAGCGGCTCGGTCGTGTACGCCAGGCTGCTGCGGAACCCATCCTCCACCGGCCCCGACGCCACGATCCGCGTCGCATCCGACCACCCGTCCGGGAGCGACAGCTGCAGGTTGCCGTGGTTCATGGTGCGCGAGTTCATGGTCGGGACCTTGGTGTGAGGGGCCAGGGTGTGCCGCCACACTGCGTGACGGCCTTCCAATTACATTATCGCACCATGTACGCCTAAGTTTCCTACGAGATCACATTGGCGGATAAATCCCTCCAGATTCCGGAATCAACGCGTTTAGGCGGAATCTTTCAGCTCCAACGGCCGCGCATCCTTATATAGCGCGGTGCGTCACTCCTCACGGTGTCGCGGGAGCCGCGTACACGCCGGGCTTGCCGCCCTGCGTCACGAGGTACACGGCGTGCGAGTCCCCATCTCCCCCGAAGTGCACGGGGATCTGCACCCGCTGGTCGAGCGTCTTCCGGGCCTTGCTCTTCGTGTCGTAGACGGCCACGTCGTACGTGTCCGAGTCCATCCGGGCGTAGGTGACGAGGAACCGCTTGCCGTCGCTGGCCAGCTTGTAGCTGAAGATGCCCTGGAGCCAGGTGGCCGGCTCGGCCCGAGCCTGGTTCAGGTCCACCGCCTTGAAGTCACAGGCCCTGCCCTCTCGGATGCAGTTGGTGCGGAAGTAGACCTCCGCGTTGCCCGGGGTGAAGCCGTAGCCGAACACGCCCGCCTGGACCTTCTCGGCCTTCTCGGCGCCCACCGGGTAGAGCATCAGGTCCACCGAGTAGATGGGCTTGAGGAAGCGCGAGAGGAAGGCCACGTACCTGCCATCCGCGCCCCAGGTGAAGTTGGGGACGCGATCTCCCACGCGCTGGGGCGCCCCGTCCGGCAGCGCCGCCACCGTCATCAGGCCCGCGCGCGCGGACACATCGTACTTCTCCAGCATGGCCACGGCCTTCGAGTCCGGGGAGAAGGCGAACTCCTCCACCCGCTCGCCCACCTTGCGCCCGGGGCTGCCGTCCGCCGGGCCCACGTACAAGTCTCCGAGCTGCTCCGGCTTGCCGTTCTCCGTGCGCGCCAGCCACTTCCCGTCCTTGGAGAAGCCGAAGATCTTCGTCCCCGTGGACACCTTCCGGGGCTTCAGGTCCGCCACGGCCGCGACATGCAGATCGTACATGCCGCGCTCGGCCTCGCTGCGCACCTGCCACGCGATGTGCTTGCCGTCCGAGGCCACCTCGTAGTCGCCCACGTAGTCGCCCAGCTTCTGCGGCGCCGCGGGCTTGTCCACCGACACCGCGGCCAGCCCACCGGCGGCCACCAGCCGGCGCCGGAAGAACAGCGTCTTGCCGTCCGGGGTGAACTGCACGGTGGACACCTCGCCGCCCACGTCCTGGAAGGGCCCGGCCGGCAGCGCGCCCAGCTTCAGCACCCCGCCGTCCACGAAGGCCAGCAGCTTGCCGTCCGGGCTCGGCAGCATGTAGGAAACCTGCTCGCCCAGCTTCACCGGCTCGGCGGTGGGCTCGGCGAGCGACAGCACGTGCAGCGCGCCCGCCTGGTTCGCCGGGTTGTAGCCGTTGAGGAAGAACAGGTAGTGCGCGTCCTTCGAAAAGAGCTGCCCGCCCGGCACGTTGGTGACGCCCTCCCCCACCTTGCGCGAGGAGCCCCCCACCACCGGCACCACGTGCAGCTCGCCCAGCAGCATCTGCGGAGGCACGCCGTCCAGCCGCGGCTTCTTCGCCTCGAGCAGGTACGTGGCGAACTGGCCATCCGGTGACACCCGCAGGTCCGCCGCCATGCCGGGCGCCAGCAGCGTGCCCAGCCCGCCCACCACCGCGCCCTTGCCGCTCGCCGCGCCGCTGCCTCCCGAGCCGCCTCCGCCTCCGCCTCCGGAGTCACCGCGCTTGCATCCCACCACCGAGAGCGCCACTAGCGCTCCCATCACGACGAGTCGGCGAAGCTGCATCTATGCGCTCCTCTGAAGGGACTGCGGGACGGCGGTGGGCAGCCACGCGGCGAGATCCTCCTGCGCCCGCGCCGAGTACCGCGCCCGCTTGTCCTGCTTCTTCACCCGCCCGGCCAGCGGCGGGAACAGCCCGAAGATCACGTTGGACGGCTGGTGCGGGTAGTCCGGCGGATGCGCCTCTCCCGTCACGTGCCGGTACAGCGAGCCCAGCGCCGTGGTGGCCGGCGGCGGGACGAACTCGCGCCCGTCCACCCGCGCGCTCAGCGCCAGCGCCACCAGCGCCCCACACGCCGCGGACTCCACGTAGCCCTCCACCCCGGTGATCTGCCCCGCGAAGAAGAGCCGCCGCTCCGTCTTCAGGGACAAGTCCTTGTCCAGCAGCCGCGGCGAGTCGATGAACGTATTGCGGTGGATCTGCCCCATGCGCAGGAACTCCGCGTCCTTCAGCCCCGGGATGCAGGTGGTGAAGATGCGCTTCTGCTCGCCCCACGTCAGCCGCGTCTGGAAGCCCACCATGTTCCACGACGTGCCCGCACGGTCCTCCATGCGCAGCTGCACCACCGCGTACGGGGCCTGCCCCGTGCGGGGGTCCATCAGCCCCACCGGCTTCATCGGCCCGAAGGCCAGGGTGTCGTCTCCGCGCTCGGCCATCACCTCAATCGGCAGACAGCCTTCGAAGTATCTAGGTTCCTCGAAAGCGTGCGGCGTGAGCTTCTGGCCCGCCTTCACCTCGGCAATGAAGCGGTAGTACTCCTCCTTCGACATCGGCAGGTTGAGGTAGTCGTCCCCGTCGCCCTTGCCGTAGCGGCTCTGGCGGAAGGCGATGCTCATGTCGATGGAGTCCCCCGAGAGGATGGGGGCGATGGAGTCGTAGAAATAGAGCTTCTGTCCCACGTGGCGCTCCAGCTCCCGCGTGAGCGCCTCCGAGGTGAGCGGCCCGGTGGCCACCACCACCAGCCCCTCCGGCAGCGTCTCCACCTCGCCGTGCACCACCTCCACCAGCGGGTGCTCGCGCACGGCCTGGGTGATGGCGCCGGAGAACTTCTCCCGGTCCACCGCCAGCGCGTCCCCCGCCGGCACCCGGTGCGTGTCCGCGCTGCCGAGGATCAGCGAGCCCAGCGCTCGCAGCTCCGCATGCAGCAGCCCGATGGCGCTCTCCGGGTTGTCCGAGCGCAGCGAGTTGGAGCACACCAGCTCCGCCAGCTGATCCGACTTGTGCGCGGGCGAGCGCTTGTGCGGCTTCATCTCCCGCAGCGTCACCGGGATGCCTCTGCGAACGAGCTGCCAGGCACACTCGCTGCCCGCCAGCCCTCCCCCAATCACCGTCACGCGCGGCTTCGCTTCCGCCATTCACTCACTCCCCGTGGGCGCACCTCGCCCGTCTGAAAACAGTTAGCAGGACTGCCCGCCCCTTCCCAGCGCCGAAAAAGGGCCGGAAGTCGAGCCGTTGTCTGCACGAAGGAGCCTGGCTGCCTGCCCTCCGGCCCACCTGTGCCGTCACAACGGGGCTCCGGTTTCCCTACCTCGGGAGGACCCCTAGGTTTCACCCGTTCGTCGTTCGGACACACCGTCCGGGCGAGCGCGGTACCACATCCAATGGAGCCAGTCAGGCCATGAGTCGACCCAACGAACTGCTGAAGATCCGGGAGCTCCTCCAGCGTCGCCGTCGGGAGATCCTCCATGCGAACGCCGGCGCCCACCGGGAGCTCGCCGCGCTGAAGGCTCAGGAGCGCGATCCCGAGTACGAGGAGAATGCCCAGTCCGAGCTGGCCGACTACACGCTCTCCAGCCTCATGGAGGCCCAGCGCCGGGAGATCATGCTCATCGACGCCGCGCTGCGTCGCATGGACACGGGCGTCTTCGGCGACTGCGTGGACTGCGGCTACGAGATCCCCATCGAGCGCCTGGAGGCCCTCCCCTTCGCCATCCGCTGCGAGGAGGACGCCACCCGGCACGAACTGGAGACGCGCGGCGGCCACTACGCCGTGCCGACGCTCTAGCCTCTGGGGCCCGGGGGAGCGCCAGCCAGCCAGCCAGCATGGCGGGCGCTCCTGCCGCCTACTGCCCGCCCTCGTCCTTCTTGAGCACCACGAAGCGGTAGTTCTCCAGCTCGTTCTGGCCCGCGGTGTAGAGGACGGTGAGGAGCAAGTCATAGGGGACCTTCTTGTCCCCGATGACGGACAGCTCCCGGTTGAAGGGCGCCGCCGGGTTGCGCTCGGCGATGTACTTCAGCTTCTCGACTTCCTTCTTGAGCGCCGCGTCGAGCGGCACCACCAGCCGCCCCTGGAGCTGGCCGGCGGGCACCTGCCCGTTCTCCAGCCGCACCACTTCCTTCTCGCCCACCAGGATGTTCCTGGGGGTGACGGTGACGGCCACCGTGTCCTTGGGCGAGGCGCGGGTGGACGACACCGGCGGCCGGATGTCATCCGAGGCGGTGATGGCCGCCGAGGACGAGGCGAAGGACTTGAGCAGGAACACCAGGAGGATGGTCATCATGTCCATCATCGCGGTGATGTTCAGCTCCTTGATCTCGCCGGCCGCCTCGCGCTCCTTGCGCTTCTTGCGCGCCAGCGCCTTGCGGAAGCGCATCCGCTGGACGCGCTCCTCCTCCTCGGGCGTCATGACGGCGGGCAGCTCGACTTCGGTCGTCGAGCTCACATCGCCCCCAGGGTGACGTCCGGGAACAGCAGGTGGCGATCCTTGCCCTGCGTCTCGCGGCACGCGTCCATCGTCGCGATCAGCGCCTCGTACTGCACGTCCGAGTCCGCGCCGATGATGACCTTCGTCTCGCCGGGGAAGGCCTGCTTGATCTCCACCATCTTCGCGTTGAGCGCCGCGTAGTCATACGAGCCATCCGCCTTGGTGGGGATGGTGGGCTCGCTGCCGCCCTGGCCCAGGATGGCGTTCTCGCTGTTGATGAAGTGGCCCTTCTTGGAGATGAGCACGCTGAGCGTGAGCTTGGGCGTCTCCGGGTTGTCCTGCTGCGCGCCGGCGGTGGGGCCGCCGTAGTTGGGCGCCGTCACGTTCAGGATGCCGAACGAGGCCAGGCCCGTGATGGACAGCAGCATGAACAGGATGAGGTTCATGAGGATGTCGAGGTAGGGGACGATGTTCAGCTCCCCCGTCTCCTCCTCCTCACGAGGCTTCAGCTTGCGGCGCGAGTAGTAGAACGCCATGCGAGGCCCTCTGGCTCAGCGGCACGCCGCTCAGGCGGCGCGGGACTCGCCGTCGACCTGGGTGTCGGTGGCGTGGCGGCGCGACAGCAGGTTCTCCAGCTTGAGCCCGTTGAGCTCCACGCTCTCCACCATGTGCTTCGCGTAGGACGTGAGGATCAGGTGGAACACGATGCACAGCACCGCGATCGACAGCGCGAAGGCGGTGTTGTTCATGGCCTTGGAGATACCGTCGGACAGCAGCGTCTGCTTCTGCTCGGCGGGCACGTTGCCGAGCGCCTGGAACGTGCCGATGAGGCCGAAGATGGTGCCCACCAGTCCGACCAGCGTGGCGATGTTGGCCAGCGACCACAGCCAGGGGATGCGGGCGCCCACGTGCGGGGTGTTCTCCACCATGGCCTCTTCCACCGCCTTGGCGACTTCAATCTCTCCGCGGTTGGCGCGAGTGAGGCCGGCGCGGATCACCTTGGCCAGCGGGGCGTTGGGCGCCGCGTTGCAGAGCTTCACCGCGCGGTCCACGTTGCCCGTCATCACCAGCTTGGTGATCTGCTCCATGAAGGGCGGAGCGGGCAGGTTGTAGCGGAACATCAGCGTGTAGAAGCGCTCGATGGCCACCGCGAGCGAGCACGCGAACCAGAACAGGTTCACGAACATGAAGGGGCCGCCGTCCTTGAAGAACTTCACGACGGAGTCCACCAGACCCAGCTTGCCCGCCGGAGTGGTGGCCAGCAGCACCCCGTCCAGCAGTTCGCTCACCATGGGGATCATCGCGCTGCAATTCCTTTCAACGCCCTGGGCCGGCACACCCGTGCGAGGCACGAGCGGCGGACTCCCACGCAGGGAGCGGGCTGCCCCTTCTTAGAGGGCGCCCGCTCGGCGTGTCAAGGCGTGGACTGGCTACACTCCCGGAATCCTTGAGGGTTTCAGGCAGCCGAGGGGGCGCTGACCTCGCCCGGCTGCTGGATCTCCCGGCGGTAGCCGCACTCCTTGTTGGGGCAGGCCACGAACGCCCCGTCCCGCTTGGAGAACTTCTGGAGCAGGTACGGCGACTGGCACTGCGGGCACGCCTCGGCCAGCGGCCTGTCCCAGGCGGCGAACTTGCAGTCCGGGTAGCGGTTGCAGCCGAAGAAGATCTTCCCGCGGCCACTGCGGCGCTCGGTGAGGTAGCCCTGCTTGCAGTCCGGGCAGTTGACCCCGATGGAGATGGGCTTGGACGTCTTGCAGTCCGGGTAGCCAGAGCAGGCGAGGAAGCGTCCGAAGCGGCCCCGCTTGATGACCATGGGCTTGCCGCAGTTCTCGCACTTCTCGTCCGTGGTCTCCTCCTCCACGATGACGATCTTGCCCTCGGCGTCGCGCTTGAAGTCCTTGGTGTTCTTGCACTCGGGGTAGTTCGAGCAGGCGAGGAAGTGCCCCATCTTCCCGAACTTGATGACCATGACGTTGCCGCACTTCTCGCAGGCGATGTCGGTCTTGATCTCCTCGCGCTTGACGTCGCGCATCTCCGCTTCGGCCTTCTCGAGCGTCTCCTTGAAGGGCGCGTAGAAGTCCGACAGCACGGCCTTCCAGTTGGCGCCGCCCTCGGAGATCTGATCCAGCTTCTCCTCGAGGTTGGCGGTGAAGGCGACGTCCATCTCCTTGGGGAAGTGCTTCACCAACATCTCGTTGGTCATCTGCCCCAGGTCCGTCGGGCGGAAGCGGCCCTCCAGCTTCTCCACGTACTTCTTGTCCTGGATGGTGGACAGAATGGCGGCGTACGTGGACGGACGGCCGATGCCCTGCTCCTCGAGCTCCTTCACCAGGGTGGCTTCGGAGAAGCGCGGGGGCGGCTGGGTGAAGTGCTGCTCGTCCAGCAGCTTCTGCAGGCGCACCTTGTCCCCGTCGTTGAGCACGGGCAGCTCGCCCACGGCGTCCTCGGCGCCGTCCTCACCGGCGGCCTTGGCCTTCTCCTTCTCGGCCTCCTCCTCCGGGGTGAGCCCGGCGCCGTACACGGCCAGGTAGCCCGGGAACTTCAGCGTGGAGCCCGAGGCCCGGAACGTGGCCCGGCCCGCGGAGATGTCCGCGCTCGTCTGATCGTACACGGCCGGCTTCATCTGGCACGCCACGAAGCGGTTCCAGATCAGCTCGTAGAGCCGGTACATGTCCTCCTCGCCCATCTGCTCGAAGAAGGGGCGCACGCGCTCGGGCGGGTACTCCAGCGAGACGGGGCGGATGGCCTCGTGCGCGTCCTGGGCGCTCTTGCGGCTGCGGTACACCACCGGCTCTTCCGGCAGCGACTCCGTGCCGTACTTGGTGGAGATGAACTCGCGCACCTGCTTCACCGCGTCATCCGACAGACGGGTGGAGTCCGTACGCATGTACGTGATGAGCGCCGTCTGGCCCTCCTCGCCCAGGGGCACGCCCTCGTAGAGGCGCTGGGCCAGCGTCATCGTCTTCTTCGCGGTGAAGGACAGGCGGTTGGCCGCCTCCTGCTGCAGCTTGGAGGTGATGAAGGGCGCGGGCGCGTTGCGGCGCCGCTCCTTGCGGTCCACCTTGGAGACGACGAAGTCGGCGCCCTGCAGCTCGCCCACCAGGCCCTGCGTCGTCTCGCGGTCCTTGAGCTCCACCTTCTTGCCGTCCACCTTGGACAGCTTGGCCTTGAAGGGCGGCGGGCCGGCGGGGCCCTCGAGCAGCGCGTCCAGCGTCCAGTACTCCTGGGGCACGAAAGCCTTGATGGCCTCCTCGCGCTCGCAGATCAGCCGCACCGCCACCGACTGCACGCGGCCGGCGGACAGGCCCCGGCGGATCTTCTTCCAGAGCAGCGGCGAGATTTGGTAGCCGACGAGCCGGTCGAGGATGCGCCGCGTCTGCTGCGAGTCGTAGTTGTCCTGGTTGAGCTGGCGCGGCTGGGCGATGGCCTCCTGGATGGCCTTCTTGGTGATCTCGTTGAAGAGCACCCGCTGGGCGTCCTTGTGGCCCAGCTCCTCCTTGATGTGCCAGGCGATGGCCTCGCCCTCGCGATCGGGGTCGGTGGCCAGGAAGACGCGGTCGACGTTCTTGGCGACCTTCTTCAGCTCGTTGAGGACCTTCTCCTTGCCCTTGATGACGTGGTACTCGGGCTGGAAGTCGTGCTCCACATCGACGCCCATCTTGCTCTTGGGCAGATCCTTGATGTGACCCACGGACGCCTTCACGGTGTAGCCGGTGCCCAGGTACTTCTTGATCGTCTTCGCCTTGGCGGGAGACTCCACCACCACCAGGTAGTGCGGCCCCTTGCCGCGCGGAGTGGACTCCTCCTCGGCCTCGGCGTCGCCCGCATCCACCTCCACGGTGGCCAGGGCGGCCTTGCCCTTGCCCTTGCCCTTGGCGGCCGTCTTCTTCTTCGCGGACGCCTTCTTGGCAGTGGCCTTCTTGGCCGCGGGACGCTTCGCCGCCTTCTTGGGGGTCGTCTCCTCGGCCTCCGTCGTCTCTGCTTCCTTCTTCTTCCGCGTGGCCATGACCTCTCCTGCTCAGACCTTCTCGTAAACCTTGCCCGGGTGCTGGACCACCAGCCCTGACATCTCCAGCTCCACCAACGCGCTCGTGAGCGTGGCGGGCGGGAGCTGGCAGCCCTCCAGCACCTCATCAAATGTCCGGGGGACCCGATCCAACACCTGGTAGGCCCCCCGGGCTTCCGCCGAGAGCGCCCTCCAGGCGTCTCCCGCTCCCGGAGGCACCGCCAGCACCGGCCGGGCCCCCACGAAGTCCCAGACGTCCTTCACCTCGAGGCACGCATGCGCCTTGCGCTCGCGGATCAGCCGGTTGCAGCCCTCGGCGGCCTCGTTGCGCACATCCCCCGGCATGGCGAGCACCGGGCGCCCCAGCGCCAGCCCGTCCTCCGCCGTGTACAGCGCCCCGGAGGTCCTCCCCGCCCGGAGCACCAACACCGCATCCGACGCGCCAGCGATGAGACGGTTTCGCCGGGGGAAGGTGGTGCGGCTTGCCCGGACGCCCGGCGGCAGCTCGCTGAAGTACACCCCTCCCCGCTCGAGGAACTCAGGGAGCATGCGGGCTTGCGGCGGATCCAGCGCATCCAGCGCGGAGCCCAGGAAGGCCCACGTCTCCCCGCCCGCATCCAGCGCTCCGTAGTGACAGGCCCTGTCCACGCCCATGGCCGCGCCGGACACCACGCCCACGCCCCCCTCCGCCACCTGCCGCGCGAAGGCCCGAGCGAAGGGCAGGAAGCCCTGGTCCGGATGGCGGCTGCCCACCATGGCCACCCGGCGCCGCGGCGCCCCCACGTGCCCTTGATAGAAGAGGACCGGAGGCGCGTCCGGCGTGGCGGCCAGGCGCTCGGGGAAGGCGTGCTCACCCGCGAACGCCACCTCCATGCCCCCAGCCTGGCACCGCTCCACGAGCCGATCCGCCACCGGGCCCAGCTGCGCCACCGGCGCCAGGCGCCGACGCACCGGCGTAGGAAGCGGGGCCTCGGCCAGCCACTCCCTCACCGGGCTGCCCACCAGGGAGGCGAGCGAGCCCCGGGTGAACGCACGCAGGGCCTCCAGCGTTCTCGGCCCCAGGCCAGGAACCGCCCAGAGTGCCAGCGTCGCGCGCTGCTCCGGTGTCAATGTGTGTGCAAAGGTGCCCGCCATACCCGACCCCTCCCGTCCAAAGCCCACCTATATAGATGATGGGCCCGACGGTAGGGGGCGCGACACATAAACACCGGACTGGCAGCGGTCAAGCGGCCATTCCCGGAGTGGTATCGCGAAAGGCAGGTACTACACCGACATCAGCGGCTGGCGGTGGGTGCAGTACCCACGCGCATCTCCACCCGGTCGCCCGGGTTGATCTCGCGCAGCGACGTGGTGAGCAGGCAGTTGGAGGTGCGCTCCTTCACCTCGGAGACGAGGCAGATGCCGATCACCTCGTCCGGCAGGGCGTTGGTCTTCTGCGGATCCTGCTCGGCGAACAGGTGCCCGATGGGGTTGCCCTTGCGGACGACGGAGAAGGTGTTGCCCACCTCCACGCCGTCGGCGCTGCCGCGGTCCACGACCAGGAAGTGGTGCTCGCCGGTGAAGGTGAGGAAGGGCAGCAGGGCCGTGACGACATGACCCTTGAGCGCCTTGGTGTTGGGCTTGGTGGCGACGCGGTCCATCAGCCGCTCACCGTAGGGGCCCACCAGATCGCCGCGCATCATGCCGTCCCAGCTCTCGGCGATCTGCGCGGTGACGAACTTGTCCCCCACGCTCAGCACGCGCACGGTGCCCACCAGGTCGGTGAGGTAGCCCACCTTCTTGTTGGTGACCGGGTGCTTCACCTCGGAGTCGGTGCGGTAGACGAGGTAGCGGTCCCCCACCTTCGCGTCGATCTTCCGCTTGAAGCGCAGGTAGACGGTGTCCGGGTAGGTCATCATGTCCCGCTCGGCGAAGGAGCTGTCGACCTTGCCGGCCTCATCCACCTCCTTGGCGGTGACGAAGCCGCGCGTGGCCACCAGGGGGGCGGCGCTGGCCTGATAGGTGAGCACGCCGGAGACGGACACCAGGCTCTCGCCGCTGGCGGGCCCCAGCTCCGTGGCGGCCTGCACCTCGCCCTCATCCACCACCATGGAACCGGGCGGAGTGCCCGTCTCCACGCGCGAGGGTACCTCCTCGCCCGCGGGGAAGAAGCGCACCCGGTTGCCCGGGTAGATCCAGTGCGGGTTGGCGATCTCCGGGTTGTAGGACCAGACCTTGGGCCAGTACCAGGGGCTGCCCAGGTACTGCTGGGACAGGTCCCACAGCGTGTCGCCCCGAACGACGGTGTGCACCTCGCCGGGCGCCGTCTCGCGAGCCCCCTCGATGCGCGGCCCCATCTGGGTGCCGCCCGCCTGGGGCTGCTCCTCGGCGACCTCGGCGCCTTCCGTCTCTGAGCCCTCGGCCTCCTCCTCGGGCTGCTCCTGGTCCTGGGCGCGCGCCGACCAGGCCGGCGCGAGGGAGATGGCCACGAGGAATGCTGACAGGATCCGGGAACGCATCGGGCGACTTCCTTTCGGGCTTCTACGGCGAGAGGGACGCGAGCCGCTGCTCCGCCTGGGTCGCGGCGGCTGTCCCCGGGAACTGGGTGATGACACGGGTGTAGAGCGCGCGAGCATCCTCGCGCTGGTTCAGCTTGAGCCGGCACTCGGCCAGCCGGAGCATGCCGTCGAGCACGGCATCCCCCGCGGGATAGGTCTCGATCAGGCGCTGGAAGACGGCCGAGGCGCCCTCGTTGTCGTTCAGGCCGATCATGCCCAGCCCCGCGAAGTAGAGCGCGTTGTCCGCGCGCGGGTGCCGGGGGTTCTGCTCGGCGAAGGTCTGCAGGCGCCCCACGCCCTGCTCCACGCTGCCGGTGCGCAGCGCGGACACCGCCTGCTCGAACTCGGAGTCGAGCGCCGCGCTGCTGGCCGGGGCGAGCACCGGCTCGGGCGCGCTGGCGGGCGAGGAGGAGGACTCGGGCGAGCTGCTGACGAACATCTCCACCTGCTCGGAGTCCGGCTCCACCACGGCCACGCGGGTGGGCAGCGGCGGCGCGGGCTCGCCCTTCGGCTTGAGCTTCACCACGGTGAGCTCCGGCACGGCGACCTTGGGGGCGGGCGCCGCCGTCTGGGGCGCGGAGGCCTTGTCGCCCGCCTTGTCGGTGGCCTTCTCGGTCGCGGCGGCCGGAGCCGGAGCGGGCCGGGCCCGGAGCACGGAGGTGCTGCGCTCCAGCCGCTCGAGCCGCTCGTTGGTGCGGGCCTGCTGCTCGCGCATGGCGCGCAGCTCTCCCCGCAGCGCGTCCATGTCCGCCTTGGAGGCGGAGTCAGTGGCGCACGCGACGAGCGCGCACAGTGGCGCGACGGCAAGCAGCCGTCGGATGAGGAAGAGACGCTCCAGCACGGGTATCCACCTGTGAGGATAAAGAGCGCCTTCCGACACGGTCAAGAAATCGGCCCGCGTCAGAAGCGATGGACCACGAAATTGATGTGACGGCCGGTGCGCCCCGTGTCACGCCGGTGGGAGAAGAAGCGCGAGGAGTCGCAGGAGGTACACTCCTGTAGAACATCCATGTTGCCGACCTTCACGCCCACCCGGCGCAGGGTCAGCACCACCGCCCGCGCCAGATCCAGCCGGAACTCGTCCCCGCGCGCCACCACCACGTCCGAGCCGAAGCGCGTGGCGAAGTGCCTGGCCAATTCCGGCGACACCACGTAGCAGCACTGCTGGATGCACGGGCCCACGGCGACCAGCAGCCGCTCCGGCCGGGTGCCGCGCGCCACCAGCGCATCCACCGCGCGGGCGGACACGTCCGCGTCCGTGCCGCGCCAGCCCGAGTGCACCGCCGCCACGCGCTTGCCCTCGGGATCCACGAGCAGCACCGGCACGCAGTCCGCGGTGGACACGCCCACCCAGTTGCCCGCGTGCTCGGTGAAGAGGGCATCCGCATCGCCGATGGCCGGCCGCAGCGCCTGCGAGGCCTCCCCTGCCCCGGCCTGCAGCACGCGATCGCCGTGCACCTGCTTCACCAGGTGCAGCGAGCCGAGCGGCGCGCCCGCGGCCGCGGCCAGCCGGCGGTAGTTCTCCTCCACTCGCTCGCGCACGTCTCCGACGGTGAAGCCCAGGTTGAGGGACGCGAACCGCCCCTCGGAGACGCCGCCAGTGCGCGTGGCGAAGCCATGAGGAACAGGGAGCAATGCCGAGGTGATGAACAACGAGCCCATGACGTGCACACGGTAGCCCACTTTTCCAGGACGGCACCGTTCTCCGAGGAATCCTCAAGACTGCGGCAAAATTCTTCCGGGAACGTTTGACAGCCCCAAGTCGTCCACCGGACAATTCCAACCCTGTAGGTCCGCTGGATCTGCCTCCAGCGCCCACCTCCCGAGAACATGGCCCTGGGTCCCCACACCGTCGGCAGGAAGCTCCTCTGGAGCATTGCCTTGCCCGGCCTCATCGTGGCGCTGATCGGCGCCGGCTACTTCTGGCGGGAGACGCGCCGGGCCGTGCAGGACGCGGCGCACCGCGAGGCGCTCGCGCTGGCGGAGTTCATCGCCTCCACCTTCACCCTGCCCCAGGCGGATCGCGCACATCCGCACGGCGCGGTCGCCGAGGTGCTCGCGTCGGATACACGCCTGTTGCGTTCTGTCGCGGAGCTGCGGGTGATGACGCCGGACGGGAAGATCCGCTGGTCTCGGCACCGGGGCGAGGAAGGCAAGGTGCACGCGGATCACCTGCGACTGACGGCCCCCACACCGGAGACGGCCCGCTCGGCCCGGGAGGGCACGGAGGTGGTGCGGCCCCTGGGCGGCGCCGAGTGCATGACGTGCCACACCGATGACAACGCGCAGCGCCTGGGCGTGCTCCAGGTCCGGCTCTCGGAGCCGCAGCTGAGCCGTCAGCTCTCCACGGTGTTCCACGGGGCGATCGTCGCCACGCTGCTGTTCGGCGTCATCCTGGCGCTGGCCACGGGGCTGTCGCTGCACCTGTTCCTCACCCGCCCGCTGCGCCGGCTGACGGCCATCATGCGGCGCGCGGAAGAGGGAGACATGCTGGTGCGCGCGGAGACGCGAGGCACGGACGAGCTCTCGCGGCTGGGCGCGGCCTTCAACCAGATGCTGGCGCGCCTCACGTCGATGAAGGTGGAGGAGATCGACACCCACCGCGATCTGACGGTCACCAAGGAGAAGCTGGCGCTCAAGGAGAAGCTGGAGGAGCGCATCACGGAGCTGTCGCTGCTCTTCGACGTGGCGCACGCGCTGAACTCCACGCTGGATCTCCAGGAGATGTTCGAGCGCATCACCCGGCTGGTGGTGGAGCGGCTGAAGATCCCCAACTTCTCCATCATGCTGCGCAACGCGGACGGGCTCCTGGAGATCCGCAGCGCGTGGCCGCACCACCGCGGCAGCGAGGGGCTCACCTTCGCCATCGGCGAGGGCGCGTGTGGCCGGGCCGCGGAGACGCACCGGGCGGTGTACCTGCCGGACGTCTCGGATCGCTCGAGCATCTTCGCCAAGCGCAACCTGGTGGGCGGCACGGACCATGGCTCGCTGCTGGCGGTGCCCATGGTGCACATGGAGGCGGTGCTGGGGGTGATGAACTTCCAGCGGCCGGAGGTGGCCAGCTTCTCGCCGGAGGAGCTGGAGCTGCTCACGGCGGTGGCGGATCAGGCGGCCACGGCGGTGAAGAACGCCCGGCTGCACGCGGAGACGGTGCTGCTCACCATGACGGATCCGCTCACCGGGGTGCCCAACCGGCGCCACCTGTTCAGCCGGCTGGAGTCCGAGATGGCTCGCTCCGAGCGCTACAGCACCCCGCTGTCGATCCTGATGATCGACGTGGACCACTTCAAGCGGCTCAACGACGCGGCGGGGCACCGCGCCGGAGACGACGTGCTGCGCAAGGTCTGCGACGTGCTGCGCACCCGCGTGCGCAAGGTGGACACGCTGGCGCGCTACGGCGGCGAGGAGTTCATGGTCCTGCTGCCGCAGACGAATAAGGAGGGCGCGCTGGAGGTGGGCGAGAAGCTGCGGCGCGCGGTGCTGGAGACGGCCGCGCTGGCGGCACCCACCCAGCCCACGGGCCACATCACCATCTCCATCGGCGCGGCCAGCTTCCCGCAGGACGCCGCGGATCAGGACACGCTGGTGGACTGCGTGGACGCGGCGCTCTACGCCAGCAAGCGCGGAGGCCGCAACAAGGTGTCGGCGTACGAGCCCGGCATGGAGATCCACCCGGGCCGCGAGCGCGGGCCGCACACCACCCGCCCCTCGGCCGACGGCAGCTTCCCCCTACCCCCCAAGGGCGTGGCCAAGGCCTGAGCGCCACTCAGCGCGAGGTCTGCCCGGTGGCGGACCAGTGGCTGCCAACTGGTATGACAGGCATACCAGTTCGCCAGAACCGCGCCCGACGGGGCCCCCCCATGGGCGCGGGAGGGCCGCTCAGCGCCGGCTCACCAGGGGCTTCACCGTGGGCAGCATCAGGTCCGCCCACTGCTCGTAGCCGGCGTCCGAGGGGTGGAAGCCGTCGAAGCTGAAGAAGTCCGGCCGCTGGGGGATGAACACCTTGCTGGCCGCGTAGAGGTCCACCACGTGCATCCCGTGCTCGCGGGCCACGGTGGCGATGGCCTCGTTGAAGGGCTCGATGCGGCCTTCGTAGAGAGCGCTTGGCACCATGCGAGCCACGGGCGCCAGCGCCATGTCCGGCACGTTGACGACCACCAGCGAGGCCCCGGTGGGCTTCAGCCTCCGGGCGATGCGATCCAGCTCGTCCCGGAAGTCCTCCACCGAGGTGCCGCGCCAGATGTCGTTGGTGCCCACGCCGAGCGTCACCAGCGTGGGCTGCGTGGCCACGGCCCGTTTGACCTGCGAGGTGAAGACGTCGCGGATGACCGCGCCGCTCATGCCCACGTTGGTGAGCCCTACCGACAGCCCTTCCTTGCGAAGGCGGGAAGCAAGGCGCTCGGGGTAGCCCCCGCCGCGGCTTGCTCCCACGCCCACGGCCGAGCTGTCCCCGAGCGCGACGTAGCTGATGCTCAATACCGTCTCCGCCTGGCCGTCAGGGCAGCGTCAGGGCCCGGAGGAAGCGGCTGTTGCCACCCGGCGCCGTGAGGCGGAGCAGCAGCGTGCCCCCCGAGGGCGTCGAGCGGATGATCGCCGCCAGCTCCTCGGCGCTGCGCACCGGCTTGCGGTTGGCCTCGACCACCAGCATGCCCGGCGACAGGTCCGCGCGAGCCGCCGGCGAGCCCGGCACCACGTCCGTGATGAGCGCGCCCTCGGCCTTGTTGAAGCCGGCCTGCTGCGCGGTCCGGGCATCCAGATCCTGCAGCGAGATGCCGACGCGGGCCTTGGAGCTCTCCTCCTCCTCGCGCTGGGGGCGCTTGCCGACACCCTCGAGGTCCGGCCGCGTGCCGAGCGTCACCTTCACGTCCTGCTTCTTGCCGTTGCGGTAGAGGGAGAGCGTCGCCGTGGAGCCCGGCTTCTTGAGCGCCACCGTGCGGGTGAGCGAGCTGGCGGAGGTCAGCGCCTTCCCATCGAGAGCGACGACGACGTCATCCACCTTCAGGCCCGCCTTGGCGGACGGGCCACCAGCGCTCACCTCGTTGACGATCGCGCCCTCCTTGACGGGCAGCTCGAGCGCCTTGGCGATGGCGGGCGTCAGATCCTGGATGCCGATGCCCAGGTAGCCACGGGTGACGGCGCCGGACTTCTCGAGCTGGGGCAGCAGCGCCTTGACCAGGTTGCTGGGCACCGCGAACCCGATGCCCGTGCCCCCGCCCACGATGGCCGTGTTGATGCCGATCACCTCGCCCTTCATGTTGAAGAGCGGGCCGCCGGAGTTGCCGGGGTTGATGGCCGCATCCGTCTGCAGGAAGTCGTCATACGGGCCGGCCTGGATGTCGCGCTCCTTGGCGGAGAGGATGCCCAGGCTGACGCTGGAGGACAGGCCGAACGGGTTGCCGATAGCCAGCAGCCAATCCCCCACCCTCAGCGAGTCGGAGTCCCCGAGCGCCACCACGGGCAGATCCTTCACGTCCTTGCCCTGCAACCGGATCAGCGCCACGTCCGTGAGCGGATCGCGGCCGACGATCTCGGCGGGGAACGAGCGCCCGTCATTGAGGTTGACGCTGATGGTGACCGCGTCCTCGATGACGTGGTTGTTGGTGAGCACCAGGCCCTTGGAATCGATGATGAACCCGGAGCCCGCGCCCTCGCGCATGTTCTCCCGGCCGTTGGGGCGGCCCCCGCCGAAGAACCGGTCCAGGGGGCTCTCCATGCCGCGCCCACCGGACACCTTGGCCGTCACGTCCACGTTGACGACGGCCAGCTTCACGGAGTCCACGAGCGGAGCGAGCGAGGGAAGCGCCTGGGCCGCCCGGGTCTCGGGCTGCAGGACGTTTCCGGAGCCAGCGGCCTGCGGAGAGGCCGCCTGCTGAGCAAAGGCGACGGAACCGAGCACCGCCACGATTGCCGCGAGCACGGTGCTTCGAGAACGAACGATTGGCAGTTTCATATCCACCTCAAGCTAAAGCGCCATCCGGGGTCGGCAAGCGAAAGTGAACTCGGAGTACAGGGAGAGAACAGTGCGCCGCCCTCCCTCTTCCCGAGCTTCCGACTGCCACCCCGGCCGTTCAGATGGGGCGGTACACGCGGTAGTCGATCTCCGGGAAGATGTTGTTGCGAGCCTCGACCTGGGACAGCCAGCCCTCGTCGATATTCCCGTTGCGCACCTGATCGTGCAGCCGCAGGAAGCGCAGGACATGCTCCTTGGTGCGACGCACGGCGTAGTCCACCATGGTGCCCGTCTTCATGATGAAGGCCCAGTCGGAGGACTGGGCGAGCAGCAGCTCGCGGGCCGCCTGGTTGAGGGCGCGGCGCTGCAGGGACGAGGCCTCGGGGTAGTCCCGGGCCAGCGCCACCATCTGCCGGGCGCAGTGGTGCAGGTGGCGGTAGATCCAGTCGTTGGACTCGTCCAGCCACATGTTGGCGTACCCGCCCGAGCCCCAGGAGCATTGCGGCGGCGTGGCCACCTGGTTGCGCGGGAACTCGCGCAGATCATCCGACGGGGTGACGAGCTGGAACGTCCGCTGCTCGGAGGCCACCTTGCGGATGAGGGAGTCGAGGAACTGGGGCCCCTCGAACCACCAGTGCCCGAAGAGCTCCGCGTCATAGGGGGCCACCACCACCGGCTTGCGGTCCCCCATCCGAGAGGCCAGGTATTCGATCTGCCTCTCGCGGTTGAACATGAAGTTGCCGGCGTGCATGGCGGCCCGGTGGCGGGCCTCCACGGGATCGTACGGGAGCTTGTCCTGCGTCTTGCCGGTGATCCGGTAGTACTTGTAGCCGGTGTTCTTGCGGTCCCCCGTGGGCTGGACGAAGGGCCGGATGTAGTCGAGGTCCAGATCCCAGCCGATGTCCCGGTAGAACTCGCGGTAGATGGGGTCGCCGGGATAGCCGCTCTCCGAGCTCCACACCTGCTGCGAGCTCTCGGGATCGCGTCCGTACACGGCCACTCCGGCCTCCGTGTAGAGGGGCGCGAAGGGGCCGAACAGCGGGCGCGGCGAGGCGTCCGTCAGCCCGTGCGTGTCCAGGAAGAAGTAGCGGATGCGCTCGGCGGCCAGGAAGCGCTCCACGCCCGGGTAGTAGCCACACTCGGCCAGCCAGATGCCCGGCGCGTCCCGGCCGAACGTCAGCCGGTAGTGGTTGGCGGCCACGGAGATCTGCGCGCGCACCGCCTCGGGCGTCTCGTGCAGCAGCGGCAGGAAGCCGTGGGTGGCGCAGCAGGTGATGATCTCCAGGTGGCCCGCGTTCTGGAGGCGGCGGAACGCGCTCACCAGATCCCGCTGGTAGCGCCCTTCCCAGGCCACGCGCAGGGCCTCGAAGTGGTCGCGGTAGAAGCGCGCCAGCGGGCCGAAGGTGGGATCGTTCCGGGTGCGGTGCACCTCGAGCTCGCCCAGCTCGCACAGCCGCTCCAGCTTCCGCGAGTAGCGGCGCGTGAGCAGTTCGTCACGCAGCATGGTGACGAGCGTGGGGGTGAGCGACATCGTCACCCGGAACGGCACCCCGTCGTCCGCCAGCCGGTCGAACACGCTCAGCAGCGGCAGGTACGTCTCGGAGATGGCCTCGTAGAGCCAATCCTCCTCGAGGAAGTCCTCATGCTCCGGGTGACGCACGAACGGCAGGTGCGCGTGGAGCACCAGCGCCAGAGAGCCCTGACTCATAGGTAACGCGCCCTATCGTCCCCGCCCCGACCGCGGCGGCGTCCAGTGGGTCTGCTCGGAGGCCCCTCCCCGGGCGCCCCCGACCGTGGCGGACTGCTCGGAGGATCCGGGCGGACGCGTGGGGACGTCCAGGTACTCCGGCTGCTCCAGTCCCCGGGCGGGCCCTCCCGCGACGGACTGCTCGGAGGATCCGAGCGGACGTGCGGTGATCTCCACGTACTCCGGCTGCTCGGGCAGGCTGGCGGCCTCGCGCTCGTGACGCTCGATGCGCTCCCTCCTCGGCTCCGCCACCGACGCCATCTCGTCGCTGCCCGGCAGCGCGACGCGACGCCAGGTGATGTACTCGCGCTCCTCGACGGAGGGCGCGCGGGTGGGGGTGCTCGGGGCTGCCTCCGCGGGCGCGGGGGCCGGCGTCGCCACCGGCACCGAGGTCGGGCTGATGACGGGCACCACGGGCGGCGGAGGCATCTGCATGAAGCGGATCGTCGTGTCCTGCGAGGGCCCGCTCCGCGGCAGGATGAGCGGGTGGGTCGAGTGGCCCAGCCGTCGCGAGCGGCCATCTCGACCGACGAAGTGCGCCTCGACGCGATACGGGCGGCCCGGCGGGAGCCCGTGGATGTAGAAGCTGCGCGACTCGGGCGCGAACTCGAGCTCCCGGACGAGCCGCTCACCATCGAACACGCGCAGCATGGCGCGAGGCGACTCGAGCCCCTCCCGAGTACGAGCCAGGGTGTCGAGCCTGAAGTCCCAGCTGATGAAGAGCGTGTGGGGATCCCGGGCCAGGGCCAGGGCCAGATCGTTCCCGTAGTCCAGCGGCAGCTCGCCGAGCTCCTCCTCGAAGCCCGAGGTGTTCGGGATCGCCACGGAGCGAGGGGCCTGGTCCTCGGTGAGGTGATGGCGCCGCAGCTCGCGCTCGCCCATGAGGCGCGCCACGAAGAAGCCCTCCATGAGGGGCTCGGCGGCGTGCTGGAACACGGACTCCAGCTCGGGCGAGTCCACCACCTCCGCCTCGGCCCACTCCTCCTCGGCGGAGCGCGCCTGGCGGGGACGCGGCGGGAAGTTCACCACCTGTGCGTGTCGGCTTGACTGAGCGCCCTCATCGACCGTGAGGGTCGACGAGCGAGTCGCCGCGGGCTTGCGGCCCTGGGGCGTGGAGGCCTTCTTCTCGGGAGCCTTCTTCGGCTCGGGGGCCTTCTTCGCCTCGGAGGCCTTCTTCGCCTCGGGGGCCTTCTTCGGCTCGGGGGCCTTCTTCGCCTCGGGGGCCTTCTTCGGCTCGGGAGCCTTCTTCGCCTCGACGGCCTTCCGAGGCTCGGGAGCCTTCTTCGCCTCCGCCGCCTTCGCCGTTTCCGGAGCCTTCTTCGGCTCGGGGGCCTTCTTCAGCTCCGCCGCCTTCTTCTCGGGCGCCTTCTTCGGCTCGGGAGCCTTCCTCTCCGGCACCTTCTTCTCTCCCGCACGGGCCTCCTTGCCCCGGCCCTCCCGGGCGGGCTTCGTGGCGGAGGGGGTGGCCTTGGTCGCCGCCTTGGTGCGGGTGGGCAGCTCGATGCCGGCAACCCTGGCCAGCTTCTTCAGGGCAGGGACGAAGTCGGCGAGCGCCGCGATGAGCTCTGTCTTGTTGAGCTTGCTATGTCCAGGGCCCAGGTGCTTGCGCGCCAGATCCCGCAGGTAGCTCAGGGTGACGCTCTTGAGATCTTCCATAGACAGGTCGCCTTTAGGTCGCCGCGCCCTAGGGGTCAACGAGGCTGTGGTTTTTTCTGTTCGTCGCAAGACCGGCTTCCGGCGTCACGGCCGATGACACCTTGGAAAAGGACCGAGTATCCTGCGCCGGCTTGAGCGACCTGCCCAGACTCCTGCTGTGCAGCTTCGACGTCATCCCCGGCCCGTCGGGCTCGTCGCGCCGACTGACCGAGTATCTCAAGGCATTGCCTGATCGCTTCTCGGTCGTCGTGCTCTCGGCGAAGACGCCGGACCACTCGCACATCGAGAAGTACCAGGGCGCGCGCCTGCTCCGAGTGCCGGTCGGCTCGGGGGATCTCGTCTCCCGCATCCAGACCTTCGAGCGAGCCGTGCGCCGGCAGCTCGACAGCGAGGAGTACGCGCTCGCGCACTTCACCGACCCGTTCGGCGGCTACGTCCTGTGCGAGATGAAGGGGGACTACGGCTACCGCCTCATCTATGAGGCGCAGACCTTCCCCTCGCAGGAGCTGCCCTACACCCACCCCCAGACTGGTGGCGACAAGCGCTTCCTGGCCAAGGTCCGGCGGCAGGAGCTGTTCTGCCTCATGAACGCCGACCTGGTCATCACCGGCTCGCAGACCACCCGGACCTACATCCAGTCCCTCGGCGCGAGCACGGAGCAGATCCGCGTCATCCGCTCACCCGTGGACCTGGGGCCGTACACGCCGGACGTGCATGGGGTGCCGGACGGCCAGCCGATGCGGCTGATGTACCTGGGCAGCCAGGCGGGGTGGCAGGGGCTGCCCACCCTGCTGCGGGCGCTGGCGCTGGCCATCGAGCAGGGCGCGGAGGTGAAGCTCACCCTGGTGGGCGCGCGCCACCCGGACTGGCAGCCGCACCTGGAGGACCTGGCCAAGGAGCTGGGCATCCAGGAGCACGTGGAGTTCCAGCCGCCGGTGCTGCACGACGATCTCGTCAAGGTGCTGACGCTGGCGGACGTGGGCGTGCTGCCGATGGACGACGTGGATCGCAACCGGCTCCAGGGCGGTCCGCTGGCCAAGGTGTCCGAGTACTTCGCCGCGGGCCGGCCGGTGCTCGCCGCGGATCTGCCGGTGACGCGCGAGCTGCTGCCGCCGGCCGCCACCGTCTTCCACACCGCCGGGGACGCCAGGTCCCTGGCCGAGAGCATCGTCGAGCTGACGAAGGACGTGCCTCGCCGCCTGGAGCTGGGGCGGGAGGCCCGCGCGTTCGCCGAGCAGGAGCTGGAGGCGGGCCTCATCCGCGGCAAGCTCCTGGACATCTATGACGAGCTGCTCGGGAGGCGGACCGTGGTGGGGACCGCGACCGAGCTGCCCGTGCCCACGATGACGGGCACGCCGACCAACCGGATCTCCCAGGTGAAGCCGCCCGAGGGCGGGGGCCGGCGCTCGCGCGGAGGCAAGTCCGAGAAGGGCAAGGGCTCCGGAAAGAAGCCGGCGCGCGACGATCTGCCCCTGGTGCTGGGGCAGGTGCTCTCGGACGACGGGATGGATACCCGGCTCGTGAAGACCGAGCCGGATGTGCGCGGCAACGAGCCGCCGGTGGTGATGGGGCGGCCGCTGCGAGATCAGAAGAAGCGCGGCGGCGGCGCATCCAGCGACGAGTCCTCCGGGCCCACGCCCGTGGTCCGTCCGCCGGCGGGGCTCCGACGCGAGTCCGAGGATGGACCGACCTCCATCGTCTCGGCCAGGCCCGCCCAGCCCGATGAAGCCACGCCGCAGGTCGTGCGCGGCACGCTCCTGTCCGAGAGCGAGTCACCTCCCGCTGCCTCCGCCAGTCCGCCGACGCCCACGAAGGAAGAGGAGCCGCCCGCCCCGACTCCCATCGTCCCGGTGAAGACGCTGGGTGGAAACCAGACCAACGGCTCGTCGCGTCCGGAGCCCTCCGCCAACCGTGCGCCGCTCCCCCCTGCTCCGAAGACGGGCACTCGCGGGGCGCTCCAGGAGCCCGGGCGGGAGCAGGAGCCCGCCGATCATCATAAGAGCGCCGACAAGGGCGCCGATAACAAGGGGCGGACGACGAGCCTGCCTCCGCTGACTCGGGCTCCGCCGCCTCCGGAGCTTCGCGGCCCGCCGCCGCGCCTGGAGCCCACCTCGGCTTCGAGCCCTCCAGCGTCCCCTCCTCCCGAGCCGGCCTCCCCTCCGAGCCTGAAGACGGCCTCTCCGCCGGAGACCGCGGCGCCTCCGACTCCGAAAATCCCTGCTCCGCCGGAGCCGGGGACACCTCCGGTCCTGCGGCCTCCTCCCGCGCCGGAGCCCAAGACGCCCCCCGCCCTGCGCACCTCGCCCGCGCCAGAGCCCACGCCGCCTCCGGTGCCGCGCCCCCCGCCCGCGCTGGAGCCCACGCCGCCTCCTGTGCTGCGTTCCCCGCCTGCGCCGGAGCCAGGAACTCCTCCTGTCCTGAAGCCCCCGCCCGCGCCGGAGCCGGGGACACCTCCAGTGCTGCGGCCCTCGGCGGAGCCCACGACACCGCCGGTCATCCGAGTGCCCCCGCCGCCGGAGCCCGTGGCGTTCCCGAGCCACCGGAGCGCTCACCCGTCAGCGGAGGGCACGCCCCCGTTGGGCCAGAAGGTGCCTCCTCCTCTCGGGGCCGCGGCCTCCGCGAGCCACAAGCCGTCCCCCGCGCCGGAGCCCGCCACCCCTCCGCCCCTGCGCCCCACTCCGCCGCCTCTGAGGCCGTCCGGGGTGACGCCCTCCGTGTCTCCGCCGCCCCTGGTGGCCAGGCGCCCTGTGCCCAGGAAGAGGGAGGAGGAGCCCGAGGAGCTCTCCGCCGAGGAGGCCCAGGAGATCTCCGACGACGCCGCCCTGGAGCCCACCCCTCAGCACCCGCGCCCGAGGCTCGAGGAGCCCGAGGAGCTCGAGGAGGCCGACGCGGACGCCGTCGAAGCCGCGGACGATGATCTCGAGGAGGCCGACGCGGACGCCGTCGAAGCCGCGGACGATGATCTCGAGGAGGCCGACGCCGCCGAGGCCGTCGAGGCCGCGGACGAGGCCGTGCAGGAGGTCGACGCCGCCGAGGCCGTCGAGGCCTCGGACGAGGCCGTGCAGGAGGTCGACTCCGCCGAGGCCGTCGAGGCGCCGGATGATCAGGTCGCCCAGGTGGACGACGCCGTCGAGCCCCTGGGAGATGATCCGAAGGAGCCCCCTGCCCCCGCCCCGCCCGCCGCCGCGGCACCTGTAGCAGAGGCCCCCGCGGCCGAGCCCCCCAGCTCGGCGCTGGATCCGTGGCTGGCCCAGGTGGCGCACGGCTACTGTCCCCCCGAGGGAGCTCAGTTCGCCAGGCACACACCTCCCACCAACTTCCCAGGGAGGGACGAGCAGCCAACAGATCCCTCCCGGCCCGCTGCTTCGGCTCGGATCCAGGGGGCTTCGGGCGCCAAAAGCTCGTAAACCAGCCAACCGAGCACGCCTGGGAAACTTCCCTGCCCCGCCAACGCTGGGTAGGATGGCCCGGTTTTCACTGCACTTTTCGCGAGCCATCGCGAATCGAAGGACTTCATGGAGCGTCGGGTCCTCATCGTCGAAAGCCAGAACGAATTCGCCCTCAGCATGGCCACCGTGCTTCGCAGCGCGGGGTATCAGACGGCCATGGCCAACACCGCCTCGGAGGCCCAGCGCGAGATGGAGAAGCGCCGGCCGGACCTGGTGGTGCTGCGAGCCGAGCTGCCGGACCAATCCGGCTTCACCCTTTGCGGTCAGATCAAGAAGGGGAAGTGGGGCCAGAACCTCAAGGTGCTGCTGCTCTCGTCGGACACCGGCGAAGAGGCCCTCAAGAAGCACCGCGAGACGCCCGCTGCCGCGGACGGCTACCTCGTGATCCCCTTCGAGATGGGGGAGCTGGCCTCGCTCAGCTCCAACATCATCCCGCCGGGGAGCGCGGAGGACGCGGAGGCGGAGGCCTCGCTGGATGCGTCGCTGTCCGGCAACGCGCCGCCGCGAGACGCGCCGCCGCCCATGCCGCCGCCCTTGCGCGCCCCGCCCCCGGGTGGACCGCCCAAGCTGCCCAAGCGTGAGCGCCGCAGCGCCATCACGGACGAGGACCGCACGTTCCTCGATCGCGCCTTCCAGTCCATCGCGGACCGCAAGGCGGAGCTCCTGGCCGAGTCGCGCCAGTCCAAGCGCACCCCGCCCAAGCGCGAGCTGATGGGCACGCCCGAGGGCAAGATCCAGGTCCTGCGCGACGAGCTGAAGGTGCGCGAGGCCCAGGTGGCCCGCATCTCGGAGATCTGGAGCGTGCGCGAGCGCGAGCTGGTCTCCGTCGAGGACCGGCTCCACGAGAAGGACGTGGAGCTGCAGGGCCTCAAGATGCAGGTGGACGACCTGCTGCGGCGCTTCAACGAGGCGCAGACGGCCATGCTCCAGAAGGAGCGTGAGCACGGCGCCACGGTGGACGATCTCCTCCTGCAGAAGTTCTCCTCCGAGAAGGACCTCATCGAGGTCGTCGCGGCCAAGGAGAAGGACATCAATGTCCTGAAGAAGGAGGTCAACAACCGCGACGACGAGCTGTCGCGCCGGGCCGCCGAGCTGGAGCACGCCCGCGTCGAGTACGACAAGCTGGACAAGCAGTTCAACACGGCCACGTTGGAGTCCGAGGTCCGCGAGCAGAAGCTCCAGGACACCATCCGCTCCCACGAGCAGGAGATCCACGGCCTGCGCCGCCGCGGTGAGGAGCTGGACGCCACCCTCGCCCAGACGATCAGCGAGCGCGACCTGCGCTACGCGGCGCTGGAAGGCGACATCCAGGGCCTCCAGGAGCGGCTGCAGCAGACCGAGCAGGAGCGTGACGCCACCGTCCGCGCCCTCGAGCAGCGCGCCACCGCCGCCGAGGAGCACGGCGCCCAGTCCGACGCGGAGATCGAGCGGCTCAAGGCCACCGCCGCGGCGCTCGAGTCCCGCCTCAACCAGCAGATCGCCGACCTCGAGGCGGACCTCGCCCGCACCATCGGCGAGCGCGACCAGCTCAAGCTGGACAAGGACGCCCAGGAGCAGGATCTCACCCTGCGCATCGAGGAGCGCGACGGGAAGATCTCCACCCTCGAGCGCGAGCTGGCGGAGACCATCTCCCGCAACGAGCAGCACGAGGCGGAGCTCAACTCCACCATCCAGCAGCACCTGGAGCGCATCGGCGAGTTGGAGGGCGAGGTCGAGGCCGTCAAGGCCCACCTGGCCGACCGCGAGCACGAGCTCACCGGCGAGCTGGAGGCGCTCAACCAGGCCAAGGATGCGCTGGAGACGGACCTCACCGATCGGCTCCAGGCGCTGCAGAAGGCCAAGGACGATCAGCAGGCCGAGCTCACCGGCCAGCTCCAGGCGCTCAACACCGCGAAGAACACGCTGGAGGCCAACCTCAACGGCCACATCCAGTCGCTCCAGGCCCACATCACCTCGCTGGAGCAGACCATCGCCCAGCGCGACGAGAGCATCGAGGGCCTGCGCGCCGACGTGGCGGAGCGCGACGGCCGCATCTCCAGCCTGACCGGCGAGCTGGAGGCCACCACCCAGACGCTCACCGAGACGCAGGGCACGCTGGCGCGCACGGAAGAGGCGCTGGCCAACACCCGGGGCGAGCTGGAGGCCACCACCCAGACGCTCACCGAGACCCAGAACACGCTGGAGACGACCAAGCAGCAGCTCGCCTCCACCATCGCGGTCCGGGACGAGCTGGACGCCGAGCTGACCGAGACGAAGGGCACGCTCGAGCAGACCCAGGCCACGCTCTCGCAGACCCAGCAGACGCTCTCCATGCGCGAGGGCGAGCTGGAGGCCTCGCGCGAGGAGATCGAGCGGCTCACCGGCGTCCTGCAGGACACCGAGCAGGCCAAGGCCGCCCTGGAGGCGGACCTCACCGGCCAGATCGGCCAGCTGCGCGCCGAGCTGTCCGAGACGCAGGGCAACTACGAGGCCGAGCGCACCGCCCACCAGAAGCTGGCGGCGGAGACCAGCGCGCAGATCAGCTCGCTCATCGAGGAGCGTGACGGCCTGCGCGGCGAGCTGGACGCCACCATCCAGGACCTGACGGCCACGCAGGGCCAGCTGGCCCAGACGCGCGACGCGCTCTCCAAGGAGCAGGCGGCGCACGCCGGCTCGCGCCAGGAGGCCGCCCAGACGAAGGCGGAGCTGGAGGCCCAGCTCACCGACGCGCGCGACCACGGCCAGGAGCTGGCCGAGCAGCTCGCCCACACCAAGAACGAGCTGGGCGAGCGCGTGGCGGAAGTCACCCAGCTCACCTCGCAGCTGGCGCACACCGAGGACGCACGGCACCACCTCGAGGACCGCCTCAACGTCCTCACCGAGGAGTCCCAGCGCCGCGAGGAGCTGCTCCAGAACGACCTGGCCAACAAGAGCAAGGAGCTGTCCGACACGCTCCGCAAGCTCACCACCGTCACCCAGGAGAAGCAGCGCCAGGCCGAGGCCCTCACCCGCGACGTCAACGCCAAGACGGAGCAGCTCAAGGCGCTCGAGGCGAAGCTGGCCCAGCAGACCGCCGACGCCCGCCGTCAGGCGGAGACGCTGCAGCAGCAGGTGAACGGCCTCAACGGCGACCTGGAAGGCGCTCGCAAGGAGCTCGCCGCTCGCGACGAGCAGCTGCGCCAGGCCGGCAACGCCCAGGCCAAGCTCTCCGCGGATCGCGACGGGCTGGCCAACCAGCTCCAGCAGGCCGAGAACCGGCTGCAGCAGCAGGCCCAGGCCGCCACCGCCGAGCGGAACGAGGCCAAGCGCACCGCGGAGGATCTCTCCAAGAAGCTGGCCGCCGCCGAGGCTCGCATCGCCCAGCTCACCCAGGAGAACCAGCAGCGCGCCGCCGACGCCGAGGCGAAGCTCAAGGAGTCCCAGGGCCAGCTCACCACCCGCGCCCGGAAGATCCAGGAGCTGGAGCTGGCGCTGGAGAACGCCGCCAGCGCCAAGAGCCGCGCGGAGAAGGACCTCAACGCCAAGGTGGCCGCCGCCGAGGCCAAGGCCACCGAGGCCGCCACCAAGCTCGCCGCCGCCCAGCGCGAGCGCAAGGAGCTCGAGGCCAAGCAGCTCAAGGAGATCGAGGACCTCGGCGCCAAGCAGAAGGCGGAGCTGGAGCGTCGCGACAGCATCAAGGCCCAGGAGGTCGCCCGCCTGCAGCAGTCCGTGCAGGAGAAGAGCAAGGCGCTCAAGGTCGCCGAGCTGGAGCTGGCTCGCTACAAGAGCAAGGCCCCGGGTGCCGCCACCGCCCCGGCCGCCGGAAAGCCGGCACCCGCCGCCGCCAAACCGGCAGCCGTCGCGGACGACGACGAGCTGGCCGTGAAGACGCAGACCAACACGGCGGCGGCTCCGGCGGCTCCGGCTCCGGCCCCCGCACCGGCGCGCCCCACCGCGGCTCGTGCCTCCTCCCCCGGCCGTCCCGCCGTGGGCGCGGCTCCGGCCGCGAAGAAGGCGCCTCCCGCTCCCGTCCAGCAGGCGGCTCCGGCTCCCGCGCCGGTGCCCGCCGCGGAGTTCGAGGATCCGGCGGACCGCACCGTGATGGTGCCCATCTCGTCGATGAAGAAGGAAGAGGACGACTGGACGTCGCTCGTGGATGAGCTGGACAAGTCCTGATCGTCGTCGTCGTTGAGAGCGCGGTCCCGGCTGGGGCCGCGCTCATCAGCGAGGGCTCAGCGGAGGCTCAGAAGGCCGCCCGCGCCTCGCGGACCAGATCCCGGAAGTGCAACGAGGCGAGCACGTCCCGGACGGACACCCCCCGCCCCTCGGCCCGCTGCTGCGCCACCCGCCACCGCGCCAGGAGCGTCCGGAGGGCGACGTAGGCCAGCAGCACGAGGAACGCCCCCGGCATCACCAGCACCACCAGCGCCAACACCATCCTGAGCCACACCCACATGACCGCGCACCTCTACGAGAACCGGAATGCGCCGTTTTGATGCACGTGGCATGCCCTGGATGCGAAAAATATTTCCCTCTGTATTTCCAGGAGGTTGCACGTAAGCCCTCCAGCCACCAAGGCTCCAGGACGTGGGGAACTCTGGCATTTTTGCCGCAGTGCCGAGAATTGCCTCGATTAAGTTGCAGGGTGTGAGCCCCCCTTCTTCGCCCTCAGAGACACGTCCCTTCGCCAGCGTGGAGGACGCGGCGACCCGCCTGGAGCAGGTGGGCTACCTGTCCTCGCCGGAGATCGCCACGGCCTGCTTCCTGGCGGACCGGATGGACAAACCCATCCTGGTGGAGGGCCCGGCCGGCGTGGGCAAGACGGAGCTGTCCAAGGCGCTGGCCCAGGCCCTGGGCCGCGAGTTCATCCGGCTCCAGTGCTACGAGGGCCTGGACGAGGCCAAGGCGCTCTACGAGTGGGAGTACGCCAAGCAGCTGCTCTACACCCAGCTGCTCAAGGACAAGATCGGCGAGATGGTGGCGGGCACCTCCTCGCTGGTGGAGGCCGCGGACCGGATGGCCTCGGGTGACGCCGTCTTCTTCTCCGAGCGCTTCCTGCTGCCCCGCCCCATCCTCAAGGCCCTGCTCTCCGAGCGGCCCGCGGTGCTGCTGGTGGACGAGATCGACAAGGCGGACCCGGAGTTCGAGGCCTTCCTGCTGGAGGTGCTCTCGGACAACGCGGTGACCATTCCCGAGCTGGGCACCTTCAAGGCCCGGCACGTGCCCAGGGTGATCCTCACCTCCAACAACGCGCGCGAGCTGTCGGACGCGCTCAAGCGCCGCTGCCTGCACCTGCACATCGACTTCCCGGACCGGGAGCGCGAGCTGCGCATCGTCCGCGCCCGGCTGCCCCAGGTAGCCCAGACGCTGGCCGAGCAGGTGGTCGAGGCCGTGGCCGCCATCCGCAAGCTGGACCTCAAGAAGGCCCCCTCCATCAGCGAGACGCTGGACTGGGCGCAGAGCCTGGCGCTGCTCAACGCGGACGCGCTCACGGCGGACCTGGTGGCCGCCACCCTGAACCTCGTCCTCAAGTACGAAGGGGACATCGAGAAGGCCAAGGCGAACCTGCCGCAGATCGCTCAGGCCTGAACGCGGGAAAACGAGGGAATCGAACGGTCCGTGGCCCGGTCGCGCTCCGAGCATTCACGCTTTGACGGACTGAACGGCATGTGAAAGAAGGCCCGGCCTGCTGTCCCCCTTCGCGTTAAGGATCCCCCTATGAGCTCCACCTCGTCCGCAGTCGTGCGCGCAGACCAGATCTGGATCGACGGCAAGTTCGTGAAGTGGGACGAAGGCCAGATGCACGTGATGACCCACGCCCTGCACTACGGCCTGGGCGTCTTCGAGGGCATCCGCGCCTACCGCACCCACGACGGGCGCCTGGCGGTGTTCCGGCTGCGCGAGCACATCCAGCGGCTGATGGACTCGGCCCACATCTGCCTGATGAAGATGCCCTTCACGGCCGAGCAGCTCGAGGAGGCGTGCCTGGAGCTGCTGCGCAAGCAGAAGGACCTGTTCGCCAACGGCGCCTACCTGCGCCCCATCGCCTTCATGGGGGATGGCGCCATGGGCCTGGGCGCGGTGAACCCCACCCGCGTCGTCATCACCGCCTGGGACTGGGGCGCCTACCTGGGCGAGAAGGGCATCCGCGACGGCATCCGCGCCAAGGTCAGCTCCTTCACCCGCATGCACGTGAACGTGAACATGGTGCGCGGGAAGATCTCCGGCCAGTACGTCAACTCCATCCTCGCCAAGCGCGAGGCGGTGCTCGGCGGCTATGACGAGGCCATCCTCCTGGACATCAGCGGCTTCGTGGCCGAGGCCTCCGGCGAGAACATCTTCATGGTGAACAAGAAGGGCGTGATCAAGACGCCGCCCCTCTCCTCCCCCATCCTGGACGGCATCACCCGCGACTCGGTGCTCAGGCTGCTGCGCGACAGCGGGCGCTACATCGAGGAGGTGACGTTCACCCGCGACGCGCTCTACATCTGCAACGAGGTGTTCTTCACCGGCACCGCCGCCGAGATCACCCCGGTGCGCGAGGTGGACAACCGCCAGATCGGCGAGGGCAAGCCCGGCCCGGTGACGAAGTTCGTGCAGGAGACGTACTTCCGCGCCGTCCGCGGCCAGGAGCCCCGCTACGCCGAGTGGCTCACCTACGTCTGACCCGTCGCTCGGATTGAGGTAAAACCCTCCCAATGCCTCAACCCGGCTACCAGGACGACAACCCGTTCAACCTCGAGAACCCGGCCATCCTCGACATCGCTCCCCCGGAGCCGAAGTCGCTGGAGGAGACGGGGCTCAAGATGGGTCTGCTCTCGGACATCGCCCTGAAGTTCCTCTATTACTCGGGGACGGGCACGGGCATGGAGATCGCCGACGAGCTGCGCCTGCCGTGGCCCGGCGTCATCGAGCGCGTGGTGGACTTCGTCGCCACCGAGAAGCTGGTGGACCTGCGCGGCGGCAAGGGCTTCGGCCGCGCCTCGGTGGAGTTCATCCTCACCGAGAAGGGCCGCGAGTACGCCCGCGACGCGCTCACCCGCACCACCTACGTGGGCCCCGCCCCGGTGCCCATCGAGCAGTACAACGCCCTCATCACCCAGCAGATCGAGGAGAACCCCGTCGTCAGCCGGGATGATCTGCTCATGGGCCTGTCGCACCTCACCGTCACCGAGGATCTGCTCGACAAGCTGGGCCCCGCCGTCAACTCGGGCCGCTCGCTGTTCCTCTACGGGCCTCCGGGCAACGGCAAGACGAGCCTGGCCGAGGCCATCTCGCGCATGTTCGGCGGCGAGGCCTACATCCCCTACTGCATCGAGATCGACAACCAGATCATCAAGGTCTTCGACAACCTCAACCACACCCCCATCCCCCTGGACGGGGGCGGTGACGCGGCGGGGCGCCGGCAGACCTTCGAGATGGACAACCGCTGGCTGCTCTGCCGCAGGCCCGCCGTCGTCGTCGGTGGCGAGCTGACGCTCGAGACGCTGGACCTCATCTACTCGGAGAGCGCCCGCTTCTACGAGGCCCCGTTCCAGATCAAGGCCAACGGCGGCATGCTCCTCATCGACGACTTCGGCCGCCAGAAGGTCCACCCCACGGACCTGCTCAACCGGTGGATCGTCCCCCTGGAGAAGCGCATCGACTTCCTCACCCTCCACACGGGCAAGAAGTTCGAGATCCCCTTCGAGCAGCTCCTGGTCTTCTCCACCAACCTGGATCCGAAGGAACTCGTGGATGAGGCGTTCCTGCGCCGGATCAAGTACAAGATCGAGGTGAAGAACCCGGATGAGGGAACCTTCCGGGAAATCTTCGAACGGGTGTGCGAAGCAGCGGGAATTCCGTACGTGGACCAGGCGGTGACCTACCTCTTCGAGGCCTACTACAAGCCACGCAACATGCAGCTGCGCGCCTGCCACCCCCGGGATCTCGTCGCCCTCATCAAGGACGCGGCGCGCTACCGGCAGATGCCGCCGGCGCTCTCCAAGGACCTGCTCGACCAGGCATGCGAGGTCTTCCTCGTCGATTTGTAGAGCAGGGTTTTGTTGTCCCAACCGCGCGGAATTTCTAGAATCCGCGTCGGGTTTCAATCGCTGGCCGACTGCCCGATCCAGCCTCGTGTAACGGGAAGCGGGCACAAGGAGCCGCAGGTCCGTGAAGGAACGCTACCAAGAGATTGACGAGAAGAACGAGGCGCTGCGCGACTACCTCGACATCTTCAAGGAGAAGGCGCGCGACTTCCTCGATCGCTTCGAGATGTCGTGGATCTACCACGACGCGGCGCTCGAGGGCGTGGTGTACACGCAGCAGGAGCTGACCGCGGCGCTCTACCCCGGCCGGGTGGCGGCCGAGGCCTCCATGATGCCGGTGGTGCTGGAGGTGCGTCAGCACAAGTCCGTCTGCGACTACATCCGGGAAGAGGCCGCCAACAGCAAGAAGAACGCGCAGATCACCCTGACGCAGATCAAGCGGATGCACGATCTGTTCATCGGGAACACGCCCGAGGCCATGGCGGCGCGCGCGGCCAACGAGCGGCGCGAGCGCACCGAGAAGGAGCTGGCCAAGGAGCGCGAGCGCGCCGGCTTCCGCAAGGACATGCCGCTGCACCGCACGTACTTCCACGACATCGCCCAGCCGGCGAAGATCCAGCCCGCGCTGGAGAAGCTGGTGGACTACACCGCGAGCGCCGAGTTCCGCGAGTTCCACCCGATCAAGCAGGCGGCGACGGTGCAGCACATGTTCCTGCAGATCTTCCCCTTCACCGAGCACAGCGGGAAGGTGGGCCGGATGTGCACCAACCTCATCCTGCTGCGCAACGGCTACATGCCGGCGATCATCCACTCGATCGATCGGCAGAAGTACTACGAGTCCTTCCGCGGCCCCGTGTCGGGCTTCCGCACGCTGCTGATGGACGCCATCGAGAACTCGCTCGACAACGGCGTGAAGTACTTCAAGGACCTGAACCGGCGCTACAAGGCCATCAACTAGCGTCGCCGTGCTGATCGGGGCTCACGAGTCCATTGCTGGAGGCGTGAGCCAGGCCTTCGCCCGCGCCGAGGAGCACGGCGCCCGCTCCCTGCAGATCTTCACGAAGAACGCGCGCGGCTGGAGCGCGCCTTCGCTCACCGACACCGAGCGCCGCGCCTTCCGCGCCGAGGCCCGTCGCACGGGCCTGCCCTCCATCGCGCATGGCAGCTACCTGGTGAACCTGGGCTCGGAGGATCCGGCGCTGCGCGAGCGCTCGCTGGCGTGCGTGACGGAGGAGCTCACGCGGTGCGAGCGGCTGGGGATCTCCTTGCTCGTCATCCACCCGGGCGCCCACCCGGACGAGCGGCGCGGGCTGAGGCTGATCGCGGAGGCGATCGACGAGGTGCACCGCCGCACGCCGCGCTTCCGGGCGCGCCTGTGCCTGGAGAGCACCGCCGGCCAGGGCCACTGCCTGGGGTGGCGCTTCTGGCACCTGGCGGAGATCCTCTCCCAGGTGGCGCGCGAGGACAGGCTCGGGGTGTGTCTGGACACCTGCCACCTGTTCGCCGCCGGGTACGATCTGTCCACCGAGAAGGGCTACGAGGCGGTGATGGCTGAATGCGACGCCACGGTGGGCCTGAAGCGGGTAGGCTGCTTCCACCTGAACGACTGCAAGAAGCCGCTCGGCTGTCGGGTGGACCGGCACGAAGAGGTGGGCAAGGGTGCAATCGGGCGAGTGGCCTTCCGCTGCCTCGTGAATGATCCGCGGTTCGTCAACACCATTGGAGTACTGGAGACTCCGTTCCCCGAGCGTTATGCCGAAGCCATCCGGCTCCTCGAATCCCTCCGCCGGGGACGGTAGAAGAAGAGAACTCATGCCTGGCACACCGTCCGCCAACACGCGCCGCTCCCCCTCCACCGGGGAGGGTGCGGAGCCCCCGTCACCGCGGATTGCCCAGCTCCCTGCTCGGGACAAGCTGGAGCGACTGCTGCGTGTGGCCCGAGGGAGGAAGAAGGCGCTCATCCTCACCCACGACAACCCGGATCCCGACTCCCTGGCTGCCGCAGTCACCTTGGCGCACATCCTGGAGCGCCGTACGGGAATGGAAGCCCGCGTGGGCTACGGTGGCATCATCGGGCGAGCGGAGAACATCGCCTTCGTGCGGGTGCTGCGGCTGCCGGTGTCGCACGTGTCGCAGATCGACTTCGACACGTACGATCTCTTCGGGCTGGTGGACACGCAGCCGCCGGTGGGCAACCACTCGCTGCCGGCGCGGCTGCGGGCGGACATCGTGATCGATCACCACCCGGTGCGCGAGGAGAGCCTGCAGGCGCCGTTCGCGGACGTGGGCGGGGACTTCGGCGCCACCTCGACGATGCTGGTGGAGTACCTGCGCGCGGCGCGGCTGGAGCCCTCCGTGGAGGTGGCCACGGGGCTGTTCTACGGCATCAAGGCGGACACGCGGGATCTGGGCCGCGAGACGACCCAGACGGACGTGGACAGCTACCTGTGGCTCTTCCCGCGCTGTGACAAGCACCTGCTGGGGCAGATCGAGCACCCGGAGCTGCCGGCGCGCTACTTCCAGCTCCACCACACGGCCATCGAGAAGGCGAAGGTGTACGGCACCGCGATCGTCACGGACCTGGAGGAGGTGTACTCCCCGGACATGGTGGCGGAGGTGGCCGAGCGGATGATGTTCCTCGAGGGGATGAAGTGGTCGCTGGCGTACGGCACGTACCGCAACCAGCTCTACGTGTCCCTGCGAGTGAAGGATCGCCGGATGAACGCGGGCCGGTTGATCCGGGAGATCTGCGCGGACTACGGCGGCTCCTCGGGAGGGCACGGCAGCATGGCGGGGGCGCGGATGCCGCTGTCGGGGCGCGCCAACCAGCGCCGGACGCTCAAGCGTGAGCTGGTGGGGCGCTTCCTGGCGGCGTTCGGCGTGGCGGACGAGCGGCCCGTGTCCCTGCTGTCCGCGCAGGACGCGTGATCTACTGGGACTACAACGCGGCCGCGCCGCTGCGGCCGGAGGTGGCGCGGGGGCTGGCGCGCGCCTTCACGCAGGGCGGCTTCGGCAATGCCTCGAGCGTGCATCAGGCCGGGCGAGAGGCGCGGGGGCGGCTGGACTCGGCGCGCTCGCGCGTGGCGCGGGTGCTGGGCTGCGAGCCGAAGGAGGTGTGCTTCACCGGCTCCGGCTCCGAGGCGGACGCGCTGGCCATCAAGGGCGCCTTCCTCGCGCGCCCGGATCCGAACCGCCGCCGCATCGTCACCTCCGCCCTCGAGCACCCGGCGGTGCTGACGGCGCTGACGCAGCTGGAGAAGCAGGGCGCGGAGGTGGTGCGGCTGAAGCCCGGCGCGGACGGCCGCGTGCGAGCCGAGGCGGTGCTGGACGCGCTCACGCCGGCCACGGCGCTCTGCTCGCTGCAGTGGGCCAACAACGAGACGGGGGTGGTGCAGCCGGCGGCGGAGGTGGCTCGCGCGTGTCGCCAGCGTGGCATCCTCTTCCACACGGACGCGGTGCAGGTGGCGGGGAAGGCGCCGCTGAGCCTGCGCGAGGTGGACGCGGATCTGCTGGCGCTCTCGGCCCACAAGTTCGGCGGCCCCGCGGGGGCGGGCGTGCTGGTGGTGCGCAAGGGCGTGGCCGTGCAGGCGCTCACGCCGGGGCACCAGGAGGCGGGGCTGCGCGGAGGGACGCAGAACGTTCCCTATGCGGAGGCGTTCGCCCTGGCGCTGGAGCTGGCCCAGGCGGAGCAGGAGGCCACCGCCGCACGGCTGGGCACGCTCCGGGACACCTTCGAGCGCGAGGTGCACGCGCGCATCCCGGACGTCACCGTCAACGGCGGAGGGGCTCCGCGGGTGCCCAACACCAGCAACCTCCACTTCCACGGCGCGGACGGCGAGGCGCTGCTCATCGCGCTGGACCTGGAGGGCATCTGCGTCTCCTCGGGAGCGGCGTGCGCCTCGGGCACCCTCAACCCCTCGCACGTGCTGCTGGCCATGGGGCTCACGCCCGCGCAGGCACACGGCTCGCTGCGCTTCTCGCTCGGCCCTGGCACCACCGAGGCGGAGGTGGAGCGCGTCGTGGCGGCGCTCCAGACGCACGTGCCTCGCGCGCGGGCCCTGGCGGCGCAGGACCTGGCGTAGCGCGACGCCAGCCTGTCCCCCTCCCCTGCCCTGCTACCAGTCCTGCTCGGGCAGCTTCTTGCGGCTCTCATCGGGAGGCTGGCCGTAGCCGGGCATCCCCTCCTTGGCCTGGTCCGCGTTGTCCGACTTCTTCTCCGCCGGCTCCTGGCCCGCGCCGGCCTCACGTGGCTTCTCCTGCTCCCTGCGCTCCTTCTCCTGGATGGCCATCACATCCTCCTCTCGCGGTGGACGAACTGGAGGAAAGCTCGACACCCGACACGGGACAGGCTCGGAGCCCTCCGCGCCGGGCGGCGGCCCGTGCGAGTCAGCGAGGCCTTCCCGCGCCGCCGGGTGAGCGAGCTGACGGCCTCAGTCGCTGGTGCCGAAGAGGCCGCGCACCACCGCGGCGATGGCCAGCGGCGTGCCCACCAGCTCGTCGTAGTGCGGCGTGAGCGCCTGGGCGTAGGCCTCCGCCGTGGGGAAGCGATCCTGGATGCGCGCGGCGAAGCCCCGGGAGATGAGCTCCTCGAGCAGCTCGGGGACGTCCGGGCGGAACGCGTGGATGGGCCGATACCGCCGGTGCCGGATGTTGAAGAAGACCTCCTCCGGCGTGTTGCCCGTGAAGGGGCGCTCCAGCGTCAGCAGCTCGTAGAGCACCACCGTGGCGGCCCACAGGTCCGCCTCCGGCGTGACGATGCCGCGCAACGACTCGGGGCTCAGGTAGTAGGGCTTGCCCAGCACCTCGCCGCCCTCGCGCGAGCCGTCCACGAACACGCGCGCCACGCCGAAGTCGCCCAGCTTGATCTCCCCCAGCCGGGAGATGAACAGGTTGGAGGGGGACACATCGCAGTGGACGATGCCCAGCGGCGCGCCGCGCGAGTCGGTGGCCGTGTGCGCGTAGGCGAGCGCCTCGAGCAGCACCTTGCCCAGGTACACCGCGAAGTCGAGCGGCAGGGGAATGCCGCGCTGCTTGCAGCGGCGGAGGATCTGGGCCAGGTCCCTGCCGTCCACCAGCTCCATGACGATGTAGTAGGTGCCCTCGGCGATGCCCACGTCCAACACCTTCACGATGTTGGGGTGGTCCAGCTGGGTGGACAGGTCCGCCTCGCGGATGAAGCTCTCCACGGAGGACGGATCGCCGGTGAGCGAGGGCAGCAGCCTTTTGACGGCCACGTTCCAGCCCTCGTAGCGCCCGGACAGCACGCGCGCCCGGAACACCTCGGCCATGCCCCCCTTGCCCAGCGGGGCCTGGAGTTCATAGTTGCCGAAGACCCGGGTCGGCCGCGGCGTCACAGGGGTGCTCACGGGTTCGGGGTTCCGCTGGCTGCCGGGCCGCGAGCGTTCTTCTCGCGGGAGCTCTTCAGCAGTTCCTTGAACTGGGGATCGAGGTTCATCACGCGCGTCAGGTCCGGGTCGGTCTCGACATAGCTGCTGAGATCGAACCCCATCTTCACCGCGCTGCGCAGGTAGTCCATGGCCTTGGGCTTGTCGCGCTTCTGCGCGTGCGCGGAGCCGAGCATGTAGAGGATGAAGCTGTTCTGCGGCCGGGCCCGGTGCGCCTTGTCCAGCTCCTTGATGGCCTGGACCGTCTTGTTCTGCTTGAGCAGGCTGGAGCCCAGGCCCAGGTACGCGGGCCAGTTCTCGTCTCCCGGATCGATCTCGATGCTCTGCCGGAACTGGGCGGCGGCCTCGCCCCACTTGCTCTGCTTGTAGAACTGCTGGCCGAGCTTGCTGGCCTCCTTCGCCGCCTCCTGGATGTTCATGCCTCCAGGATCGGGCCAGTGCTCGCCGCCGGGCCCTCGGGAGCCCTCCTTGCCCACGGGCGTGAGGACGAAGCGCCCGGACTTCTGCACCGCCTGCGAGGTACACCCCGGGCTCAGGCGCACGTGCGCCACCACCGAGCTGTCCTCCTCGTTATAGAAACCCAGCACGGTGTAGGTCTGATCCGGCGGGCACAGGTCGCCCTTCTGGCAGAGCGTCAGCCGCGCCACCAGCACCGAGCCCTCGAACGAGCCCACCAGCACCTCGCGCTGGGCGTCGAAGCGGCAGTCGCCGCCATGGACGACATGACCGGTGACGTGATCGCCCTCGGTCTTCAGCTCCAGCGTGGCATAGGCCTCCGCCTGGAACCTGCCCGACAGGACCGGACGATCCGCCGCGGCCAAGCCAGGAAGCAGGAAAAGGGCCAGCGCGAGGCCTGTTGTCAGATGCACGGGCGCCATCGGGAGCTAGGGCCGGCGCATCATAGGGGGCCGGCGGCAACGTTGTAAACGCGTGCGGGACACCTTGACCCGACCGGGGGCCGTCCTTATCATTTCATCCGGATATTCCGCAGTTTCTTCAGCAACTTTGAGGACTTAGAGACCGATTTCAGGTGTTCAAGGGCTGTCCCCTGCGGGGCGCGTGATGCCCAGCAGAAATTCGAACCGATACGTCCATCACGGGGTCCGTTTCGGGCGCCATGCGCAAGCCCTCCTCCTCGCGGAGCAGAGGGAAGCCTACGGAGCCATGACTTTGGTCCCCACCTGGCTTTTTAGGGTTCAATGGACGCTAGGCACACGGCCATGCGGCGGGGGACTTTTTCTGTGGAGCGGCGGCGGTGAGCGAGACGGTGGCGGCAGACGAGGCGGCGCGGAAGCAGTCCTTGCGCGAGGAGTTGACGGCACGGCGCAAGGCGATGACGCCAGACCTCATCGATGGGCGTGGGTTGAAGGTGCAGTCTCGATTCCTGGCTTCGCCCTACTATCAGAAGGCGAGGACGGTGGCGCTGTATGCCCCCATCCGGGGGGAAGTGCCCACAAGGGACATTTTGATCGCGGCGCTGCAGGACGAGAAGATCGTCTGCTACCCGCTGTCCCATGTGCACGGGCGCATCCTGTCCTTCAGGGCGATCAAGTCCGAGGCGGAGCTGGAGCCGGGGCGGTTGGGGGTGCGTGAGCCCTCCAACTCCTCGGATCTGATCCCGGTGGACCAGATCGACCTGTTCGTGGTGCCGGGGCTGGGCTTCACCCGGGACGGCAAGCGCCTGGGGCGCGGCGGTGGCTACTACGACGCCACCTTGCGCGCGGCCTCGGCACGCAGCCGGCGGGTGGGCCTGGCGTTCAGCGACCAGATCGTCCCGGGCATGCCGACGAACGGGGACGACGTGGACATGGACCTGGTCGTCACCGAGTCCGAGTCGCTGCGCGGCCTGTACCGCGACTGGGACTTCCTGGACACTTGAAGCACCTCTTCATGGGAGGGAGTGGACCGGCCAGGGCTCCTGGCCGTGCGTCCGCTCCTTCCTTGGCGCCGGCTACCTGACGCACGAAGAGAAGAGCCTCGCGCCGAGGGCACTTTCGGATAACGTGCCCCGCGCTATGAGCCAGGATCTGCTGCGCAAGGCGACTCCGGAAGAGCAGTTCGAGGAAGTGACCCGAGGCACCGTGGACCTCCAGGTGGCCGAGGAGCTCAAGAAGAAGCTCGAGCGCTCCTACAAGGAGGGCAAGCCGCTCCTCATCAAGGCGGGGTTCGACCCGACGCGACCGGATCTGCACCTGGGGCACTCGCTGCTGCTGACGCGCATGCGGCGCTTCCAGGAGTTCGGCCACACGGTGGTGTTCCTGATCGGTGACTTCACGGCGCTCATCGGCGACCCGTCGGGGAAGAACACGACGCGGCCTCCCCTCTCGCGCGACGAGGTGAAGGCCAACGCGGAGACGTACAAGAAGCAGGTCTTCAAGGTGCTGGACGCCGAGAAGACGCAGGTGCGCTTCAACTCCGAGTGGCTCGACGCGCTGGGCACGGAGGGGATGATCCGGGTGGCGTCGCGCTACTCGGTGCAGCGCATGCTGGAGCGCGACGACTTCAAGAAGCGCTTCCGGGAGAATCGCTCCATCTCCATCCACGAGTTCCTGTACCCGCTGCTGCAGGGCTACGACTCGGTGGCGCTGAAGGCGGACGTGGAGCTGGGCGCCACCGATCAGCTCTTCAACCTGCTGGTGGGCCGGCAGCTCATGAAGGAGCAGGGGCTGGAGCCGCAGGTGATCATGACGGGCCCCATCCTGGAGGGCCTGGACGCGAAGCTGATCGAGGGGAAGATCGTCGGCGACAAGATGTCCAAGAGCCTGGACAACTACGTGGGCGTGGACGAGCGGGCCGAGCAGATCTTCGGCAAGCTGATGAGCATCACGGACGATCTGATGTGGCGCTACTACGAGCTGCTCTCGTCCAAGCCGATGAAGGAAGTGCAGGCGCTGCGCGAGTCGGTGCAGTCGGGGCAGACGCACCCGAAGGCGGCGAAGGTGGCGTTCGCGCAGGAGATCGCGGCGCGCTTCCAGGGCGAGGAGGCCGCGAAGAAGGCGGCGGCGGACTTCGAGGCGCGCTTCGCGAAGAAGGAGCTGGACACCGAGAGCCTGCCGCTGACCGAGGTGTCGCTGGCGGGGGCGCCGAAGCTGCCGCTGACGAAGGTGCTGCCCGAGACGAAGCTGGTGGCCTCCGCGACGGAGGCGCGCAAGCTGATGGCCCAGGGCGGCGTGCGCGTGAACGGGGAGAAGATCACCGATCCGAAGCACGAGCTGCCCGCCGGCGAGTACCTGGTGCAGGTGGGCAAGCTGAAGGCCGCGAAGGTGAAGCTGGCGTAGCGGGCACCGGTGAATAAGCGCGCCCGGCGGAGGGTCCAAGCCTGCGAGCCCTCGCTGTCGTGGGGGCTCCAGACCTCTCACGGTATGCTCCGGGCGCCATGTCTCGTCTGCTTCCCCTCCTGTTGACCCTGCTCCTTCCTCTGAGCTCGCTGGCGGGCTCCGGGGCCTTCGTCTCCGACACCCGCGTGGAGGCGGTGGATCAGCCCGAGTCGAAGAAGGTCGTCTTCGTCGTCGAGCCCGACACCTCCTACCCGCTCCTCAAGAAGGGAGGGCCCGGGCGCAAGTGGTGCAAGCTGCAGGGCCCCAAGGCCGAGGGCTGGGTGCTGTGTGACGGCGCCGCGGAGACGGCGGTCCAGGCCGCGCCGAGCGCGACGGAGCTCGTGAAGGCGGACAGGCAGCAGCAGGCCGAGGTGATCCCCGCGGTGGCGAAGCTGGCCTCGGGGTGCGCGACGACGTGTGGCAACCCGCCCCTGTTCTCCAAGCCCCCTGCCCTGTCCGCCGTGGACCGGGAGATCCTCGCGCTGTGCCCCGCTCGGCCGGATGTGTCCGTGAGTGCCGGGGACGTGCAGCGCTTCTTCTCCAACCACTATGACGACCCGCGCATCCAGAAGGCGCTGGCGGCGGCCGGGCGCTCGCGGACGAGAGCGGGCGCGAAGCAGGCCAACCTCGAGTGGCTCACGAGCCTCTGGGTGAGCACGGGCCCGCGCAACGCCTTCACCCACGTCTTCTGCGGCGACGACTGGCTGCGTGGCCCCATCGGTGGCCTGCACTACCAGGCGCGGTACGCGCAGCTCGAGGCCGAGGGGAAGCTCTGCTACGACGGCCCGGCCCGCGGCAACAGCGCGGTGAGCGGCGACCAGTACCTCATCTCCTTCCACGGCGTGGCCCCGTGGTCCTGCGGGGTGAAGAAGATCGGCGGGTTCTCTCGCTCGCAGGATGCGGTGAGCGTCGCGGCCCTGGCGACACGGGCCTTCGTACGCTGCTGCGCGCGGGACGGCGCGAAGAAGGAGGGCGGCGTGTACTCCGCGCCGGACCTGGGTGGCACCGCGTGGCAGATCCACTGCGGCACCCGCAACGGCACCTACGGCATCGCCACCTTCTACCCCACGAACGATCGCCCCACCTGCGCGGAGTAGCTTCGGATCCGCTCGGGCTGAAACACCATCTTTACTTGAATTGCTAGAGTTACAACGCTACAGGGCGTGCCGTTTTCCGGACGGAGGCCCTGGGCGATGAGGCCTGGGCTCCGTCCCCTGACGAGAGGACGAGACGATGCGCCAGACGTGGAAGAACGCGTTGCTGTGGATGCTGTCGCTGGGCCTGCTGGGCGCCTGCGGCGGAGTGGCCGAGAACGAGCCGGCGGAGAAGGTCGGCGAGCGCTCGCAGGCCGTGCTGGCCCCGCCGCCGACGCCGGCCAGCGGGAACATCCTGGACAGCACGACGTACGTGGGCCCGGTGGCGGTAGGGGGCGCGGCGCAGGCGTCCTTCACGTCCAACCCGCAGTACTACTCCTTCACCGTGCAGGTGCCGGCGAACTCGCAGCTCAAGCTGGACGTCACGCACCTGGGCAGCTCCATGTACCTGGACACGAGCCTGTTCCTGTACGGCCCGAAGGACGCCAACGGGAGCTACGGCACCACGCCGGTGAAGGTGGACGACGATGCAGGCTACGGCACGCTGAGCCGGATCACCCTGGTGACGCTGGCGCAGAGCGGCGAGTACCTCGCGGTGGTGAGCTCGGCCAACGGCGCGGGCAAGCAGTTCCGGCTCCAGGTGGACTGCATGGGCTTCGCGTGCGTGCCGCAGCCGCCTCCTCCGGCGCCGGGCGGCTATCAGATCGTGCTGGTGGAGGAGCCCATCAGCGCGCAGTTGCAGGCGCAAGTGAACACGGGCAACCAGCGGGACGGCGTCCACGCGATCCTGCACCGCTATGACTTCGGCTGGCCGTACGCGGGGGAGACGACGCTCGAGCAGGCGAGCCATGAGGCGCTGGAGATGGTGGGTGAGTGGTGGCGCTACGAGTACTACGGCACCTTGACGGCGCTCACGTACGCGGACTTCTCGTCGGCCGTGTACTCCGTCTACCACCCGCTGCCCGCCACCCTGCTCTCGACGTACGGCAACGGCACGGAGAACGTGCAGGTGAGGCGCTACTACCGGACCTACCAGACGGGCCCGAACGGGGACCACTGGGACAGCCTGTTCATCATCCTGTTCCCGCAGTCGCACAAGGTCATCGTCTTCGAGCAGCAGGCCTACGAGATCTGAGCCACATGCGAGCGGGTGAGCCTGCTCGCCGCTGCCTGGAGCCCGAGGCGCTTGCTGGCCTCGGGCTCTGTCGTGTCAGGAGCTTTCGCTCGCCCGGCTAGCGCTGGGTGTTGTCCTGGCCGCCGACGTCATTCTGGATGTCCGTCGAGTCGGAGTTCCCCAGGCCGCCCTGGTTGCCCGACGAGCCTCCCCCCGCGCCCTGCGTCGCGCCGGTCTCCGAGCCGCTGCCCACGCTTCCGCTCGAGCCGGTGTCACCGGTGCCCTGGCCCGCGCCGCCCGTGCCCTGCGTCTGGTCCGTCGATCCCGCGCCGCCGGTGCCCTGAGTCTGATCCGCCTGACCGCCGTACTGGCTGCCAGCCTGATCCCGACAGCCCGCGAGCACCAGCGCGGAAGCGACCGCGCTCACCACCATCATCCGCTTGAACATGGTCCTACATCCCCAGGTTGATGCGTCCCAGCACAAACCTTGGGTGGCTCGGACCTTCGGACAAGGGCCGAGGATCCACCCAGGGGAGGCAACCAGGGCTCGGCGCGAGAGCCCTGGCAGCAGGGAGGCACCCGAGGACATTCTCCGCTCGCCCGGCAGCGGAGACTCTCCGGTCAGGGCCGGGCGCTGCCCACGGTGAGCACCGCGCCCGTGGAGTAGGCCGTGAACTCGGGCGCGTACATGGACTGCACCGTCGCGGGGCCCACCCGGAACGTGCCCGCCATGTTCGCTCGCAGCCGGTACTTGAAGGTGTACTCGCCCGCCGGCAGCCACTCGAAGAAGAAGTTCGTCCCCGAGTCCCGCGTCTCCTCGTACCAGACGATCCCCAGGTCCCACTTGTGGCGGGACACCGCGTTCTCCGGCTCCAGCCCCGCCGCCCGCGGATCCCTCAAGTGCACGTACTCGGCCGCGTGCTTCGCGCGCAGCGACAGCTGCACCTCCACCTCGTCTCCCGGCGCCAGCTTCGCGCCCTCCGCCAGCGGCCGGAGCGTCGTCTCCCGGCCCTGCGCCACTCGCAGGAAGTAGCGGCGCGACACCTGGAAGAAGTCCCCGCGCTCCTCCGTCGGCAGCTTCTCCGTCGAGAAGTGCCACGTGGCCGACGCGAACGCGAAGCCCTTCGCCGTCTTCTCCACCACCACCGTGCTGCTCTTCACCGGATCCACCTCCGGCCCCGGCACCACCACCTGGTTCTTCCTCCCCGTGTACTGGTCCGGCTGGAAGACGAACTCCACCGTCTTGTCCCCCACCGTCACCTTGGCGTCCTCGCGGATGCCCAGCGCCCCCTCCTGCTCCAGGTACTTCACCAGCGCGTAGAGGGCCTCCGCCGTGGCCCGCGTGGACTTCCAGTGGTTGAGCTTCTTGTCCAGCAGCAGCCACTGCACCAGCCCGTCCCGCCGCGCGTCCTTCGGGTTCAGCTCGGTGAGCGTGCGCAGCGCGAAGGCCTGCGTCTCCGTCGTGTCGTTGTACCAGAGCCAGCTGCGGTCCTCGGGCGCCCAGTACGTCCCCAGCTCCGGGCTCGTCTTCGCCGAGTCCATCACGCTCGCCCACACCAGCTCCGCGTCCTTCGCCCGCCCCGCTCGCTTCAGCGTCAGCGCCAGGTACGCCTTCAGGTAGGGCGAGTGCTGCTTCCAGTGCTTGAAGCTGAAGTCGAGGATGCGCTTGCGCTCCTCCGCCGTCAGCGCGTTGCCCATGTAGCTGACATCCGGGTAGCTGGAGGCCACGTAGTTGAGGAAGGTGAGGAACTCCCAGCCCCGATCCTCCTTCATCAGCTTGCTCGCGTACTCCTCGCGGAAGTGCCGCGTCAGGTAGTTCCACCCGCGCTGGGTCATCTCCCGGGGGAACTCCACGTTGTACTCCGCGGCCCGCGCCAGGCCGTGGGCGATGTAGAGCGTCATGTATGGAGACGGCGGGCCTCCCGGCCACCAGGGGAAGCCGCCGCTCGAAGTCTGCGCCTTCTGCAGCTTCGCCAGTGACGCCGCGCGCTCGGCCTTCGCGATCGCCGGATCCAGCACCTTCACCAGTCCGTGCTCCACCTCCGGCCCGCCCCTGGCCTCCTGCAGCCAGGGCGTCTCCTCCAGCGCCATCTTCCGGTTCGGATCCACCGTGTCCCACGTCTCGAAGCGCGTGGGGCGCGCGCTCAGCGTCTTCGCCATCCTCGCCACCGCCGGGTACTTCCCGTAGAGGCTCGAGACGATGCCCGTGGACACGAAGCGGTTGAGCGTCTGCTCGGTGCACTCGTACGGGTAGTCCACCAGGTACGGCAGCGCCTGCAGCGCCGAGTAGAACAGCTGCGCGTCCACCGTGACGACGAGCTGCTCGTTGATGCGGCTCGGGTCGTCATTGCGCCGCAGATCCTCGAACGTCAGCTCCTTGCGATCCTTGCCGCGCAGCGTGACGAAGCGCGACTGTGCCAGGTGCATGCGTCCGGGGAGCACGGGCAGCGGGCGCAGCTCTCCATCCCCCAGGTTGCCCGCCCGCGCGGTGACCTTGAAGGCCACCGGGCCGGGCTTGGGCGGCGTCGTGAGCGTGAAGCGCAGCGAGGTGCCCTTGCCCGGCTCCACGGTGAAGGGCTGGCTGGCGCTCGTGACGCCGAAGCGGGACAGCACGCTCTTCTCCGTCTCGGTGTCCAGGATGTCGAGCGTCAGCGTGCCCTGCTGCTTCTGCTCGCTGGCGTTGTTGATGGCCACCTCCAGCACGGCCTTGTCCCCCTCGCGCAGGAAGCGCGGGACGTAGGGGCGCACCATCAGCTCCTTCACGCTGCGCGTCGTGCGCTGGACCGAGCCTCCCTTCAAGTCCCGCGTCAGCGCGTGCACCCACGCGCTCCACGCCGTCACCGAGTCCGGCACCGTGAACTCCAGCGTCGCCGAGCCATCCGCCCCCGTCAGGAGCTGCGGAATCCAGAAGGCCGTCTCCGCGAAGTTCGAGCGCGGCGGCTCCTGGGGAGCCTCCACCACGCCTCCCAGGATGGTACTGGCCGAGCCGCTGACGGTGCTCCCGAAGCTCGGTTGCGACTTCCTGGCCGCCTCCCCGGGAGGAGCGGGCGGCGGCGGCGGCGGCGCATCCGCCGAGGCCTCCGGGGCGGCGCTCTGAGCCAGCGCGGAGCTGCCACGCACGATCTGGATCACTTCCCTGCGCTTCATCGAGAGCCTGCGCTCCCCTCCCATTCCCCCCATCGAGTAGTTGTCGATGAAGAGCAGCGCGTCCGCCTCGGGGGGCACCCACCGGGTCCCCCTGGCCTCCTCTTCTCGGTAGGCGATCCAGTGGCTCTGCTCGGAGCCGAGCGAGGAGTGCAGCAGGATCTCCGCGGTGCGCACCGGGTAGAGCGCGGTCACCGAGGGCGGACTGTGCGGCGCGAAGAGATCCAGCGACTGGTCATACATGTACGCGAGCAGCTCGGCGGCCCCAGCCTCCACCGGGGCTCCCTTCGGACCTCGCACGGTGACGCGCCAGGTCTCCTTCGCTCCCGGGCGCATCCGATCCCGGAAGGACGTGAACTCGAGGCTCAGCTCCTTGTCATCGAACGGGACGAACACCTGCTGCGTGAAGCGCAGGAGCTGGTAGTCCCGCACGCCCACCAGCGTCACGGTGAAGCCCCCGCGCAGCTCCTCCGTCACGGGCAGCTCGATGACCGCCGGATCCTTCCCGCGCGTGAGGTGGCGCCGCTGGAGCCGCTTCTCTCCCTGGTACACGTCCAGGAACAGTGGCTGCACCTCGAAGCCGGAGAACGCCAGCACGCGCGCCGGCTCCCCCACCTTCACCGTGTCCCGCTCGAGCAGCAGCATCGCCGGCAGTGAGATGGGAGCGCTCGCGCCCGCGACGAGGAACTCGTGCGTGGTGGTGAACTTCTGTCCGAAGGCGTCCACCGTCTCGTACTCGAGGCGATAGGCCCCCGGCTTCAGCACCGGCAGCTTCACGCGCGCCAGCCCCTGCGCGTCATGCTCCGCAATGCCTCGGGCCTGCTCGGCCCCCGCCGCCCAGCGACGCAGGGTCCGCTCGGGCGCGTACTCCTCGCTCCACCGGGGCCGCAGCGCGTCTCCGGGCGTGACGGTGCGCGGCTCCGCCCCTGCCGGAGGCGGGCCCGGAGGTGGCTCGATCGGCTCCTCCGCGGGCAGCATCGGCTGGACGGGCTGCTGAAGCGTCACGAGCCGCCAGCTCCCCTTCCCGGGCTGCGGCACCCCATCCAGGTTGGAGCGCGTCAGCCGCAGCTCCGCGGGCCTGCCCTCTTGGAAGAAGCCCTCGTCGCTGTCCACGCGCGCCTCCACCGCGACGAAGCCCAGCCGGAAGGCCCGGCTCGCCGAGCGCGTCTCCCCGCCCTCGTCCGTGGCGTCCGCCTCCACGCGGTAGCGCCAGGTGAGCGCGGAGGACGTGTCGCGCTCGTCGGCCTGGGGCGTGAAGGAGACCTGGAAGGAGCCATCCTCCTTCAGCGGTGAGGTCCCCGTGGCCACGAGCTGGCGCTCCCTCGGGATGAAGCCCGTGCCGCGGCCGCCGTATCCCCACCACCACTCGGGGAACACGGGCTCGCGATAGGCGCGCCAGCGCACCGAGCCATTCACCACCGGCAGCCCGAAGTAGTAGCGCGCCTCGCCCCGGAACGTGGCCGGCCGGTTGAGCCGCAGCGGCGCGTCGGGATCCTTGAGCGCCACCTCGAACGTCGGGCGCTTGTACTCCTCCACCCGCACGTGCGCCGAGCCCGCGGGATCGGTCGAGAGGTACCAGTGTCCGAGCACCCGGCCCGCGGGGATGGAGAACTCGCCCGCCGCCGAGCCGAACGTGTTGGTGCGCACCACGCGCTTCTCGACGACCTCACCGTTGGGATCGCGCAGCGAGACGGTGACCTGCGTGTTCTGCCGCGTCTTGTAGCGCGCCTGCGCGCCACTGCCCTGGTAGGCCACCACCTTCCACAGCAGCTTCTGCAGCGGCCGGTAGACGCTCCGGTCGGTGAAGATGAGCGTCTGCGGGTGCTCGGCCTCCCGATAGGACTCGAAGTAGCTCAGCTGGTTGTACTGGAGCAGGAGCTCCTTCCCCCGCCCCGCCATGACGAGGAAGTTCTCGTAGCGCTGGCCCTGCTGACGGAGGAACGACGCCTCTCCCTTCGCGTCCGTGGAGGCGCGCTGCACCTCGCGGTGGCCACGCTCGTAGTCCATGAGGAAGAGGCGCACCTCCACGCCGGCCACGGGCTGGCCCGTCTGGCCATCCACCACCTGGGCCTCGATCCGACGGCCCTCGTTGGCGCGGGTGATGAGGACATAGGGCGTCACCGTGAGGAGCACCCCGCGCACGTCGTTGTCCTCCAGCTTGAAGTCCTGCCGCGCGGAGGCAACGATGACGTAGGTGCCTCGCTCCTTCAGGGGCGGCGTGACGAAGGTGCGGTGGTCCTGGAGGTCGGGCGTCGCCGGCGGCTCCAAGGTCCAGGAGGCGACCGGCTTCTGCTGCTCGATCAGCTGGCGCAGCTCCCGGTCGTCGGGCCGCACGTCATAGTCGTCCGCCTTGCCCAGCCGCTTCTCGAGATCGTAGGCATACGCGCGGAAGTAGAGGACGGGCTGGTTGCGGTGCGTCACCTGGATCGAGCGCCGCTGAGGACCGTCCGAGCTCATGCTCTCGAGGGAGTAGGCCGGAGCCTCCAGCCGGCTCACCACCGCGGCACAGCGCTGTCCGCCCAGGCTCGTCGGGTAGGCCGCGGCGCCCGCCTTCGCGAGCTGATGCGCGCGCACCCGGTGCTCCGCCCGCTCCTCCAGCTCCGCCAGCAGCCCCTGTCCCATCGCCCACCAGGGCACGCTCCGGAAGGCCTCCAGGTGCGCGGCGAGGTGCTTCCGGATGCGCGCGAGATCGTCCGGCTGCGAGTAGGCCGTGTAGAGCGTCTCGTAGCGCGCGAGCCGGGCCTCCAGCTCCGCCTCACGCCGGCCCGCTCCGCGATGCCAGGCCTCCAGGTCTCCCAGGAGCGCGGCGATCTTCATCAGCGGGTGGACGGCCGGCTCCGTGAGCTCCACCGAGGGCTTCCCGCCGAGCAGCACGGCGAGATCGAGCTGGTACAGCATCTGCGACTGCTCCGGGCTCCACGTCGCGGTGTCCGCCAGCATCTCCACCCACAGGTACGTCACCGCGTCGCGCAGCGTGCTCCGGATGCCCTGCGGATAGGTGTTCGGCGTGAGGAACTCGGAGAACGACTGGACGGAGGTCGCCCCCAGCCGCTCGCGCTCCTTCCACACCTCCGCGTAGGTGCGATGGGCCTCGGTGAGGATCTGCTCCATCGTCCACGTCTTGAGATCCACCGGGCCGGACGAGACCACGCGCTCGCGCCGGCTCACCTCCCAGTGGTAGGCGCGCGTGTAGTTGACGAGGGAGCGGGCGTAGTAGAGCTGCACCGCCGTGCGCGGCAGCAGCCCCTTGGGCCACGGCTGGTCGCGCAGGAAGCGCACCGTGGTCTCGTAGCCGTGGAGCCCCGTGCGCAGCTGCACCGTGCGGATGAGGGCCTTGGCCCACTCGTTCTCGTCCGCCTTCGCCTGCGCCTGCGCGAGCCGCGCGTCGATGCCTTGAATGGCGGCCTCGAGCTTCTGCTGCTCGACGAGCTGGTCGATCTCCTTCCACGAGGGCGGCGTCTTGGCCTGTGCGTGGGCGGAGCCAGGAACGGCCAGGGAAGCGATCAGCAGGAGCGGGAAGACAGCCAGCAGCCGGTAGAGCGTTGCCATGCGGCCACTCTACGCAAGCGGCCGGTACGGCTCACGAGACTCTTCCTTCACGAAGGCACAAGAAAGGGCGGCACCTCAGGGCGCGGCGGCCTTCAGGCGCAGCCCCACCAGGTACACCTCCATGCTCGCGCCTCGGGTGGCCTCGGGGCGCACCACCTTCACATCCTCATAATTCGAGCGCACCTGCGCGCGGAACTCCTCGAAGTCTCCGCCCATGAAGAGCTTGGCCACGAAGCTCGAGCCCGGCCGGCCCCGCGTCACCGCCACCTCCAGCGCCTTGCCCGCCAGCCGCAGGCTGCGCGCCTCGTCCGTGGCCTTGATGCCGCTCGTCTTCGGCGCCATGTCCGAGATGACCGCGTCGAACGGCCCCTCGTGCAGCGCCAGCAGCTTCGCGTCGAAGTCGTCCGCCAGCACGTCCAGCACCGCCGTCGTCACGTGCTTCTGCGTGAACGGGCGGATGGCCACGATGTCCACGCCCACCACCTTCCCCGTCGGCCCCACCGTGTCCGCGAGGATCTGCAGGAAGCCTCCCGGCGCCGCGCCCAGGTCCAGCACCACCCCACCTTTCCTCACAATGGGATGGCGCTTGAGGATCTCATCCACCTTGAAGGCGGAGCGCGCCCGGAGCCCTTCTTGCTTGGCTTTCTGGAAATAGTGGTCTTTCGGACGGTAGGGCTTGCCCATAACTCCGGGCGTCCCTACCATTCCGCACTGTCCTCGGGGAAGTGTCGGGCGGCCGCGGGTGTAGGATATCCCGCGCTTTGGGCGCATTGGAGGGTCCATGGGTTCCCGTAGCGTAGTAGCAGCCGTCTGCGTCTCCCTCCTGTGCGTGGGAAGTGCCGGGTTCTGCTACACGCGCAAGGCTTCCCTGGACTCGGAGGCCCGCTGGCTGATGGAGCGCGGCAACGCCCAGGCCATCGAGTACGCCGAGCGGCTGGACAACGCGGTGGCGGACGCGCAGCTCAAGACGTTCGCCTCGCGACGCACGGTGATGGAGCGCGCCCACGTGTGGCAGCGCGGGCAGATGCTCGGGCTGATGGGCGGAGCAATCGCCGCGCTGGTGGCGTACATGCTGTACCTGCTGAGGCGGCTGGACTCGCAGCTGGACGACGCGGCCGCCGAGGCCCCGCCCGAGCTGACGTCGGCTCCTGCGTCCGCCTCCTCGGAGAGCGCGTCGGGGCTGGTGGCGACGCCGAACCGCTGAGCGCTCGCCGCTGCTCGTGAAGCGCTGGCAAGATGGCGCCCTCTGTCTCGGAGGAGCCATGCCCGGCTGCGCGCACTGCGGAAAGCCGCTCGAGGTGATTGGAAACCAGGTGGGACGGCGCGACACGTGTCCGCACTGCGGCGAGGAGGTGCACTCGTGCCGCAACTGCCGCCACTTCGATCCCACCGTGGCCAAGGAGTGCAAGGAGCCCTTCGCGGACGTGCCGGGCGACAAGGACTCGGCGAACTTCTGCGAGTTCTTCCAGATTGGCGAGGGCGGCCTGCACGCCAAGGAGAGCAAGGATCAGCTGCTCTCGGCGGCGGAGGCGCTGTTCCGCAAGAAGTGAAGGACGGCGGACGCTCGCCGGGAGCACGGCTGCGGTCCCCTCCCTGGAGAGCATAAGGTTCGTCGCACACTCGACAGGCGAGAGGTGCGCATGAACCAGACGAGACGATCGAGATCTTGGAAGGGGCTCATGGGAGCGGGGCTGCTGCTGCTGCTCACCGCCGTGGCTGGCTGTGGAAAGGACGCGCCACGCAACACGCCGCCGACCATCGAAGAGGCCAGCCAGTCCGCCGCGCGGCTCCAGCCCCTGGGCACCGTCACCCTGCGCGTGGTGGCGCGGGATGCCGAGAGCCCCTCGCTCCGGTTCTCCTGGGAGGCCAGCCAGGGCTCCCTGGGGCCTCCGAGCGAGACGGGCACCACCAGCGAGGTGACGTGGACGGCGCCGCCCTGCTCGGCTCGCACCATGGACGAGGCCTCGGTCAAGGTCACCGTCTCCGACGAGCCCGGCAGCACCGCGTCCCGGTCCTTCACCCTCGCGCTCCAGCACTGCTCGGTCCTGGCCGGAGCCAGCGGCGGCCAGCACACGCTGGCGCTGCTCGTGGACCACACGGTCTGGGCCTGGGGGAGCAACGCGGGGGGGCAGCTCGGCACGGAGCCCTCGCCCTTCCGGTCCACGCCTGGGGAGGTGCCGGGCCTGAGGGGTGTCACCGCCATCGCCGCGGGGCCCGCCCACTCGCTGGCGCTGCTCGAGGACGGCACCGTCTGGGCGTGGGGTGCCAACTTCAAGGGCCAGCTCGGAGACGGGCAGCTCATCGACCGAGCCGCCCCGGCGCAGGTGTCCGGGCTGAGCGGCATCACCGCCATCGCCGCCGGTCTGTCCGACAGCGGCCTGGCGCTGCGCGGGGATGGCACGGTCTGGGCGTGGGGAGACAACGCCTCGGGTCAGCTGGGCGATGGAACGACCACCGACCGCCCCACTCCCGTGCAGGTGTCCGGGCTGAGCGGCATCACCGCCCTGGCCGCGGGCCGGGCGCACACCCTGGCCCTGCGCGGGGACGGCACCGTCTGGGCCTGGGGCAACAACTCCGAGGGCCAGCTCGGAGATGGGACGACCACCGCTCGTCCCCTCCCCTCGCAGGTGCCAGGGCTGACCGACATCAGCGCCATCGCGGCGGGAAGTGACTTCTCCCTGGCGCTGCGAAAGGACGGCAGCGTCTGGGCCTGGGGCGGCAACGCGGCAGGACAGCTCGGCGATGGGACGACGACGTCTCGTCACACGCCGGTCCGGGCGAGCACGCCCGGGGGCATCACCGGGCTGACGGCGGGCGCGAGCCATGCGCTGGCGCTGCGCAACGACAACACCGTCTGGGCCTGGGGCTACAATTCCGAGGCGCAGCTGGGAGACACCGCGGGCCTCCAGCGCGCCACTCCGTCCCAGGTGCCGCCGCTGACGGGCGTGGTCCGCATCGCGGCCAACTTCGACAACTCCCTGGCCTTGCGCGTGGACGGCACGCTTCGCACCTGGGGGAGCAACAGCCATGGACAGCTGGGAGATGGGACGTCGAGCAAGCACCCCACGCCGACCGTGGTGTCCTGGCTGACCGACGTGGCCTCCGTCGCGGCGGGCTCCTTCCACTCGTTGGCGCTGCGCAAGGACGGCACGGTCCGCGCATGGGGCGAGAACGGCCTGGGCCAGCTCGGTGATGGGACGGACTCCGAGCGTTCCACGCCGGTCCAGGTGTCCGCGCTGAGCGGCGTCACGGCTCTCGCGGCGGGCAACAGCCACTCCCTGGCGTTGCGCGGCGACGGCACTGTCTGGGCCTGGGGCGGCAATGGGCTCGGCGCGCTCGGAGATGGAACGGGCCTCAACCAGCCAACACCGGTCCAGGTGTCCGGGCTGACGAGTGTCACCGCTCTCGCCGCGACGTCCTTTCACTCCCTGGCGTTGCGCGGCGATGGCTCTGTCTGGGCCTGGGGCAGCAACAGCCGGGGCCAGCTCGGCGATGGAACCACCGTTCACCGTGCCACGCCTGTCCAGGTGTCAGCGCTCACGGGAGTGACGGCCATCGCCGCGGGCGCCAACCATTCGCTGGCGGTGCGCAACGACGGCACTGTCTGGGCCTGGGGCGACAACCGACGGGGGCAGCTCGGCGATGGGACGACGCAGGACCGCCTCGAGCCGATCCAGGTGCCTGAGCTGACCGGGGTGATCGCCACCTCCGCCGGACTCTTTCACTCCCTGGCGTTGCGCAGCGACGGCACCGTCTGGGCCTGGGGAACCAATAGCGGCGGCCAGCTCGGCGATGGGACGCGGACCCAGCGCCTGAGTCCCATCCAGGTGCCCGGACTGAGCGGGGTGACGGCCATCTCCGCGGGCCAGGGCTACTCGCTGGCGCTGCGCAACGATGGCACCCTGTGGGCATGGGGGAGCAACTCCGATGCGCAGCTGGGTGACGGGACGCTCACCTCGCGCCTCAGCCCCATCCAGGTGCCCGAGCTGAGCGGGGTGACGGCCATCTCCGCGGGCGGCACCCACTCGCTGGCGGTGAGGAGTGACGGCACTCCCCGAGCGTGGGGTGACAACCGGCGAAGCCAGATCGGGGATGGGACGTCGGGCAACTCTCCCGCCCCCGCGACACCTTCGTTCCCGTAGGAGCGGGAGCAGCTCAGAAGCCGTACAGCTTGGAGATGATCTCCTTCATGATCTCCGAGGTGCCACCGCCGATGGTGATGAGCCGCACGTCGCGCCAGGCCCGGGCGATGTGCGTCTCCTCGATGTAGCCCATGCCGCCGAAGAACTGCTGGCAGTCGTAGGCCACCTTCTGGGCGAGATCTCCGGCGAACAGCTTCGCCATGGAGATCTCCTTCACGGGGTTCTCCTTCTGATCGAAGAGCGCCACCGCGTGGTACGTCAGGCGCTTGGCGGCCTCGATGGCGGTGAGGTGCTCGACGAACTTGTGGCGCCACACCTGGAACTTGATGAGGGGCCTGCCGAAGGCCTCGCGCTCGGTGCCGTAGCGCAGCGAGTCCTCGACCATGCGCTCCATGCCGGCCACCGTGCTGATGGCCCCCACCAGGCGCTCGCCCTGGAAGTTGGTCATGATGCTGTAGAAGCCCTCGTTCTCCTCGCCCAGCACGTAGCGCCGAGGGATGCGGCAGTCCTCGAAGTAGAGGATGGCGGTGTCGGAGGACAGGTTGCCCACCTTGTCGAGCTTCTTGGACACCGAGAAGCCCTTCACGTCGGTGGGGAACGTCACCAGCGAGATGCCGCCGTAGCCGGCCTCGCCCGTGCGCACACCCAGGGTAATGAAGTCGGCGCGGGTGCCGTTGGTGATCCACATCTTCGAGCCGTTGATGACGTAGTCGTCGCCGTCGATGCGCGCCGTCGTCTTCATGTTGGCCACGTCCGAGCCGACCCCAGGCTCGCTGATGCCGAGGGCGGCGATCTTCTCGCCCTTGAGCGCGGGCTCGAGGAACTCGCGCTTCTGCTCGTCCGTGCCGATCTCGTTGATGATGGGGGTGGCCATCTGGCTCTGGACCATGAGGGCCATGTTGACGCCGGCGTTGCGGGTGTAGGTCAGCTCCTCGCAGAACGCGGTGACGAACCAGTAGTCCAGGCCGCTGCCGCCGAACTTCGGATCGTGGTTGATGCCCAGGAAGCCGAGATCGCCCGCCTGCTTGAAGACCTCGCGGGGGAAGATGCCTGCCCGATCCCACTCCAGGGCATGGGGCGTCAGTTCCTTCTCGACCCAGGCTCGCACCGTCTTGCGAAAGGCCTCATGCTCCTCGGTGAAGGGGTTGACCATGGTCGCTCCTGGAAAAAGATTGATTCGCCAGTCAATAGCAGGCGAGTCGCGAGTGAACAAGCATCCTTCCCCGCCCCGCCATGCTCCTTCCAGCCTCTCTCCTGCTGCTCGGCCTGGCCACCGCCACGCCGGCGGCGCCGTCCGCCACTGCCGAGCAGCTCCGCGCGCTGTGCCGCACCCAGGGAGCCAACCCCCGCAATCCCTGGGCGCTGGCTCATGGCGTGACGCTGGAGGGCCGAGGCTTCCGAGCACGAGACGGGCGGCTGGCGGCGGAGGTGATCGTCTCGGACTTCCTGCGGCGGGAGGAAGGCCCCACGGGACGTGGGCTGTACTTCGAGCCCTTCACGGCGGACGGCACGCCCGTGGAGCCGCATCCGGCGCTGCAGGTGAAGACGCTGGTGCTTGCGGGCTTTCCGCGGAGCCGGAAGTTCCAGACCGCCTGGGGGACAGTGACGCTGGGAGCGCTCGTGGAGGAGCTCCAGCGAGACTTCCGCCCGGAGCTGGCCCGCTCGCCGGAGGGGGCCTGGGCGCTGGATGCACTCAGCCAGGTGCTCGAGCCCGGGGCGACCTTCCGCAACGGCGCGGGCGAGCAGGTGCGCTTCGATGCGGTGATGGAGGAGGCGCTGGGGACGCTGGAGCGTGCGCACGCGGACCTGTCCGCGGGCATGAAGGCCGGACTGCCCCAGGTGCCCAAGCAGAAGCAGGGCATCTACGCGCACCCCTGTGGAGGGCTCCACTTCTTCCAGGCGGTGGCGGGCTGGGCGCGGCACCCGGCGGTGCGCAAGGCCTGGGGCGAGCGACTGGGCGTCCAGGTGGACGTGCTCATCTATCGGCTGGGCTCGGAGGCGCGCCAGTATGAGGCAGCGCTCATGGACGCACCGCGCTACCGAATGTCGCTGCTCTCCCAGTCCCTGAAGTTCTACGGCCACTTCCTGGAGACTCTGGGGAGGTACCGGAGAGAGAGCGGCTGGAGTCCCACGGTGAGACAGCAGCAGGCCGTGACGCGGGCCCACCAGCTGCTCGAGGCCACGGTCCGCCGGCTGGGCGAGGCCGGAGCCTTCCGAGACACGGAGACGCTCGCGAAACAGCACCCCCAGCTCTACCTGGACCTCATCGGCGACGCGTGCCATGCGGCGCACGGGCTGGCGGAGTGGAGGTGATCAGGACCGTGCCGAGAACCGCCGCAGCACCTCGCGGCCCGACTGGATCCACCGGCCGCCGCGCTTCCGAGCCTCGAACAGTGAGCCGTAGAAGAGCCGCTGGGCGCGCATCCGCAGCAGGTCCGCGCGCAGCTCCATCGGAGTGGCGATGCGGACGCGTCCCTGCTGGTACGCCTCGGTGATGGCGCGGCGCTGGAGCTTCCCGCTGCTCGTCTTCTGGATCTGCCCGTAGCGGATGAAGAGCACGTCCTCCTGCGCCACCGTGACGCCCACGGCCTCCAGGATCTTCTCGCACACCTGACGCTGGCTCTGAGCCCGCTGCTCCAGCACGCCCGCGTGGCTGACCTCGGCCAGCACCACCACCCGCCCCTCGGCCTGGATGACCACGGACCTGCCGGGGCGGACGAAGGGGAGCCGCTCGACGGCCTGCTCGAAGTCACTGGAGAAGTAGCTCTGCCCGTTGATCTTGATGCGATCGTTGATGCGGCCGGTGATGAACAGCTCGCCGTCCTGCATGAAGCCCAGATCGCCCGAGGGGTAGTAGCCCTCCGCGTTCCGCAGCGGGCGCTCATCCTGGTAGTACGACGCCGCGAGGCTGCCCCCTCGGATCTCGATCTCCCCCAGCTCCCGCTCCCCACAGAGACGGCCGTCCTCGGTTCGCAGCCGCACCTCGAACTCCCGCAGGGGCCGTCCCACCGAGATCGCCGGCTGTCCGCTGGGCGCGGTGACGACACGCCACGCCTCTTCCTGCCCCACGCAGGAGACCATCAGCACCGCCTCGGCCATGCCGTAGCAGGGCTTGATGACCGTGCGCTTCAGCCCCCGAGGCACGAGCAGCTCGGTGAAGCGCTCCAGGTTCGGGATGTTGATGGGCTCGCTGCCCAGATAGATGGTCCGCAGCGCCGACAGGTCCAGCCGCTCGAGATCCTCGGGCTCCAGCTCGCGCATCGTCTTCAGCGCGTAGTCGATCGCGAAGTTGGGGATGACGGAGAGGGTGGCCCGACGCTCGGACATGAACTCCAGGAAGCCCAGCGGATCCATGAGGAAGGTGGCTGGCTGCGTCACGTAGACATCCACACCCGTGTACAGGCAGGTCAGCAGGCCGATCAGCCCCATGTCATGGTAGAGCGGCAGCCACATCGCCCCGCAGTCCTCGGGCTTCCGGCCGTCGTGCTGGGTGATCATCCTCAGGTTCGCGCTCAGGTTGCGCTGGGTGATCGGCACCCCCTTGGGGAACGACGTCGAGCCCGACGAGAACTGCACGAAGGCCAGCTCCTCCGGGCCCACCTCCCGCAGGCGCACACCCTCCCGCTTCGCCCCGGCCGGCGGCAACGGCACCCGGCGCAGCGGCAGCTCCAGCCCGCTCAGGCTCGGAACGTCCACCACCCGGTGCGCCTGGTACCGCTCGGAGATCCGCCCCAGGAACTCGCGGTAGCTCTGCCGGGGCGTGCTGAAGATGTAGGGCTTCACCGAGAGCGGGATCGCCCCCACCTCCATCAGCCCGAAGAGGGAGAAGAACGCCCCCTCCGCGGTCTCGAACGGGAGGATGACGTGCTCGCCGCGCTGGATGCCTTGCGCCCGGAAGTGCTCCGCGTACGCCGCCACCCGCGCCGGGAACTCGGCATAGGGCAGCAGCGTGGGCGGGCTGAGGAAGTCCTCCACCAGGTTCAGGCCGCGCTGGCCCTCCATCTCCCCCAACCGCTGGATGACGTCGAGCATCGTCGTCCTCCTCAAGCCGTCGCCGCGTGGGCGCGCATCCACTCATGGACCCGCGGGAGGACCTCCTTCTGGGCCCGGCTCCCGCGGAGGATGTCGAAGTGGCCGAAGTCGCTCCCAAACCCGTGCGAGCGCCCGCAGATGACGAACGTCTTGTCCCCGCTGCCCAGCTTCCCCACCAGCTTCTCGGCCCGACGCGGAGAGGCATGGAAGACATCACCCTCCCCTACCCCGGCGAACACCGGGACCGTCACCTTCCCCAGCGCCTGCCAGTAGTCCGTCGTCCCGTCCACGCTGCGGAACGCGCCCGTGGCAGCCCACTCGGCGAACTGCTTCATGAGCGCGGCGGGCTCGTCCGCCGGGCCCTGCTTGAGCGCCTTGGCGGGGAACCGGCCGAGCAGCCCGGCCAGCACGCTGGAGAAGCGCACCATCACCGCCTTCTTCAGCCCTCCGTCGCTGTAGTCGTTCACCGCCGAGGACAGCGTGCACACCCCGCTCAGCATCCGCTGGGCATCCGGCTGGAGCCCCAGCCCCGCGAGCGCCGCGTAGCCCGCCATGCTGTGGGCCAGCAGGAAGAGCGGCCCCGTGTGCCGCGCACGCACGGCCCGCACCAGGTCCGGGATGTCATGCTGCGCATACGTGTCGAAGCTCCAGTCCCACGCCCGCTTCTCGGGCCACCGGCTCCCGCCGTGCCCCCGCAGCTCCGCGATGTAGACCGTGCACCCTTGATCGATGAAGTAGCGCGCCGGCCCCTCTCCATTCGAGCCCAGGAAGAAGCGCCCGTCGGAGAACAGCCCGTGCAGGCACAGGACGCCCGGTGCTCCGGCGCCCGTGGCCTCGGTGCGCACCTGCAGGACGCGGAGCTGGTGGCCTCCGCTGGTGGGGACCCACCACTCCTCCCGAACCAGGGACGTGGAGGGAGCAGCACTGTCGGTAGTGGCTTGGGACATCATGTCGAGACCTCTGTTCAGGAAGTCGGTTGGCGCGCGAACGCGAGGAAGTCCTGCACCGAGCACAGCGAGCGATCGGCCGCGCTGACGAAGGCCGCCTGCACCAGCGCATCCACCGCGACGACGCGCCCGGAGTCCACGAGGATCTGCTGGTGGAACCGCACCCGGTAGTGGACCGCATCCTCGTCCCGCAGGTCCTCCCACGAGGGCTCCTGCAGGAGCGTGCGGACCACCACCTCCTGCGGGGCGATCTCCTTGCGGTAGTCCACCTCGATGCGCATGGTGACGGCGATGACGCCTCCGCCGCGGCGCAGGGCGTTGTGCTCCATCCACGCCCAGCGACCCGCCTCCAGGTACTCCAGGGCCGTGGCGTTGTTCACGTGGCCCAGGCTGTCCAGATCATTGGGCCGCACGCGCAGCGTGAGCGACGATTCTTCGAAGCGCAAGGCAGGGGACTCCAGGCGAGGAAGGTTCAAGGGCGGGCCGCGGCCGCGACGATGACCACCGTCGAGACGAACCCACCACTGTGTGAGATGGAGAGCAGGGTCTCCCAGCCGTGGCGCTCCATGTGCTCGCGCAGCGCCCCGTGGAAGCGGAAGCGCGGCGCGTGCCGCTCGTCATGGTGGACCTCGGCGTCGGTCCAGAACCAGCCCTCCACCCGAGGCAGCGCCTTGAACAGGGCCTCCTTCATCGAGAAGCCCGCCGCCAGGCTCTCCACCGGCGAGGGGCTGGCGCGAAAGCGGTCCGTCTCCGCCTCGGTGAAGAACACCCCGGGCTCCCACAGGCCCTCCAGCGCCTTCAGCTCATGGAGGACCTGCAGATCGTGGCCGAGGCCGATCAGCACCCCACCAGCTCCATCCACTTGTCCTCGACCTCTTCGGCCGAGGAGACGGTGATGCCGGTGATGCGCTTGAGCGCGTTGAAGATGAGCGTCTCCTTCTTGTCGATGGCGTCCGGCGAGTACATCCCCTCGCGGTACTCGAGGTGATCCCACCAGTTGACGTGCGTGCCGCGCTGCTCCACGTGCTGGCGCTTGCTGCCGTACACCTCGCCGCCGTCGCGCAGGAAGAAGTGGGCCACCGAGAACGCCTCCTTGGGCGCGTACTCGGCGCTGTCCACCAGCCCCTTGGCGAAGGCGATGAAGTAGTTCATGTGCTGGATCTCGTCGGCGCCCACCTGCTTGAACAGCGCCTTGAGGCCGGGCTCCTGGATGACGCGCGCGCAGTTCGCGTAGTTGACCGCGGCGACGATCTCCGAGATCGCCAGCAGCGTCAGCGTCCGCAGCATGTCGTCATCCGGGAACACCTTGCGGAACTCGATGAACGTCTCGTCGGTGACGCGATCCATCGCGAACAGGGTGGCCAGCCGGTTGAAGCTGGTCTCGTGGTGCGCCTCCTCCTCGTTCCAGTAGCGGCTCCACGTGCCGCACGCCTGCATGATGGAGGCGACGACGGGGTTCTTCTCCTGCCACCTTCGGCACTCGGTGTCCGACAGCCGCGCGAGCCGATCCGCGCCCGGCTTGGTGGTCAGCTCCGCCCGGCCCGCGTTCCACACCAGCAGCCGATCCGACTGGCTCACCCGCTCCACGTCGATCGCCGCCAGCATCTCCATGACGCTCCAGCGCCGAGACTCGTGCAGGCGCTGCTGCTCCCAGGCGATGTCCACGAGCGTGCGCTTCTCCTCCTTGAAGGCCCGGTAGAGGTCCGCGACGATCACCGGCTTGCCTTCCTCGCGCAGGCCCTCGTCCGCCAGCCCCGACATCTCCAGCTGCTGCCGCGCCACGGGCAGCGGCGGCTGCTGCAGCGCCCCTTCGCTGCTCCCGTCGATGATCACGGTGGGCGTCTTCATGCCGCCCTCCCCTGGCTGCGCTCGACTTCCTGCAGGAACACCTCGAGCACCTTGGAGATGGGCGTGTCCAGCGCGAGCGCCGGCAGGCGGATCCGGATGCCGTGATCCTTGCGCAGGGCATTGGCCGTGCGCGCGAACGACTCCATCAGGTCCACGCTGTTGGTCATCCGCTCGGAGCGGGAGATGATCGCCGCCAGCGTCAGATCGGGTCCGAAGACCTCCTCCGCGGGCAGTCCCACATTCTCACAGAACTTCTTCTGGATGTACGCCTTCAGCTCACCGGTGTCAGCCATCGGCTCCTCGCGTTGATCGAGCCCAGGCCGGTGGAGTCGGGTCCTCCCCACCGGCACGGGCTTTCATCCATCACAGAGAAGGGAGTCTCCCCACGTGACGAGAGGAGAGGCGTGACTGTCCGGCCGCCAGCCAGGCGCGACCAGGACAGCGTGTACCCAACCCTTCCCCCTGCTCGCTCGGCAGCTAACAATCAATGACGCGCCATTTCAATACAGGTCTGCACCAAAGATCACTCTCCCACCAGGTCCATCCAGAGATCCTCAACCTCCTGGGGTGTGGCGCAGGAGATCCCGGTGATGCGCTTGAGCGCGTGCAGGATGAGGGACCGCTTGCGCTCGAGCGCCTCGGGAGTCACCGCCGCCTCGCCGGCCCCGTCCCCGAGGTGGTCCCACCAGTTGGTATGGGTATTTCGTGACTCCACATGCTCGCGGGCGCTGCCGTAGAGCTCTCCCCCCTCCCGCAGGAAGAGGTGGGCCACGGCGAAGGCCTCCTTGGCGGGATACGCCCCGCTGTCGACGAGCGCCTTGGAGAACGAGATGAAGTACTGCATGTGCTGCACCTCGTCGGCGCCCACGTTCTTGAGCAGGGCCTTGAGGGCCGGCTCCCTCACATGCCGCGCGTACTGGCCGTAGTTCACCGCGGCGATGCCCTCGGAGAAGGAGAGCATCGCCACCGTCCGCAGCAGATCGTCATCCGGGAAGATTTTGCGATAGTCGATGACGGTGGCGTCGCTGGGCGGAGGGAAGCCCAGCTGGAGCGACAGCTGCGTGAAGCCCATCTCGTGGTGGGACTCCTCCTCGTTCCAGTAGCGGCTCCACGAGCCGAGCGCCTGGATGACGGAGGCCAGCGCGTCGTCCTTGCCCTGCCAGCGCCGGCACTCCGCGTCCGCCAGGCGCGTCATCCGATCCGCGCTGGGCTTGGCCGTCATCTCCGCCTGCCCCGCGCTCCAGACGACGAGCCGATCCAGCTCGGTGAGGTGCTCGGGGCGCACCGACTCCACCAGCTCCACGGCGTTCCACCGGCGCGCCTCGTGGAAGCGGTGCTGCTCCCACAGGATCTCCACCAGCGTGCGGCCCTCCTCCCGGAAGGCGCGGTACAGCTCCGCGATCACCACCGGCCTGCGGCTCGAGCCGGAGCGCCCCTCGGACAGCCCGCTCAATTCGAAGAGGCGCCGCTCGTGCGCGCCGACGTTGGACACCTGGTGCAGGAAGGCGGTACCCATCACGCAGCCCTCCCGTGCTGACACTCCTGCACGAACAGCTCGACGACGCGGGAGATGGGCGTGTCCAGCGAGAGCGCCGGCAGCCGGACCCGGATGCCGTACTGCTTGCGCAGGGTGTTCGAACACTTCGCGAACACCTCCATCAGGTCCACGCTGTTCTTCAGCCGCTCCGAGCGGGTGATCACCTCCGCCAGGGACAGATCCCGCCCGAAGAGTTCCTCAGGCTCCAAACCCACGTTTTCAGAGAACTTCCGGCAAATGAAGTTCTTCAGCTCGTCGATCTCAGCCATGGCTTCCTCCCGGAAACGTCAGCTACATGCATGTAGTTTCCAATAGTTTGAGAAGAATGCCAAGAAACTCCCCACCTGATGGGTTCACCGGTGGATGCCCGCCCCGACACGTCAGTGGGGAAATGCCACCCCTGGCCGAACTCAGAGTCCCAGCTGGGCCAGCTCTTCGGCGGTAAAGCCGGCCTGGGAGAGGATTTCCCGCGAGTGCTGTCCCAGGGCCGGGGGTGGGCGCAGCGGCGTGTCGCCCATGCGCAGAGGTGTGAGCAGGTGGGTCACCTTGCGCCCCCGCTGCGGATCCTCCGCCTCGACGAAGAGGCCTCGGGCGCGGTGCTGGGGATCGGCGAGCACCTCGTCGCCTTCCAGCACGGGCTCGATGCACAGGTCGGTGCCGGCCAGCAGCTGCTGCCAGTGGGCCAGGGGGTGCTCGGCGAAGAGGCGCGCCAGCTCGGCCTTGGCCCGCTCCGCGCCCTGCCCCAGCTCGTAGCCGGACTCGAGCAGATCCATGCGCCCCAGCCGCTCACACAGGCCGGCGAAGAACTTGGGCTCCAGCGAGCCCACGGCCAGCCACCGGTCATCCTTCGTGCGGTAGAGGCCGTAGCAGGCGTAGCCGCCGTTGAGCCCCTCGCGCCCTCGCTGGAGCGGCTGGCCCTGCTCGCCCATGACGAGCCGCGCGGCCAGGTGCATGTGCAGGAAGGCCATGGAGCCCTCCGTCATGGACACGTCCACGAAGCGGCCCTGGCCGGTGCGCTCGCGCTCGTGCAGCGCCGCGAGGATGCCCACCAGCGCGAAGAGGCTGCCGCCGCCGATGTCGCCGATCTGCACGCCCGGGAAGGCCGGTGCGCCGCCCGCCGCGCCGCCGTACCCGAGCACCCCGGCGCGGGCGACGTAGTTGATGTCATGCCCCGCCTTGAGCCGGTCCGGCCCCGTCTGCCCGTACCCGGAGATGGCGCAGTAGATGAGGCGCGGGTTCTCCGCGCGCAGGGCGGCCTCGCCCAGCCCGAGCTTGTCCATGACGCCGGGCCGGAAGCTCTCCACCAGCACGTCATAGCCGCGCACCAGGCGCTTGAGCGCGTCGCGGCCCTGGGGCGTCTTGAGGTTGAGCGTCAGCGAGCGCTTGTTGCGGTTGAGCCCGTAGAAGAGCGCGCTCTCGTCGTCGCGCAGGGGGGGCATCTGGCGGATGTAGTCGCCGCCGTCGGGGTCCTCCACCTTGTCCACGGTGGCGCCCAGGTCCGCGAGGACGAGCGTGGCGTACGGCCCGGGCAGCAGCCGGGAGAGATCCAGCACCTTGAGGCCGGACAGAGGGAGCGAGTTCATGGTGACAGGGGGGGGTCCACACGACAGCGGCGCGGCCCCCGGTGGGAGGTCGCGCCGCGGTGAAGGCACCCGCTGGGGTGCCGCGAACAGGAGCGGGGACTACGACAGCAGCTTGGCCAGCTTCATCGCCAGGCCCATGTCCATGGGCTTGAACTTGAGCTTGCCCTGCATGGCCGCCATCTGCGGGTTGAGCTGCTTCTGGCGGATCTTCACGAAGTCCTCGCCGCTGCAGGTGATGGCCATCTTCGCGGTGCCGTTGGCGCCGGTGGAGACCCAGTCGGAGTCCTTGGTCAGGTCCAGCGTCCAGGTACCACCGGTGTCCCCGGTGATGTTGAAGTGGATGATCGCGTTGATGTCCTTGGCCAGCTCCGGCTTCTGCTTGAGCACGCCGGGAATCTCAGTCTCGAGAATGTCCTTCGCCGTCATGGGTCCCTCCTGGTTTTGATTGACGAATCAACGACGGGCGGACCGTAGTGTCCGTGCCCTGGCAGGTCAAGCCCGTGGCGGTTCCTTCGTGGCCTGGGGCGTGGACGGCGAGCCCTTGAGCGCGCGGCGCACCATCTCGAGCAGATCATTGAGCTCGAAGGGCTTGGCCAGGTGGCCCACCGCGCCGATGTCCAGCGCCTTGCTGCCCACGTTGCGGTCCGCGCTCAGGACGATGAGCGGGATGCTGGAGATGGCGGGCGGCTTCTGGCGCATGCGCTGGGCGAACTCCCAGCCATCCATCACCGGCATCATCAGGTCCAGGAGGATGAGCTGCGGAGGATCCGGCTCGAGCCGCTCCAGCGCCTCCTTCCCGTTGCGAGCGCGGCGGATCTCGAAGCCCTCGGCTTCCAGAATCTCCGAGAGGGCCTCCAGGATGTCCGGATCATCGTCGACGACCAGGATCACGGTCGAACCACTGGGCTGTGTGTTGGACGGAGCCAGAAAGTCTTCTCCCGAGAATGCGACGGAGGATTCTCCATGATTTCAGCCACCTGCGGCGCAAGAAAGTGGTGGCGCTCCCCCGCGAGCGGGGGCCCGTTGCAAAACCGACAGTCCCGCCCCACCCTTTCCCGTGATCCGTCGGAACCTGGAGGGTGGCGAGATGGGCCAGAGGGAGCGAGGAGCAGGCGGTACCATGGAAGCTCCCGGGCTCGTCCTGCTGCCAAGGCAGGGGCCCCCTCGCCTGCTCAGCCCCTGGCTGCTCGAGCACCTGGGGCTCGAGGCGTTCCCGCCCTTCATCGAGTCGGCGGGGGATCTGCTGGAGCTGGCCGGGTTCCGTCCCCGGGCCGGCACGGATGACGTCTGGGAGCGCGGCGGCACGGCCCTGCGCGTGGGCGAGGTGCCCCTGGAGGATGGCGCGCGGCTGCTGTGGACCTGGACACTGAGTGAGCAGACCGAGGAGTCCACGAAGCACCGGGTGCGCTACCTGGGCCTGGCCTCGCATGATCTGCGGGGCGCGCTGGCCAACATCCGCTCGTATGCCGCCATGCTCCTCAGCGGCCGCATTCCGCTGGAGCCCAAGGCGCAGCGCGGGCTGGAGACCATCCTGCGCAACGCGGACAGGGCGCTCTCCTTCTCGCAGGACTTCTTCGACTCCAGCCGCGCGGAGCTTGGCTCGCTGTCCTTCGAGCGGGAGCGGCAGCCGCTCGAGCCCCTGCTCGCCGCTTCGGTGGAGCGCCACCAGACGGCGGCGAAGACGGCGGGGGTGGCGGTGGTGCTGGACGGACACGCGCCCCTGCCGCTGGTGGACATCGACGGGGGCCGCATCCAGCACGCGGTGGAGGCGTTCGTGCTGCACCAGCTGAGCCGCGCCCAGCCCGACGAGTACATCCATGTGCGCGCCGTGCCGGAGGCCACGGGGATCCGCATCGAGGTGCGGCGCGAGGGCCTGCCCCTGTCCGAGGAGGACTCCGCGCTGGTGTTCCAGCACGAGGAGCGCGCCTTCCGGGAGAAGAAGCTGGAGGACCCGCTGCGCCTGCACCTGGCCCGCCAGGAGGTGGAGGTGCACGGGGGAAGTGTCGGAGTGGAGACGGATGCGACGGGGACCACCCTCTTCCTGACGCTCCCGGGCGGGGTTTCCCGGGAACTTGCCCCTCCAGCAGCCGCCCAGCCCTGAATCCCCTTCCGAGTCACTGGCGAGCCGCCCCTCTGACCGGTATGCTGGTCGGGCTTACTTCCAGGAGCGGTCGAATGGGCGGTCTCAGGATGCCAGAGCTGTTGATCATCTTCGCGGTGCTGCTGCTGCTGTTCGGCGGCACGAAGCTGCCGCAGCTGGGCGCTTCGCTGGGCAGCGCGATCAAGAACTTCAAGCGCGGCTTCAGCAGCGACAACGATCCGCCTCCCGAGGAGAAGAAGCCCCAGAATGGGACGCTCGCCAGCGCCACCACGGTGGACCAGAGCGCTCAGGCCAAGTCGGCCACCCCGCAGAGCTGAGCTTCCCACCCTCGCCGCAGGCGTGAACGCCCGACCCACCTCGTACTCCGAGGTGAGGCCGGGCGTCGTCGTTTCAGGAAGCGGCAGGCCGTGGGCCCGGGGGAGCTCCCCGGGCCCGGAGCGGCTCAGTCGGCGCTCTTGCCCTCGTACAGCTTGGAGATGGTGGCCGCGTACTTCTGGCTGCAGAACTTCCGCTTCACCTTGAGCGTCGGCGTCAGCTCACCGCTCTCCTGGGTGAAGTCGCTGTCCATGATCTCGAACTTCTTGAGGGTGCTGTAGGGCGGCTGCTCCTCGTTGACCTTGGCGATGATCTCCTGCACGGCGGCGCGGACTTCCGGCCGCTTGCCCAGGTCCGCGTAGGCGCCCGGCTCGATGCCCTTGTCCTTGAGCAGCTTGCGCGCCGGATCCTCCGCCACGGTGATGAGCACCACCAGGAACGGGCGCTGGTCGCCGTAGACCATGGCCTGACTGATGAGCGGGAACGTCTTGAGCGTGTTCTCCAGGTTCTGCGGCGCCACGTTCTTGCCGCCCGCGGTGACGATGATGTCCTTCTTGCGGTCGGTGATGCGCAGGCAGCCATCCGCGTCCAGCTCGCCGATGTCGCCGGTGTGGAACCAGCCGTCCGGCTCCATCACCTCGGCGGTGGCGGTGGGGTTCTTGTAGTAGCCCTTCATCACGCATGGGCCGCGCACGAGGATCTCCCCGTCCGAGGCGATCTTGATCTCGGTGCCGGGCAGCGCCGGCCCCACCGTGCCGATCTTGATCTTCTCCGGCCGGTTGCAGTTGCAGGGCGCGGACGTCTCGGTGAGGCCGTAGCCCTCGAGCACCTTGAAGCCGAGCAGATCGAAGAAGTAGGCGATCTTGCGCGACAGCGGCGCGCCGCCCGAGACGAACAGGCGCATGTTGCCGCCCAGCTTCTCGTCCAGCGTGGCGCGCACCTTGTTGAACACCAGCGCCTTGGCCAGCGAGAAGCCCAGCGAGCTGTACTCGCGGCCCTGCATGCGCGCCTCGGCGTACTCGTCGAAGAGCGAGAAGGCCCAGCGGAACAGCTTGCCCTTCAGGCCCGGCGCCGCCGAGCCGTTGGCCACCACGTTGTTGTAGACCTTCTCGAAGACGCGCGGCACCGCCGGCAGCACCGACGGCCGCGTCTCGGCCAGGTTGGCCAGCAGCTTGTCCACCGACTCGGCGATCACCAGCCGGTAGGCCATGCCCAGCCACGCCGCCTTCACCACCTGCGCGAACACGTGCGCCAGCGGCAGGAACAGCATCACCGAGTCATTCGGCTCCATCAGGCCGATCTTCCGCGCCGCCTCGGCGTGGTAGGCCCAGTTGCCGTGCGTGAGGATCACACCCTTCGGATCGCCCGTGGTGCCCGAGGTGTACACGAAGCCCCACACGTCATCCTGCTTCACCGCCTGGGCGCGCTCCTCGAAGGCCCCCGGACGCGCCTTCAGCGCCTCCTGGCCCTTGGCCATCAGCTCCGAGAGCTTCATCTCCCGGTCGCCGGAGACATCGCCCTCGAAGACGACGACGCTCTTCACCGTGGGACAGTCCGCCAGCCGCTGGCGGATGCGCGAAAGTCGCCCGGCCTGCTTGGCGTCCTTCTCGTCGCTGTCCACGAAGAGCAGCGTGGCCTCCGAGTGGTTGAGGATGTACTTGCACTCGTCCGGAGTGTTGGACGAGTAGATGGGCACGGTGACGGCCTGCGCGGCGGAGACGGCCAGATCGCACACCAGCCACTGCAGCGAGGTGCCGGCGAAGATGGCCACCCGGTCGCCGGGCTTCACGCCGTGCGCCAGCAGGCCCTCCGACAGCGTCTTCACCTGCTGGAGCACCTCTCCCCAGGAGGTGTCCTGCCACTTCCCGTCCTTCTTGTGGGTGACGGAAACCTTCGAGGACTCCTGGGCACGCTGGATCAGCAGCTCGACCAGGTTCTTCGCCGCAGCCCCAGTGGCAGGGGCTGACATCGGCATATGACTCTCCGCTCTCATTCCAGCTCCTTCGCGATCTTCGCTTCCACCGACTTGGCCCACTCTTGAACCCGCCGGCCCTCCGGCGGGTCGTACGCAATACTGCCCTGCTTCACCTTCTGGATCGCCTCCTGGGCCTTCTGCGCCTTGTCGTCCGCCAGCAGCGTCTCGGCCAGGTAATAATAGGCGCGCAGGTTGCCCGGATACTTCGCGATCACCTTCTCGTACAACTTCGCGGACTCAGCCAGGTCCCGCTTCGGCCAGGGCAGCTCGTAGTGGTAGCGACCCTTCGCCAGCCAGGGCCCGCCGCTCTCGAAGCCGGGATCGATCTGGATGGCCGCGTCGAGCCGCTCGTTGAACTTGCCCTCCAGGCCGTCCTTGAGCGCCCGCATGATGCCCACCGCCTGCGAGTACACGCCGATGCCCGCGGCCGCGTAGTACTGGCACTCCACACGCTGGGGGGCCAGCTTCACGCCCTTCTCGCAGGCGTCCCACGCCTGCTTGCCGAGCACCTTCTTCAGCTTCTCGCCCGCCCCATCCGCCTGCCACACCAGCAGGCGCGCCGAGCGCCACAGCAGCTCGTAGTCCTCGGGAGCCGCCTGCAGCTCCTTCTTGAGCGACTCCTCCAGCTCCTTGAGGGCGGCCGGCTCCCCCCGCTTCACGAGCAGCGCGTCCAGGCTGGCCAGCAGCTCGGGAGCCGCCGCGTGGGCCGGGACGGCCACGAGCAGGGAAAGGGCAAGGAAAATCAAGCGCATGGGCGGCGGTGTTAACACGCGCTCTCGTCCGCCAGCAACCCGACCTGCCATGTCGGGTCGCGTCGGAGAAGAGGGAAGCCCAGAAAAACAAGAAGGGCGGCCCCCGGAAGCCATGTCCGGGGAACCGCCCTGCTCGCGGAAGGAGGGGGAGGGAAGGAACTCAGGCCGCGTCGGCGGCCAGATTCTCGGCGTCCTCGTTCTCCTCGTCCTGGTTGAAGGCGGAGAGGTAGCGCTCGAGGAAGCTCTTCGTCTTCAGCTCCACCTGGCGCACGCGCTCACGCGACACGCCCCAGCGCTGACCCAGCTCCTCCAGCGTCAGCGGCTTGTCCTGGGTGAGCCGCTCCTGGAGGATGTCCCACCCCAGATCGCCAATGCGCTTGCGCACCTTGGCCAGGGCCTCCTGCACCTCCACGTTCTGCTCGCGCGACAGGAACACGTCCTGCGGCGACGGGCCGGCGTCCTCCAGCCGGTCCAGGAACGTCGTCTCTCCCTCCTCGTCGATCGAGGCGTCCAGGGAGAAGTCCACCATGCTGCCGCGCTCGGACTCACCTCCGCGTACCTGGCTGCGGTTGTCCTTCAGGTAGCGGGTGATGTAGGCGCGAATCCACCACACCGCGTAGGTGGCGAAGCGCACGTTCTTCTTGGGATCGAAGTGCTCGATCGCCTTCATCAGACCGACATTGCCCTCCTGGATGAGGTCATCCAGCCGGGCGCCTCGGTTGGCGAACTTCTTGGCGACGGCGACCACGAACGCCAGGTTGGAGGTCGCCAGGGTCTGCCGAGCCGACTCCTCACCTTTGCGCGCCCTTCTCGCCAGTTCGTATTCCTGCTCACGGGTGAGCTGCTGGTGCCCACCGAGGTGACGCAGATAGTGCGACAGGCCCTCTGCCGCATACTTTGTCGTGTTGGCCATGATTCCCGACCTCCGTTCCGAGATGCTCTCGACGCGCTGTCACTCCCGAACGCGCCGACTTGCTACTAAGACGCGCAACGAGCGAAAGGGTTTCTCATTCCAGTGCGGGAATTTTTTCGCCTGTTAGCGGGTGTGACAGGGCCGTCACGTTTGGGTGTTCCATGGGACCTGGGGACACCTGAGACGTGGGGGGCCCGGCGCGCGTTTCCAGTGCTGCCGCGTCTCTAGAAACGCTTGGGATCGGGAAACATTTTCTCGGGATTGAGCAGGCCTGATGGGTCGAAGAAGGCCTTGAGCCGACGCTGGAGCTCGAGCACGGCCGGGGGCTGTTCCAGGGCCAGGTACTCCCGCTTGGCGTGTCCTACCCCATGCTCGCCGGTGATCGTGCCACCTAGCTGCACCGTCATTTCGAGCATGCGTCGGATAGCCGTCTCTACGAGTGGGCGCTGGTGGGGCCCCTCGTAGAGGATGTTGGCGTGAAGATTGCCATCTCCAGCGTGCCCGTAGGTGGCGACCATGAGGCCGAGCTCGGCACCCATGGCTTTGAGTTTCTCGATGATTTCGGGAATACGGGAGCGCGGAACCGCGATGTCCTCCGAGATCTTGTGAGGCTTGAGCGCGCGCAGGGCCCTGGACACGCTCCGTCGGGCAGCCCAGAGCTTCTCGCGCTGCTCCTCGTTCTGGGCCACGAGCGTCTGCGTGGCGCCCAGGCGCTCGCAGAGCTCTCCGGCCTGGGCCAGCTCGGCCAGCAGGCCCTCCTCCACGTTGCCGTCCACCTCGAGGATGACGGCGGAGCCGGCGCCCGGCGGGAAGTGGAAGCCCCGGCCGTCCACGGCCTTCAGGGCCACGTCGTCGATGAGCTCCAGCGTGCGCGGCAGGATGCCCGCGGCGAGCACCGCCGTCACGGCACGCGCCGCGGTGAGCACCGAGTCGAAGATGACGAGCGCCGTCATCACGTGCCGGGGCTTGGGGATGAGCTGGAGGGTGATCTCGGTGGCCACGCCGAGCGTGCCCTCGGAGCCCACGAAGAGGCCCACGAGATCGTAGCCGGCCACGCCCTTGATGGTGCGCCGGCCCACCTGGACAATGTCGCCGCTGGGGAGCACCCACTCCAGGCCGACGACGTAGTCGCGCGTGACGCCGTACTTGAGCGCTCGGGGGCCGCCCGCGTTCTCCGCGACGTTGCCGCCCATCGTGCAGAACTCCCACGAGTTCGGATCGGGCGGGTAGAAGAGCCCTGCCTCCTCCACCGCCTTCATGAGGTCGCCCGTGAGGACACCGGGCTCCACCACGGCGGTGAGATCCTCCACGGAGACGGAGCGGATGCGGTTCATGCGCTCCAGGCTCACCGACACGCCGCCTCGCAGGGGCAGCGAGCCTCCGCTCTTGCCGCTGCGCGCGCCGCAAGGGGTGAAGGGCACGCCCAGCGCCTGGCACGTCTTGAAGACCGCCGAGACCTGCGCCGCGCTCTCGGGGAAGACGACGATGTCCGGCGGGTAGACGCCGCTGTCGGACTCGTCGCGGGAGTATTGCGCGCGGGTGTCGTCGTCGCGGCGCACCTGCGCGGGGGAGAGCACCTCGAGGAGCGCCGTCCACGCTCGCTCGAGCCGCTCGAGCTCCACGCGCGGGAAGGTCTTCTCGGAGGGCATGCTCATCGCGGCATCCCCAGCCGCGTCCAGAGCTCGCGGCGCAGGGCTCCATCCTTGCGCAGGCGCCCCTCGTAGGCCTCCGCGTGCGTGATGGCGTCCGACTGCTGGTCGCCTCGGAGGCGCAGGCAGGCCTGCTTCGCCTCGATGATGCACGCGGTGGCGGGGCTGCCCAGCACCCGGGCGAGCGAGCCAGCCACCTGCCGGGCGAGCTCCTCCTGGAGGATGAGGCGGTGGGCATAGCAGTCCACCAGCGCGGCGAGCCGCCCGAAGCCCACCACCTGCTTGCCGGGGACATACGCCACGTGCGCCCGGCCCTCGAAGGGCAGCAGGTGGTGCGGACACATGGAGCGGAAGCGCAGGTTCGTCACCACCACCAGCTCGCCCGAGGAGTCCTCGGGGCCCGGAAAGGTCTCCCCGAGCGCCTGCTCGGGCGTGCGCGCGTAGCCGTCGAGGAACTCCTTCGCCCACGCCTCGGCCACCCGCTCCGGCGTTCCAGCGAGGTTCTCGTCCGCGAGCGACAGGCCCGCGGCGAGCAGGAAGTCCCTCACCGCGGTGGCCATGGCGGCCACGTCGGGGGCGGCGGACGGAGTGGCTCGCGGCTGGCGGCGAGAGGCTCGGGAGTTGGCCACGGATGGTGCTCCTTCGTTCGGTGACGGCATCAGGGGGGCGACACGCTACCCGAGAACGGCGCGACCTGAATCTCCTCACCCACCACGCGCAGCGGATAGGTGCGGATCCGGGCGCCTCGGATGATCGGACACAGGCCCGTCCGCACATCGAAGGGCCAGGCGTGCAGGGGGCAGTGCATCACGTACCCCTCGAGGTCTCCCTCGGAGAGCGAGCCCTCCCGGTGGGGGCAGGCATCCTGGAAGGCGAACAGCTCGCCCTCCACACGGACGATGGCCACCCGAGCCCCCTCCACCTGCACCACGGTCCGGCCCCGCGAGTCGAGCTCCGCGAGCCGGGCCACCGGAATGTATTGCTGCGAAGGTTGTCTCTCCACGAGTGGATCTCCAACACCGGGTCCGCGATGACCATCCCATCGAGAAACACGATGGGAGGCTGGTTGAATGGGGGCTGGCCCCTGCCCGTCCCTGCCTTGACACCTCTGGAGTCCGTCAGTAGAGCAGTCAAGCTACCTCATCATCCTCGATGATCGCTCCCACCCCTGCACCCCGAAGCCTCCTCGCGACGATGCTCGTCGCGCTGTGGATCGTGCAGCCGCTGGTGACGGTCCTCCACTCCCGGGAGCACGCGCACCGCTTCTGCCCGGAGCACCAGACCTTCGAGGAGACGGCGCGCGGCTCGGGGCAGTGGCAGACTCACGGCTCGAGCAGCGCGCCGGTGCTCTCCGCCCTTCGCGCCGAGGCGGACGTCGACTCGCTGCGCTCCACGCACGACACGTGCCCGCTGCAGACGGCCAGCACGCGCAGTGATGCCCAGGCCCCCGAGACGATGCTGGTGCTTGCGGCGTGCGTGGGCACGAGCGTTCTGGCCACCGCGCCGCCCAGGTCCCTCTCCTCCGTCCCCATCCTCGCCACCGCTCCCAAGCTGTCGCCGCCGGCGCGCGCCTAGCGTCCCGTAGCGCGCCAGTTCTGGGTTGACGCTCGTGTCACGAGCGTCCGGTTTCGAGGAGTCTCAGAGTGCCATCCGCTTCACGCCGGACCTCCGGCTTCATCCGCATCGCTCCCTGTCTGCTCTGGCTGTGTGCCCTGCCCGCCACGGCCCAGCAGGCGCCTCCCGCCGCGAGTCCTCCTCCGGCTGCGTCCCCTCCTCCAGCCGACGCGAGCCCGCCCGCCGCCGAGGGCACCTCCACCGGCGAGGAGCTGAGCGCGGAGGAGATGGCCGAGATCGAGGCCGCCCTGGGCAAGGACAAGGGGGATGCCGCCGCCGCCACCCCGACGCCGGCCCCCGCGACCTCCGGCGTGCAGGTCTCGCCTGGCTCGGTCCGGGTGGGGACCAACAACCAGTGGCTCGACCTGAGCTTCATCGTGGACATGGCGCTGGCGGCCTTCACCGCCGAGGAGCCCCTGCAGCAGGGCGGGCATGACCCGAACACCAACGGGTTCAACTTCCAGCAGCTCGAGCTGAGCGTGCGCAGCGTGGTGGACCCCTACTTCCGCTTCGACAGCAACATCGTCTTCGCTCCGGCGGGCGTGGAGATCGAGGAGGTGTACGTCACCACGCTGGATCTGCCCGCCAACCTGCAGGTGCGCGCCGGCCAGTTCCTCACGCGCTTCGGCCGCATCAACCCCACGCACCCCCACTCGTGGGACTTCGCCGATCAGCCCTTCGCCATCGGGCGCGTCTTCGGCGCCGAGGGCGGCGCGGGCCTGGGCCTGGAAGTGTCCTGGCTCACGCCGCTGCCCTGGTACGTGGAGCTGGTGGGCTCGGCCACGGACGCCAGCGGCGAGGCCACCGCGCGCAGCTTCCTGGGCGGTGGTGGCGGCCGCGTCGTGTCGCCCCTGGACTTCGCGTTCACCGGAGCGGTGAAGCAGTTCTTCGAGCTCTCGGACGATCTGTCGCTGCTGTGGGGGCTGTCCTCCGCGGCGGGCCCCAACGCCACGGGCTATCGCAACTACACCAACGTCTTCGGCACGGACCTCTACCTCAAGTACCGGCCCACCACCGTGGCCAGCAACACCGTCGTCTCCCTGCAGGCGGAGCTGCTCTACCGCCGCCGGCAGGTTCCCAACGACGTGCTCGGCGACGTCAACGGCTACGCCCAGGTCCTCTGGCGCTTCACCCAGCGCTGGGCCACCGCCGCGCGCTACGAGTTCGGCTCGCCCGCGCGCGGCCAGGACGGCGCCCTCTCCAACGATCCACTCGATCCGGACTGGCTGTCCAACCGCCACCGCCTCTCCGCCAACCTCACCTTCTGGCCCACCGAGTTCTCCCGGCTGCGGCTGCAGGCGGCCACCGATCGCGCCGGCTGGCGGGACGGGCCGGACTACTCCGTCTTCCTCACCCTCGAAGCCGTCGTGGGCGCGCATGGCGCTCACACCTTCTGATCCCCTTCCATTGGAGACCTTCCGATGAACTCCTTGCGTCTCTCGGCCCTGTGCGCCGCCCTCGTCTGCCTCCTCGCCCTGCCCGCTCGCGCGGACCTCAACATCGTCACCACCGTGCCGGACCTGGCCGCCCTGACCAAGGCCGTGGGTGGCGACAAGGCCACGGTGACGGCGCTGGTCCTGCCCTCGCAGGATCCCCACTTCGTCGACGCCAGGCCCAGCCTCGCCCTGGCGCTCAACAAGGCCGACCTCCTCATCACCGTGGGCCTGGATCTGGAGATCGGTTGGCTGCCCACGCTCCAGCTCGGCGCGCGCAACCCGAAGATCCTCACGGGCAACCCGGGCTTCCTGGATGCCTCCCAGTTCGTGCAGCTGCTCGAGGTGCCCACCGTCCGCGTCGACCGCAGCCAGGGCGACATCCACCCAGGCGGCAACCCTCATTACCTCCATGATCCCCGCTCGGCCGTGGCGGTGGCGCGCGGCATCCAGGCGCAGATGGCGCGGCTCGATCCGGGGAACGCCGCCCTCTACAAGGCGAACCTGGACAAGTTGATCGCCGAGGTGGATGCGGCCCGGGCCGGCTGGGAGAAGCGCCTGAGCGCGCTGCGCGGCATGCCAGTCATCGCGTACCACCCCACGACGGCCTACCTGAGCTCCTGGCTGGGGTTCACCACCGTCGCGTACCTGGAGCCCAAGCCCGGCATCCCGCCCAATCCCGGCCACGTGGCCAGGGTGCTCGCCCAGGGCCGCCAGCAGAAGGCGCGGCTCATCGTCCAGGAGGAGTACTACCCGGATGCCACCTCCAAGCTCCTGGCCGCGAAGATCCCCGCCGGCCTCGCCACCCTCCCCAGCGGCTCGAACTTCCGCGAGGGCGAGACGTACGTCCAGCGCATGGAGCGGCTGGTGAAGTCCATCGAGCAGGCCCTCGCGCCGAAGGGGGGCTGAGCGTGCGCGCCCATCTCCTCCTGCCGCTGCTGCTGTCCACCGCCTGTGCCTGGGAGGCCGGAGAGGGCTTCGCCGTGCTCCAGCCCTCCCTGCGCGCCGCGTACACACCGATCGCCGGCCGCGACGCCGGAGACGGCTACCAGCGCCTCAGCTCCGACTTCCAGGTGCGCGTGATGACCGCGCGGATGCGGCTGGAGCGCATCGAGCTGCTCGGCAACGCTGGCGCCAGCGGCCCCACCACCTTCGATCCGTCCAACCCTCCGCCGGGCTACACCATCTGCCACAACGGGCACTGCGACCGGGAGGACGGCGCGCTCATTCCCTATGACCAGGTCGCCGCCGAGCTGGCCGGAGGAGGCGCCGCGGCCACGACGGTCGCCACCCTGCCCGTGGGCGAGCTGGATCTGCTGGCCCCGGAGACGCGCGAGCTGGAGTGCCAGCCAGACTGCGAGCTGCCCCGCATCACCGTGTCCAGCGGCCGGTGGACGCTCACGGCGCTGCGGCTCGAGGGCACCGTGCGCGATGGGCGCGCCCCGCCCCGCTTCGAGGGCGAGCGCCCCTTCCGGCTCGAGCTCACCCAGGCCAACCCCTCCGCCGAGCCGGTCGCGGTGCTCACGGCGGAGCTCGACGTTCCCTCGGACCGAGCGAACGCCCCGCGAGTCGTCATGGCGCTGGGGCTCGAGCTGACGCCCACCGTCTTCGATCCCGTGAACTGGGCGGCGGCCACGCCAGGCCCGAACGGCACGGTGGACCTGAACGCTTCGGAGAATGCCGCGACGCGTACCCGGCTCCTCGAGAGCTTCTCGGAGCTGGCCCCCAAGGTGGAGGTAGAGCGTGAAGGCCGATGATCCCTCCAAGCCGGCCGCCCCGGCTCCGAGCTCCGAGCTGCTGCTGTCGTGCGAGGAGCTGGCGGTCGGCTTCGGAGAGACGCCCCTGCTGCCCCCGTTCAACCTGCAGATCCGGCGCGGCAGCTTCATCTCCGTGGTGGGCCGCAACGGCTCGGGCAAGAGCACCTGGTTCAAGACGCTGCTGGGCATGCTGCCGCCCGTCTCGGGCCGCGTCGTGAAGAACAAGCCTCTGCTGAAGTGCTCCTACATGCCGCAGACGGTGGGCATCGACTCCGTGCTGCCCATGCGCCCCCGGGAGATGGTCCTCTGGGGCCGGCTGACGGGCTGGAACTTCCTCAACCCCTTCGCCTCGCGGCAGGACCGCAAGCTCGCGGAGGCCGCGCTCGACACCGCCGGCGCGCGCGAGTTCGCCAACCGCCCCTACCGCGATCTGTCCGAGGGGCAGAAGCAGCGCTCACTGCTCGCCCGGGTGATCGCCAGCGAGGCGGACCTCGTCCTGCTGGACGAGCCCACCGCCGCCATGGACGCCGTGGCCGAGAAGGAGACCATGAAGCGCCTGGTCTGGATGGCGCGCGAGCGGAACATGGCCGTGGTGGTGGTCAGCCATGATCTCACCCTGGCCGCCGAGCACGCGAACACCATGGTCTTCCTGGATCGGGAGACTCCCGCCGTCATCGCCGGCGACGCGAAGACGGTCTTCTGCCACCCCGCCTTCCGTCACCAGTACGGTGACGAGTACTGCACTCGCGCCACCACGGGAGGCCACCTTGGACACGTCCATGGTTGAGCCCTCGAAGTGGGAGCAGTTCCAGGCCAGCTTCGAGCTGTTCCGCGACCCCATCCTCTGCGCCCTGATCGCCGGAGGCGTGCTCGGCTTCCTGAGCGTCTACGTGGTGCTGCGGCGCATGGTGTTCGTCAGCGCCGCCACCACCCACGCGGCGGGCCTGGGCGTGGCGCTCGCCTTCTTCGCGGAGATCCACCTGGGCATCTCCATCAACCCGACGCTGGGGGCCACCGGGCTGTCCCTGCTGGCGACGCTGCTCCTGATGATGGAGCCCGCGAAGCTGAAGCTCACCCGCGAGAGCCTGCTCGGCCTGGCCTTCGCGTTCGCCGGCGGCGCGGCCGTGCTCGTGGGAGACCGCATCGCCCAGGAGGCCCATGACATCCAGGGCATCCTCTTCGGCACCGCGGTGCTGGTGACGCCGGAGCAGCTCACCGGCGTGTCGGTGGTGGGCGTCCTCGTGCTCGTCATCCACCTGTGGTGGTTCCGCGGCATCACCTTCGCCAGCTTCGACCGGATTGGCGCCAGCGTGCAGGGCCTGCCGGTGCGGCTGCTGGACGCGGTGGTGATGGTCTCCATCGGCGTCATGGTGGGCGTGTCGGCCCGGGCGCTCGGCGCGCTGCCCGTGTTTGCCTTCTCCACGCTGTCGGCCATCGCCGCGCTGGTGCTGGACCTGAAGCTGGGGTGGACGTTCCTGCTGGCCACGCTCGGCGGCATCATCGCGGGCGTGGGGGGCTATCTCTTCGCTTTCTTCTATGACTTCCCCGTCGGCGGCTCCCAGACGGTGCTCTCGAGCGCCCTGGTGCTCCTCACCGTGAGCATCCGCGGCCTGCGCGTCCTCGTCAGTCCCAGGCTCTGAGCCCCACGGCCGTTTCGCTGGCGGCCTCCCGAGTGAGCCGATATGCGCCCGCTCACGGAGCGTTCCAGGGGTATGCCCCCATCCCCTGGAGCGATCTTGCCGCAGCGAGTCCTGCTGACCTGCATCCTTGCGCTCACGGTCGCCTGTGCTCGGAACACCGTGCCCGACTCGGTGTCGGGGCCCGCGGCACCCAAGTACGAGCACGTCTTCCTCAAGCCGGTGGGCGAGGCCCTGGAAGAGACGCGCAAGCTGCTGGCGGAGAAGGGCTACTCCTTCGAGCAGACCGAGGATCCGCACATGCTGCTCACCACCTGGTCGGCGCCGAGGCTCGCGAGCAATCAGTGGGGCAACGACATCCAGTACCGCTACATGGTGAACGGGCTCCAGGTCGGTCCCCGGCAGTCCGTGGTCCGCGTCTTCAAGATGATCCGGACGAACATCAGCAACAACAGCGAGCAGCGGCCCCAGCTCTACAAGTTCATGCAGTACCAGCACACCGACTTCGCGTCCCAGGAGCGCAACCCGATCGAGAAGCAGAACCAGGACCGGGGCACGATGATGGGCACGCGCGACCTGGTCATCGAGAAGGAGCTGACCGCGCGCCTGGAGGCCAGCGCCGGCATCGAGGTGGTTGCTCGCGACGTGACGCCCGAGCCCGACCGTGCCCAGCTCCGCTCCATGGACTTCTACCTCGACCGCTGGAGGACCGAGGGGGAGCCGCGGAACACGGAGGTGTCACCCTGCCCCCAGCAGGTGCGTGGCCTGACGCAGCTCCTCCAGCCCGGGCGGACGATCCTGATCGGCGAGCAGCTCGGCAGCCGGGAGGCGCCCGCCGTCGTGGGTGACGTGGCGTGCCAGTCCGCCAGCACCGGCCTGTCCGTGGTCCTGGGCCTGTCCATCCCCCGCACCGAGCAGGGGCGCATCAACCGCTACCTGGCCAGCCCCGGCTCTCCGTCCGACCAGGACGAGCTGCTGCGCGGCCTGTTCTGGCGCCGGCCCTACCAGGATGGACGCAGCAGCCGCGCCATCATGGATCTCATCGACCGCATGCGCTCGCTGCGCACCTATGGCCTGTTCGTCACCGTGGTGGCCTACGACACGGAGGAGGCCACCGGCACCGAGCGTGACGCGAGGCTGGCCGAGCTGTGGGCCGCACGCCGCAAGGCGCATCCGGACGAGCTCTTCATCGTCCTGGCGGGCAACACGCACACGCGCGTGGTCCAGGGCACTCCGTGGGACCGCGACTTCGTCCCCATGGCGAAGCGGCTGGTGAGCAGCGAGCCGAACCTGCTGGTGCTGGACCTGAGCTATGCCCGAGGCAAGCGCTGGGGCTGCGATCTGAACCGGGCTGCGAAGCTGGTGTGCACCGTGGTGGCCGCCGCGCCGACCGAGCGCGTGGCCGCGCCTCCCGGGCAGACGCCGTACGTCACGCTCTTCTCCCAGCCCACCGACGAGGGCTACCACGGGCTGCTCTACGTGGGCGCGCTCTCCCCGGCGCTGCCCGCCACGGCCCTGGAAGGCCACGAGCTGCCGCCCTCCTCGGGCGTCCCCACCCCGCCCGAGCGCCCCCAGCGCTGAGCCTCAGGCAGCGGGGGCGGGCCTCGCAGCGGGCTCACAGCAGGCCCTGCACAAGGTCCGGTTGCGCCAGTGAGCCGACGCCAGCAGCACGCCCCCGCCCAGCGTCAGGCCGGTCTCGAGCACCTCCGTGAGCCCGCTCCCGTCCTCGGGCAGCAGGAAGCCCGCGCTCGCCAGCAGCCCGAGCGCCACCGCCGCGAGCACCAGCACGGAGCCGCGGCGGTGCCTGCGGACTCCCGGCACGAAGGCGGCGAGCGCGGTTGCCGCGACGAACGCCAGCAGCCCGCGATGGACCGCTTCCCCCTCCAGCAGCTCGGCGGCGGCGGAAGGCAGGAAGCCCAGCACCAGCGGGAGCGCCACGCAGTGCACGATGCACAGCGCGGAGAGCGCCTGCCCCGCCCGGTCCCAGTCCCATGCGAAACGCGCGGAGCTCAACCGGACACCCGCTTTCGGGCGCGGAGCAGCATCGGCCCCTCATCCACCGCCATCTCGGAGCTCACGACGCGCAGGTGGCGCCCCCGCCCCGCCATGAACGCCCGGGCCCGCTGCAGCTCGGGCAGGTGCGGATCCGCCTCCCGCCAGCACTCGAGGAAGGCGGTGAAGTCCGAGACGGCCTCCGGCAAGCGCCCCAGCGCCACCCGGGCCTCGGCGACCAGGAAGCGCGCGTGGCCACTGCCCGGCCGCTCCGCCGCGAACTCCTCGGCCAGCTCCAGCGCCTTCTCCTCCCGGCCGAAGCGCATGCGCACCCGGGCCAGCGTCTCCCTGGCGGGCCGGGAGAACGGCGCGGGCCCGGCCGCTCGCAGGCGGCGCTCCAGACGGACGGCCCGGATGAGGGTGGCCTCCGCTCGGGCGGGATCTCCTCGACGGGCGTCCAGGGCGCCGCGCAGCTCGTCCGCCGCCACCTCCACCAGCCGCGCCACATCGCGAGGACAGAGCAGGTGACTCTCCGCCCGTCGCTCCTCGTTCAGCGGCCCGTGCATCGCATCGAGCGACTCGCACGCGCGCTCCGCCTCCACGAGCCGACCCGCCTCCAGGGCGCTCAGCCCGCGGGTGTAGCGGCGCAGCCCCTCGAGCAGCCCGCGCTCCGCGGGAGGAGCGTCCGCGGACGGCTCCGCGTGCAGCTCCGCCGCGGCCCGCCAGAAGCCGAAGCGCAGGTGCAGGCTGGCCAGGGTGCACGTCGCCAGCAGCATCGCCTGGCTGTCCCCCGCAACCTCCACCCGGTTGCGGAGACGACGTGCCCAGATCTGCCCCTCCCGGTACTGTCCGGCCTCGGCGCAGACGGAGACGAGGAGCCGCATCGCCTCCGCGGCGAGCGGCGCCGCATTCACGGGCAGCGACTGCTCGGCCACCCACGCGTCATCCGCCTCGATCGCCAGCTGGAGCGCCGTGCGCGCCTGCTCCGTGTGCCCCAGCCGCATCAGCAGCCGGCCAGCCCCCACCAGGTACGGGCTCACCCGAGCGCCGAGCGAGAGCAGCCGCAGCGCGCTGTCCAAGGCCTCCTTGGGACGTCGGCTGCCCAGCATGGAGGTGACCCAGGCCAGGTGGACCCCTTCATGGTGCGGATGCGTGCGAAGCAGCTCCCTCAAGAGCACCTGCGCGTAAGGCTGCCCCGCGCAGGGCCGGCCATCCGCCTCGTACCCGTCCATCAGGAACCCCGCGAGGAGCAGTCGCGCCTCCGGATCCTCCGGGTGACAGTCGATGAGGCTCTCCATCTCCCGCACGAAGGCATGGCGCCCGTTGGAGGGCCCCTTGTCGGCCAGCAGGCTCGCCGCGACGATGTAGCGCTGCTCCAGATCCGTGGCGCCCTCGCACAGCGCGAGCGCCTTGCGGATGGCCTCGGCGCGATCGGCGGCGAACCGTCCCCCGGCACCACGCGCGAGGGCCAGCCCCCACCACGCCATGGCGAGGCTCGGATCCTGCCGCGATGCCTCGGCGAAGGCCCGGCGCGCCTCGGCGCCCCACCCCATGTGCAGCAGGCGGAGCCCCTGATCGAAGTACGCCTGCGCCAGCGGGACCTTCGTCGTCACCGGGAGGTGGGCGCTCCCCAGCCCCTCGCGAAGTGGCGGCGTGGGCAGCTCGGCGTCCGGGAGCTCGTCCCAGGCACCCCGGGAGAACAAGGGAGACTCATCGGTTCGCAGCAGTCGCGCCAGCATGCGGTCCTCTCATGCCCCCAACGGCAGGGGCGGTGAAGTCGTTCACAACGGAATCCAGGGAGCGGGCACGCGCGGCGATCCGCCACCACGCATCGGCCAGCTCCCCCACCTGCACGGGGGGCGCCTTCCGACGCTCCGCGAAGCACGCGGAGCGCCACGACAGCCCCACCTCCCGCGCCACCCACGCCTCATACCCGCCCATCCACTCCGACAGCGTCACCACGGCGGCGCGGCACAGCCGCTGCTCTTCGGGCGTGCTGGGAGCCTGCGCGGAGCCCAGCGCCTCCGCCTCGAAGACGGGCCACCTCACGAGGGCCCTGTCCACCCGAAGCGGCGTGAAGCCATCCCGCCGGATGTAGATGGACTCGTCGCTGTCGCCGCACAGCGCGCCGAAGGCCCACAGCTTGAGGACCCCGCCTCCCGGCAGCGAGCCGGTGTACACGCTGCCGCCCTTCTGTCCTTCGGGCGGGCGCTCGCGCGACAGCCCGCGCCGCAGCAGCAGGTTGCCCTCCGGGTGGTTCACATCCCGCCCGAGGCACCACATGGAGATCTCGAACAGGCGCTCCCCATCCCGGCGAAGCTCCAGGGGAAGCGTGAGAGGCAGGGTCGGTGTCATCGCCGGAGCCTCAGCTCGCCTTGGGCTTCACGCCCTTGCGAGGCTTCGTGTCCCCGAAGAGGGCGGCGTGCGTCACCTGCTCCCCGCCCTTCTTGGTGAGCAGCGCGTTCACCGCGCGAACGATCTTCCCGCGCACCCGGGGAGGCAGCGGCTGATCCGCGATCGCGGCCCGGAGCTGCTGCTCGCTCACGCCCCGCCCGCTCTTCGGCTTGGCGATGCCGAGCTCCGCGTAGGACTTGCCCTGGGTGTCCTTGTCGTGCCGCTTCGCCCAGCGCTTGCGCTCCAGGGCGACGTCGTCCTCGGAGTGGGCCTCGAGCTGCGCCGACAGGCGCTTGAGGACCTTGGTGTCGATCTGCTTGTCGTTCAGGAACTGCTGGAAGCTACCCATGCGTCATCTCCAGGAAGAACCGCGAGAAGAGGCAGGCACGAGCCCGCCTCGGGAATCCGGGAGGGAGGCGCGAGCACCTCCCCCCGGCTACAACCAGGTCTCAGTGACCGCCCAGCATCCGCTGGTGGTCCTCGCGCATCTGCTCGTGCTCGCGGACCATGGCCTCGTGCTCCGCGCGCATCCGCTCGTGCTCGGTCTGCATGCGCTCGTGCTCGCTCGACGCCGCCGAGGTGTCACCCCCGTGCGTGGTCTCGAGCTGACCGTGCTGCTCGACGAGCTGCTTGTGGCTCTCCATCACCGCGCCATGCCGCTCGAGGAGCTGCTGGTGCTTCGCCTCGAGCGCGTCGTGCTCGGCGTCCGCCGCGGAGCCCTTCGCCTTGTCGTGCTCGTCGCTCCAGGCCTTGTGGTCCGCCTCCATCTTCTCGTGGGCGGCCTCCATGGCCTGGTGCTCGGCCTCCATCTTCTCGTGGGCCGAGACCAGCTCCGGGTGGGCCGCGGACGGAGACTTCGCGCAGGCCACCAGCCCCAGCAGCCCGAGCAGCAGGATCGTCGTCTTCATGCGCTCAGTCCTCATGGTCGTGCTCATGGTTCGCCTCGACGATGACCAGCCCGACGGAGGTCTCCGTGGTGGGACCGAAGCTGAGGGTGTGCGTGCCCACCTGCAGCGCGAACGTGTGGCGACGCTTGATCTCGTCGCACTCGGAGGAGCCCGTGCCGCTGACCTCGGGCTCGATCGTCTGACCGTTCGCGGTCTTGACGGTCACCGGCACCGCGCCGTTGAGGTACACGGTGTAGTCGGCGGCCTCCGACACGGCGAACGAGACGATCCCGCCCTTGCCGCTCACCGCGTCGATGAGCGCGATGTCATAGCGGCGATGATCGTTGCTCACCGCGGGCGCGCCGGTGTTGTCGGTGGAAGCCGTGAGGGAGGAAGAGGGCCCCTCCTGGAGGTGCTCGCAAGCGTCGGCATCGACGCTCTCCTCATCGTCGCCGCAACCGGCGACCAGCGCGGCGGACAGCAAGACAGCGGAAAGAAGCTTCATCTTCATGTGTGTGTGACTCCACGGGTTGGTACGGCGGTACGGCATCAGCACGCCCCCCGCGCACCGCGTTGCTCGGGCAGGAGCATCGGCGCACGACGGGCGACAGCGGGGAGATGGAGAGCTGGGGACGGAGCGCTGGCGCGCGGACGAAGCCCACGCGCGGCGGAGCCTCACGTCAGCCGAGGGGGACACACGCCGCGAGGCTCACGCGCTGAGCGGGCCCAGGGACGTGTGACGGCGATGGCCGGATCCCCCCCGTACGGCACACGGGTGCCGCACGGCGGACGTGCTCCGAGTGGCTCAGGACAGCGGAGGAGACGACTTGGGCGCCAGACGGAGCCGGGCGACGGGCTCCGGGTGGATCTGCCGCGGGGCGAGAGCCCTTCCAGGCTCGATCGCGACCTCCGCCTCGAACGGCACGCTGGCCGTGGGGGCCAGCCCTTCCCGGCGGAAGAAGGTGTGGGCGCAGTGGGCGTCGGCGCCGTGGGAGGCCGCGACGCTCTGGCTGGACTGGGTGACGCGCTCGTCGGCGAAGGAGACCTCCACCGGCCGAGGCTGCACGGCCCCCTGGTCTTCATCGACGTGGATGGACTCGCCATGCTCCAAGCACGTGGAGTGCTGGACGAAGGCGAAGTGCATCGCGCTGCCCAGGTACACCACGGCGCAGAGCACCACGAACGGCAGCGCCAACACGCGCCTGCGCCGGGGGCTCCACTCCGGATGATGGGCAGAAAGGCTCACGTCCACGAATTCCAAGATGAACTGCGATTGTGTTTGTAAGCCAGGTCCAAGCGCGGTGCAAGGTGCGTCTCACCCCCCGCCCAGCGCACGCTCCACGAACTGCATCCGATCGTTGCCGAAGAACATCTCCTCCCCCACGAAGAACGTCGGGGCTCCAAAGGCGCCGCGAGCGATGGCCTCGTCGGTGTTGCGGCGCAGCGCGTCCTTGATGTCCTGGGACTCGGCCTTGGCCAGCGCCTGCTGCGGCTCCAGCTCCGCCGCGCGCGCCAGCTCCGCGAGCACGCCCGGCTCGTTCAGGTCCTTGCCGTCGACGAACGCGGCCCGGTAGGCGGCGTGGGAGAACGCGGCGATGCGCCCCTGCTCGGCGGCCACCAGCCCCAGGCGGTTGGCCTTCAGCGAGTTGATGGGGAAGGTGCCCGGCATCTGGAACGGCGGCAGGCCCAGGTAGCGCGTCCAGTCCAGGAGATCCTTGGCCAGATAGGCGGCCTTGCTCGCGGTGCTGATGGGTGGCACGTTGCCGGTGGCCTTGAAGACGGCCCCCAGGAGAAAGGGGCGCCAGCGAAGCTCGGCTCCGGTACGCTTCGCCAGCGCCTCCACCTGCGCGGAGGCCAGGTAGGAATAGGGGCTGGCATAGTCGAAGAAGAACTCGAGCGTCCTGGCCATCTGTCGTGCTCCTTCTGGCCCTCGTGGGGTCCAGGGGTGTGAAGAGGATCTATCCCCGTGAATGAACTTTTAGAAGTGCTGCGGTTCCAGGCTCCCAAGTTCGGCGCCGAGCTGGCGAAAACCGCCTACCAGCGAGGCCTGGCAGTGACCCAGAAGGATGGGACCACGATCCCCATTCCCGTCACCGCCACCCCCGTCATCCTGGACGCCGCGGAGATCCGCCGCCGCTCCGAGCTGGCCGCCCGGCTGGGCTCGGCCACCCTGAAGATGGGCGACGCGGTGCTCAACGGCGCCTCCAGCGAGGTGCTGCTCGGGGCGCTGTCTCCGCTCGAGCGCTCCATCGCCGAGCGCACCTGGAAGCAGCTCGCCCGGCTGCCCAACACGCGCGTGGACTTCTTCGTCAACACGGCGAACCAGCCCCGCGCGCTGGAGATCAACACCACCATCCCCGCGATGCAGGGCTACTCGGACATCGCGGCGCGCACCTTCCTCGAGGTGGTGGCCCGCCACTTCGGCTACCCCGAGAAGGCCATCCACGCGCTGCTGACGCTCAACGGCAGCAACGCCCTGGCCCTCTACCGCGCGCTGCTGGACGGGTACGCCCTTGAGCGTCGCGGGAAGCTGCCGGACACCATCGCCCTGCTCTGCCGCCGCAACGACGCGCAGATCACCGAGCTGCGCTACCTGGCCGAGCGCTTCCGGGAGTTCGGCGCGGACGCGGACGTCGTCCACCCGGACGAGGTGTCCGGAGACGACGCCTTCATCGTGAACGGCAAGAAGTACGATCTGGTCTACCGCCACCTCTTCGTGCGGCGGCTGGAGGAGACGCCCTCGCCCTGGCTGGAGGACTTCCTGGCGACGGTGCCGGGCAGGAAGGCCGTCTTCCTCAACCCGCCCTCGACGCACATGGAGGTGAAGACGACGTTCGCCCTGCTCTCGCAGGCCGCGGCTGATCCGGAGCTGGCGCAGGGCGCGGGCCTGAGCCCCGAGGAGCTGGCGGCCATCCGCGACTGCGTGCCCTGGACACGGCGCTTCCGCCGAGGCCCCGGCGTGGGTCCCGGAGGCGAGGCGCTGGACGATCTGGTGGCCGCCGTGGCCGCCGAGCCGAGCCGCTTCGTCCTCAAGCGCGCCTGGGACTACGGCGGGAAGGCCGTCTTCCTCGGACGCTCCGTGGGCAGCGTCCCGTACAACGAGCGCACCCAGGCGCTCTACGGCGGCCCGCTGACGTGGCCGGAGCTGTGCGAGCGCGCCGCCACGGACACCACCGGCGGCGGCTTCGTGGTGCAGGAGCTCGTCCAGACGACGCCCGAGGACCACTTCGTCTGCACCGAGTCCGGCGCGCTGCCCACGTCCTTCTACGTGGACTACTCCGCGTATGCCTCGGTGGGGCTCTCCAAGCAGCCGGCCTGGGGCGGCGTGTGCCGGGGCTCCATGGGAGAGATCGTCAACATCATGGGCGGAGGCGGCGTGCTGCCGCTCATCACCACCGAGGTCGCCCACAAGCTGCTCATGGCCTGGAAGGCCATCTGAGCCACGGAATCCACGAGCAGCGCGACAGCCCGGCTGGCGCCCGTGCGCCAGTGGATGGCGCGCGGCCCCCCCGCTTCACGTTATAAGGGGGGGGCATCGCCGGGGCCTTCCCGGCGCCGGAAAGGACGAAGCACACATGGCGTGGGAAACCAATGGATGGCAGACGACCTCCTCGGAGGAGGCCAACTCCGTCCTCGTTCAGGAGTCTCGCCGCGCGTTCATGTCGCGCGTGTATGGCTGGATGTTCGCCGGCCTGTGGATCACCGGCGTGATGGCGGTGGTCACCGTCAGCAACGAGGCGCTGCTGAACGTGGCCCTCACCTGGCGCATCCCGCTGCTGCTGGCGGAGCTGGGCCTGGTCTTCGCGCTCTCGTTCCTGGCGCCCCGACTGTCCGGCGCGGTGGCCGGGCTGATGTTCATCGGCTACGCGGCGCTCACCGGGATGACACTGTCCATCTACTTCCTCATCTACACCGCGGGCTCCATCGGCGAGGCCTTCCTGCTGACGGGTGGCGTCTTCGGCGCGATGAGCATCTACGGCACGGTGACCAAGAAGGACCTGAGCGGCTGGGGCGCCTTCCTCTTCATGGGCCTGGTGGGAGTCATCGTCGCCGGCGTGGTGAACATCTTCCTGCGCAGCGACATGATGTCCTTCGTCACCTCCTGCGCCTGCGTCGTCGTCTTCGCGGGCCTGACGGCCTATGACACGCAGAAGCTGCGGCAGATGCACGCCGCCAGCGGCTACGGCTCCGTCGCCTCGCTGAGCATCGTGGGCGCGCTCACGCTGTACCTGGACTTCATCAACCTCTTCCTCGCGCTGCTGCGGCTGTTCGGCCGCCGCCGCTAGTCTCACGGAAGAAGAGGGCTGAAGCCCTCGCGGTACCGGAGGCGGTGGAGACTGGCGCTCGGCGTCAGCTCCCCGCCTTCGTCGTTTCCGGCGTCTGCAGCTCCACCAGCTTCGGCTCCTTCTTCGAGGCCTGGAACTTCATCAGCAGCCGCTCCACCGGACGCCCGCCGATGAGGTGCTCCTCGACGATGGTGGGCACGTCCTCCAGCTTCACGTTCCCGTACCAGACACCCTCCGGATAGACGACGACGGAGGGGCCGAAGGCGCACGTGTCCAGGCAGCCGGCCGCGTTGGCGCGCATCTGCCCCTTGATGCCGCGCTTCTCCAGCTCCGTCTTGAAGGCGGCTCGGATTTCCTCGCTGCCCTTGGTGGCGCAGCACCCCTTGGGGTGCCCATCGGGGCGGCGGTTCGTACACACGAAGACATGGCGCTGGAATGGAGGAGGCATGGCGTTCTCCTCCTAACGCACACCCTGTCCGAAAGCGACCACCGCCCGCTCCTGCCCCCTCCCCGCTCGCCGGCGGGGGACTAGGCACAGGTGGGATCCGTGAGCAGACTCACAGCAAATATCCGCTTGTGATCAGACTCAGCTCCGCAGTGTGACCATACATGGCTTGCCACATGAATACTTTCCACGCGACGCACCTTGATTTCGGCCGGGAAACGGCACTAGAAACGCGCCCCCCAGCTGCCCTGGCCGGTCGCGGTCCCGGCGAGCAGCAGGTGGTAGCGGCCCAGGCAACACCCCTACATATTGGGGGCAGGACAGTGAGGGACACAGGATATGGGGTTCAGCTTCTGTACCGGGTGGGCTCCCCTCACTGGCTTCCGTTCGAGCGCCTGGCAGCTGCTGTCCCGGTCCAGCAGTCCCCTGTCCGTTCGCTCGGCGCTGTCCGAGGCCGATCAGCAGGTCCCCTAGGGATCTCGCGGGGTTGAGGGGTTCTGCAAAATTTTGCATCCACACTTTGAGTGAAACGCCCGAGCAGCACCGGAGGTCGGTCCATGGAGAAGGATCTGGTTTCGAAGCCGGCAATCAATGGGAAGAAGGCGGCCAAGAAGGCGAAGAGCGCCTCCGGCGGGCTGACGGTGAAGCGCTTCTTCACGACGCCCGGGGTGGATCCGGCGGACGAGCTGGCCTGGGAGTACCGCTCGGCGGGAATCACCGGTGAGGACGGGCGCGTCGTCTTCGAGCAGAAGCAGATCGAGGTGCCGAAGTCCTGGTCCATGCTGGCGACGAACGTCGTGGCGTCCAAGTACTTCCGCGGCACCCCGGGCACGCCCGAGCGCGAGAGCAGCGTGCGCAAGCTGGTGGCCCGCGTGGTGGACACGGTGACGGCCTGGGGCGTGGAGGGCGGCTACTTCGCCTCGGAGGCGGACCGGGAGACGTTCCACGCGGAGCTGACGCACCTGCTGCTGCGCCAGAAGGCGTCCTTCAACTCGCCCGTCTGGTTCAACGTGGGCGTGGAGGCGCATCCGCAGTGCTCGGCGTGCTTCATCAACTCGGTGGATGACTCCATGGAGTCCATCCTCACGCTGGCCAAGACGGAGGGCATGCTCTTCAAGTACGGCTCGGGCACCGGCAGCAACCTGTCCAGCCTGCGCGCCAGCCGCGAGCTGCTGGCCGGCGGTGGCACCGCGTCCGGCCCGGTGTCCTTCATGAAGGGCTTCGACGCGTTCGCCGGCGTCATCAAGAGCGGCGGCAAGACGCGCCGCGCGGCGAAGATGGTCATCCTCAACGCCGAGCACCCGGACATCCTGGACTTCATCCGCTGCAAGGCGCAGGAGGAGAAGAAGGCCTGGGCGCTCATCGAGGCCGGGTACGATCCGTCCTTCAACGGCGAGGCGTACTCCTCCGTCTTCTTCCAGAACTCGAACAACTCGGTGCGCGTCACCGACGAGTTCATGAAGGCGGTGGTGGACGACGGGGCGTGGACGACGCGCGCGGTGCGCGACGGGCGGCCCATGGACACGTTCCGGGCGCGCGAGCTGTTCCGCGAGATCGCCGAGGCGGCGCACCTGTGTGGCGATCCGGGCCTGCAGTTCGACAGCACGGTGAACGCCTGGCACACGTGCGCGAACACCGCGCGCATCAACGCGTCCAACCCCTGCTCCGAGTACATGTTCCTGGATGACTCGGCGTGCAACCTGGCGTCGCTGAACCTGATGCACTTCCGCACCATCGACGGCGAGTTCGACGTCACCGCCTTCCGGCACGCGGTGGACGTGGTGCTGCTCTCGATGGAGATCATCGTCGGCTTCTCCAAGTACCCCACCGAGAAGATCACCAGGAACAGCCACGACTACCGGCCGCTGGGGCTGGGGTTCGCCAACCTGGGCGCGCTGCTGATGGCCACGGGCCTGCCGTATGACTCGACGGAGGGCCGCAACTACGCGGGCGCCATCACCTCGCTGATGTGCGGGCAGGCGTACGCCGCGAGCGCGCGCATCGCCGAGCGCCAGGGCGCCTTCGCCGGCTACGCGAAGAACGCCGAGCCGATGCTGGGCGTCATCCGCAAGCACCGCAAGGCGGCCTACCAGATCGCGCCCGAGGGCGTGAGCCAGGAGCTGTACGCGGCGCAGAAGGCGGCCTGGGACGAGGCGCTGGCGCAGGGCACCGAGCACGGCTTCCGCAACAGCCAGGTGACGGTGCTGGCGCCCACGGGGACTATCGGCTTCATGATGGACTGCGACACCACGGGCATCGAGCCGGACATCGCGCTCATCAAGTACAAGAAGCTGGTGGGCGGCGGCATGCTGAAGATCGTCAACCAGACGGTGCCGCTGGCGCTCGAGAAGCTGGGCTACCCGCAGACGCAGGCGCAGGACATCATCGGGTACCTGGACAAGCACGACACCATCGAGGGCGCGCCGCACCTCAAGCCCGAGCACCTGCCGGTGTTCGACTGCGCCTTCAAGCCGGCCAAGGGCCAGCGGAGCATCGGCTGGATGGGCCACATCCAGATGATGGAGGCGTGCCAGCCGTTCCTCTCGGGAGCCATCTCGAAGACGGTGAACATGCCGTCCAACGCCACGGTGGAGGACATCGAGAAGGCGTACCTGGAGGCCTGGAAGCGCGGGCTGAAGGCCATCGCCGTGTACCGCGACGGGTGCAAGCGGACGCAGCCGCTGAACACCTCGAAGGACAAGGTGAAGGACACGAAGGTGGCGGCGGTGGAGCCCGAGCCGGCGGTGAAGCCGGAGCCCAAGGCCGTGCGCCGGCGCCTGCCGGACGAGCGGCAGTCCATCACGCACAAGTTCTCCATCGGCGGCCACGAGGGCTACCTGACGGTGGGCATGTACGAGGACGGCACGCCGGGCGAGCTCTTCATCGTCATGGCGAAGGAGGGCTCGGTGGTGAGCGGGCTGATGGACAGCTTCGCCACCTCCGTGTCGCTAGCGCTCCAGTACGGCGTGCCGCTGCACGTGCTGACGGACAAGTTCTGCCACACCCGCTTCGAGCCGAGCGGCTTCACCGGCAACCCGGCGATCCCGATCGCCAAGTCCATCACGGACTACATCTTCCGGTGGCTGGAGCTGAAGTTCCTGCCCAAGCAGCAGGCGGAGGAGGCCGAGGTGGCGCTCGAGGCGAAGGAGGCTCCGGCGAAGCCCGCGCAGGCGGCCCTGCAGCTGCCGGTGGTGTCCACCGCGAAGAGCACCTGGCTCAACCAGGCGGACGCCCCGCCCTGCCACACCTGCGGCGCGATCATGGTGCGCAGCGGTGCCTGCTACAAGTGCTCCAACTGCGGCGCCACCAGCGGCTGCAGCTGAGCCACCCGTGAGCGGGTGACGCGAGGGCTCCGGAGCCTGGCTCCGGGGCCCTTCGTCGTTTCAGGGCCCGGAGCGCGCCGGGCGGAGGACTACTCCTTGGAGCCTCCGCCTTGCGGGCCCAGGGGCCGGGCAGGCCGGGGCGCCGCGGGAGCTGCTGGCGCGGGCGCCGGAGCTGGAGGGGCCTTGGCCCGGGCGGCCTCGGCCGCGAACTCCGCGAAGGGATCCGCCTCCTGGGGCTCGGCGGGAGCCTGCTCCGCGGGGAGCTCCGGCTCCGCCGAGCCGATGAGCTGATCCCAGCTCTGATCGTCGAAGGGGCCTGGCTGCGCGGCCACAGGCGCGGCGGGGGCGGCCGCTCCACTCCCGGGCTTCGCCGTGCCCGACGGGTCCGCGAGCCCGATGCCGTACTTGCCCGTCGACACGACGTCAGCGCTCACCGTGCCGTACTTCCCCGTCCTGGCGGGCTCACCCGTGCCGATCCCGTACTTGCTGGTCGTGGTGATCGCCGGGCTCGCGGCTGGCTGCACCTCGGCGGCGGGTGGCTCCTCCGGCTCCTCGCTCAACACTCCGAAGAGGCCGGTCCTGTCGCCCCGTTCGATCCCGAGCTCGCTGGCGGGCTCGGGCTCGGGCTCGTGCTCGGGCTCCGCGGTCGCGATGCCGTACTTGCCTGTCATCGCGGGCTGCGCGCTGGAGATGCCGTACTTGCCCGTGGCCGTGACGTCCTCGCTCGCGCTGGCGGCCGGAATCGCGGCGGACTCGGGCTCCTCGGCAGCGAGCTCGGGAGCAGGCTCGGCCGGAGCGGTCGGCTCGGCCTTTGGAGCCTCCTCCGGAGGCTGCCACTGCGGCACGAAGTCCCAGGTCGGCGCCAGCGCCACCTCGTCCTGGGGCGTGCCGGTGTAGTCGGGCATCGGCGGAACCGCGGTATCCAGCTCCAGCCCTCGCTCCTCGACCTTCGCCGCGTGGGTGCTCGCGTGGGTGCTCGCCTGGGACTCGGCCATCCCCATGAACTCCCAGGTCGCCGCCAGCTGCATCGGCTCCTCGGGAGCAGGCGGCAGCTCGGCCAGGTCCAGCGCCGGCCTCGAGGCCTCGGGGACCGGCTCTCCGACCTTCGCGACCTGCGCCTCCGCCACGACCTCCTCGCTCGAGGCGATGGCGGCTTCCGCGGGCTCCGCCTCGGCCCCCAGCTCCGGTGCTTCCTCGGGCACCTCTTCGATTACCGCCGCAGGGAGCTCCGCGGACACCGGCTCGGCGGTCAGCAGCGGAGCCTCCGCGGATACTGGCTCGGCGGTCAGCACCGGTGCCTCCACCGAGACCGGCTCGGCAGACAGCTCCGGGGCGGCCTCCTCGGACGCCGCTTCGGCGGAGAGCTCGGGGGCTTCCTCGGATACTTCCTCGAGCGACACCGCAGGAAGCTCCGCGGACACCGGCTCGGCGGTCAGCAGCGGAGCTTCCGCGGACACCGGCTCGGCGGTCAGCAGCGGAGCCTCCCCGGACACCGGCTCGGCCGACAACACCGGCGCCTCCGCAGGCGCTGGCTCCAAGGTCAGCACCGGGAGCTCCGCGGACATCGGCTCGGCGCTCAGCAGCGGAGCCTCCCCGGACACCGGCTCGGCGGTCAGCAGCGGGGCCTCCCCGGACACCGGCTCAGGGGACAGCACCGGGGCCTCCGCCGACACGGGCTCGGCCGACAGCTCGGGGGCCTCTTCCGCGGAGACTTCCTCGACCGGCAGCTCCGGGGCCCCCGGGGCGACCTCGTCGAACGGATTCACCGCGGGCTTCGCAAGCGCCGCTTCAGACAGATCGACCGGCAGCTCCTCGGCCAGCTCTTCGCCCGACTCGAGCGTGAGCTCTTCGGCAGGCAGCTCTTCCGCCGCGAGGACCGGAGCCTCCACCGGCTTGACCGATGGCGGCTTGGGGCTCTCCAAGGCCGCGACGCCCGGCTTCGGTGCCGCGTGCTTCTCCGCCTTCTCGGGTACGGGCGGAGACGTGTCCCAGGGCACCGAGAGCGACGGTGCGGAGGACTGAGACTCCTCGACCGCCTCGAGCTCCGCATCGGGCTCGAACACGTCATCGACGTCGAGCGCCGCCCCTGCCTTGGCCGGAGTCAGCACATCCAGCGGGCTGGACTGGTCCATGGAGAGCGCCACGGGGACGGGGTTGCTCGGCGCGGGAGGAACTCGCGCGGGTGGCCTCGCCGCGGCGGGTGGGCCCGCCTGTGCTCCAGCGCGAGCCGCCATGTCTCCAGCCGGGCCCGCCGCCGGGAACGGCCGGGCGGCAGGAGGCGCGGGCTGGGCCATCGGAGCGGGCGTCCCGGAGACGGGAGGAATGGGAGGCGCGGTTCGCGGCATCGCGGACGCAGCTGCGGGAGCGATCTGCGGAGGCGCCATGCTCGCAACCGCCGGAACGCTCGGGATGGCAGGCATCGCCGCGGGCGTCAGAGAACCGGCACGCTGCGCCGGAGTTCCCACCGGAGCCATCCCAGGAGGAACCGGAACCGGAGGCTGCGCGGGAACCTGCGGCACCGGAGCCATGGTCGGGCGCTGGCCCGCGGCCGGCCCCGTGGGTACAGGAACCGGGGGGCGAGTCTGCATCGCGGGAGGAACCGCCTGGGCCTGGGTGGGCGCTCCAGGCGGTGCCAGCACGGGCGACGCGGACGGGTGCGCCACGGGCGGCGCGCCCACGGCCGGCAGACCGCTCCGGCTCTGGGGTGACTGACGCGCGGCAAGGCCCGGCGGAGGCGCTCCCGGCGAGTGAGCTCCCACGGGAGCCTGTCCAGCGGGGGCGGCCACTCCTGGCAACGTGGCGGGGATCGGCGGTCGGGTGGCCCCGGCCGGCATCTGGGGTGCGGGAGCACCCGGGGGCCCCGCCACTCCCGGCGCGGTGGGCCTCGCCATCGCACCTGGAGGGACCTGCGTGACGGGCGCGCCAGGGGCTCCAGGCGTCCCCGACTGAGCAGGCACCACCGGAATGCCCGCGGAGGTCTGCCGTGCGGGAGGCACCGGCGCGGCAGCGGGCTGCGGGGGCATCGGCGCAATCGTCGCGGGCCTCTGCGGCATTCCCGCATTCGGCTGCGCGGCGACCTGAGGTGCCCGAGGCAGGGCTCCAGGAACGGCCCCCGGAGCGGCTCCCGTCGGAACGGACTGAGGCACGGGCGCGGCCCCGAGAATCTGTGGTCGAGCAGCTCCCGGCGGTACCTGCGGAACCTGTCCTCCCGCCACGGGCATCTGCTGCGCGCCCGGCGGCATCGGCGCATGGGTCATGCCGGGCGGCAGGTGCTGAATGCTCGGAGGAACCTGCGCGGCATGAGGGACCGGCTGTAGCTGCGGAGCACCCCCCGGTGCCGCGTGCGGGGGGTGAGCGCCCGGCGGCACGGGCTGTCCACCCGGATGCCCGGACGCGGGATGCGCTCCAGTGGGCATCGGATGCGCGCCCGGGGAAGCGGGATGCGCTCCAGCGGCACCCTGCGGAGCCGGCACCTGCGCGTGCGGCACCCCATGCTGTGTCGGTGGAGCACCGGGCGGCACTCCCGCCAGGGTCGGACGGGCGGGCAGCGGGACCTGGGTGGCAGGGCCCGGAACGGAAGGCCGAGCCGCGGGCGGAACGGCCCCTGCCGGCAACGGCTGCCCCGGAGTAGGTGCAAGGGTCGGCGGCCTGAGAGCCGCCGCGGGAGGCTGCTGAGGCATGGCCGCCGCGGGAGGCTGCTGAGGCATAGCCGGCGCGGGAGGACGCTGAGGCGGAGCCCCGGGAGCCCCAGGCTGCGCCGCGGGCGGAACTCCCGCCATCGTCGCGGGCCCTGGACGCCCCTGCTGGGCCTGCTGGGCCGCATGGGCAACGGCGCCCGGACCCGCCATCGGCGCGCCTGGCTGCGGAGGCCCGGCGGGATGAGCCGCCGCCGGAGGATGAGCCGCTGCCGCAGGGTGCCCCCCCGGGAGGCGCCGCGGCCGGAATCACGGGCGTGCCGATCGGAGTGCCCGGCTGCTGCGGAATCCCGGGCCGCGTGGCCGGCCCCTGAGGCGCCTGCATCCGAGGATCCAGGGCCGGAGCACCCGGAGCCCCCTGCGGAGCACCCGAGCCCGCCATGGAGTTCCAGGCAGCGGGAGGCAACGGAGCCCCGGCGGGACGGGCAGCCCCCGCTGCGGGCGGAGCCGCGGCCCCCTGAGGCGCCGCGGGAGCTCCTGGCCGCCCTGGCGCCACCGGAGGAGCCGCGGGAGCCGGAGGCGCGGGAGGAGCCGCGGAGGGCTTGAAGCTGCCCAGGGAGATGTTCCCCGCGTCGATGCTCCCATCGTCATCGTCCCCGCTCAGGAACTGCCCCGGCGCGAGCCCTCCCAGCGAGTCCCGCTCGGAGGCCTCGGCCTCCGTCGGAGTGGGAACCTGGACCTGATCCAGCGAGGGCATCTCCAGGGCGAGCTCGTTGCCCCCCGACTCGTCACTCAGGAACTGACCGGGCTCGAGCCCGCCGAACATGCCTCCGGGCTTGGCCGCCGCCGGAGGAGGCGCGGGACGAGGAGGCGCCGCCGCCCCCGCGGACGCCGTGACGGGAGTTCCTCCTGGGAGCCGGGCTCCAGCTCCAGTCCGGGTAGCGTCCCCATCCAGCTTGATGTACCGCTCGGGCCGGACGATGCCGTAGCGCTTCTCCAGGTACAGGTACAGCCGCAGCTCCGGGACGACGCAGGGGATGACGCGCAGGCCCGTGGTGAACGAGATCTCATCCACCGCCGCCATGTCCGAGGGGCTGGCCATCGCCAGCTTCAGCTTGCGGCCGTCCACCGCGAGCGGGAACACGAAGTGCTTCTCGGCCAGCGCCGCGGGGATGACGCTGAGCGTGGCCACCGTGACGGCCTCGAACTCCGCGATCGTGGCCTGGGGGCTGCGGCACTGCTCCGAGAGCACGTTGCCCAGCGTCTCGATGTCCAGGTAGTCCATCTCGACGAGGTTGGTCCCCAGTCGACCGCCATAGATCATCTGGGCCTTGAGGGCCTCGTCGAGCTGACCGGCATTGATGAGGCCCTTCCGGACCAGGATCGCACCGAGCTTTTCCGCCATGAGGAGCGCGATTCTAGACGGCTTCCATGACGATGCGCGGCACTCCTTCGGGCCCTGAGCGCTTCAGCCCGAGCTGAAACCTGCGGAGAGGCTGGACTTCACACGCCGTCCGTCCCCGAGCAGGTAACCGCGTGTAGGCATGACAGGGCCGCTCAGTACGCGTTCTTCGAGAGGAAGCCGCCGAGCGCGGTGCGCACCAGGATCTTCAGGTCCATCAAGAGCGACCAGTTCTCGATGTAATAGAGATCGTACTCGATGCGCTTCTGGATGGACGTCTGTCCGCGCAGGCCGTTGATCTGCGCCCAGCCGGTGATGCCGGCCTTCACCTTGTGGCGCAGGTGGTAGCGAGGGATCTGCCGCTTGAACTCCTCGATGAAGACGGGGCGCTCGGGGCGCGGGCCCACCAGGCTCATGTCGCCCACCAGCACGTTGAAGAACTGGGGCAGCTCGTCCACGGAGTACTTGCGCAGGAAGGTGCCGATGGGCGTGCGCCGCGGATCATCCGCGCTGGCCATCTTCGCGCCCGTCACCTCGGCGTCGATGCGCATGGTGCGGAACTTGAGGATGTGGAAGGTGCGGCCGTCCATCCCCATGCGCTCCTGCTTGTAGAGGATGGGGCCTCGGCTGGTGAGCTTCACCATCAGCGCCGTCACCACCATCATGGGCGCCGTCAACACGATGGCCACCAGCGAGAAGAGGATGTCGAAGGCGCGCTTGCCGATGCGGCTCCAGCCATCCATGGGATCGCCCTGGAGGCTGATGATGGGCAGGCCGCCGAACTCCTCCAGCCCGCCGTAGAGGGTGATGTACTGGTAGAGGTCCGGGACGACCTTCACGTCCACGGTGCGCAGGGCGAGCAGTTCCATGAGCTGCTTCACCACGGCCTGCTGCTCGAGCGGCAGCGCGATGATGACCTGGTCCACGGGCTGCTCGTCGAGCACCCGCTCCACGTCCTCCACCCGGCCGATCACCGGAGCGCCACGCACCTTGCGGCGGGCCTTCTCCAGGTCCTGCGCGAGCACGCCCACCACGCGGAAGCCCAGCTCGCGGTGATCGCGCACCGTCTCGACGACGCGCCGGCCGAGATCGCCCTCGCCGATGACGAGGATGGTCTTCAGGTTGTAGCCACGGCGGCGGACCTCGGAGAGCGCCAGGCGGAGCACCAGGCGCGTCACCGACACGAGCACCAGCGCATAGCCCAGGAAGAGCGCCAGGGTGAGACGCGAGTAGCGCTCGCGAGTGAAGTACGTGAGCGCCACGAGGATGAGCGTCGCGGTGATGGAGGCCTTGAAGACCGCGAACAGCTCTCCGATGTGGGTGCGCGAGCGGTTGGTGGTGTAGAGGTTGGACTGGTGGAAGGTGAGCGGGAAGATGACGAGCGCCATCAGCAGCGAGGCGAGCGTCTCATCCAGCGGCGGGATGCCATCGGTGACGGGGATCAGGCCGATGAAGCGCGTGGCGTACGCGAGACAGAACGCCACCGTGAGCATGACGATGTCGGTGGCGACCTTGATGGACGTGTAGAAGCGCTGGAGACGACTGAACACGCCTGGACTCCTGTGGCCTGCCGAACGGGGCCCCGTCGCTGCAAGTCTCGCACCTTGCCTGGAAGAGATGTCCTCCGCCAGACACCCCGGGGCGCGGGGGCCTCCTAACACGGAAAGGCCCGTGAAACCAAGGGCTTGCCCACATGCCCTCCAGTGCGGTGGGGGGTTCGGGAGGACTCGCCGGTTCGGAAAAGCAGAGGCCCTCTGGCAGGGCTGTCAGGGCTGAGCGGCGCGAGGCGAGGCAGGCGAGCGGAGGAGCGCCTCCACCTCCGCCATGATGCCGCGCTGGAAGGCAGCCTTGGAGAAGCCGCGGGCCTGGGCGCGAGCCTCCTCGGGACGGAAGTCGGCCTCCCAGGCGTCGAACTGGCGCACCGCGGCAGCGAGCGCGGCGGGGGTCTGCTCGGAGAAGAAGAGGCCGGTGCGCGGGGTGACCGTCTCCAGCACGCCGCCCTTGGCGTAGGCGATGACGGGGCGGCCGGTGGCCTGGGACTCCAGCGGGGTGAGGCCAAAGTCCTCCTCGCCGGTGAAGAGGAGCGCGCGGGCGTTGCGGTAGAGGGCGGGCACCTCCGCGTCCGGCACGTTGCCCAGGAAGCGGATGTGCGGCGGCAGCGGGCTGGAGGTGAGCTTCGAGGCCTCCTGGCCGGAGCCGACGACCCACAGCGGCGCGTCCAGGGTGCGGAAGGCCTCCAGGGCGATGTCGAGCCGCTTGTACGGAGCGAAGGCGCCGAGCCAGAGGAAGTACCCTCCCCGGCCCGTGCCCTCGAGGGAGTCGGCGCAGAAGCGCTCGAGATCCACGGGCGGGTGGACGACGCCCGCCTCGCGCTCCCAGAAGCGGTGGATCTTCGTGGCGATGTTGCGGCTGTTGGCGAGGAAGCGATCGACGCCGGCGGCCGTCTTCCGATCCCAGTGCTGGAGCCAGGGCCTCACGGCCAGCGCGGCCGTCCTCACGGGCAGTGAGGCGCGGCCCGGCCCGAAGTAGTCATCGAAGAGATCCCACATGTACCGCATGGGCGCATGGATGTACCCGAGGTGCTTTGCCCCCAGCGGCTTGCGGATGCCCTTGGCGACGCAGTGGCTGGAGGAGAGGACGAGCTCGTAGTCCCGCAGGTGGAAGGACTCGATGGCGCGCGGGAAGAGCGGGAGGAAGTGCCGGTAGCGGGTATGGATGCCGGGGATGCGCTGGAGGAACGAGGTGTAGATGCGCCGGTTCTCGATGGCGGGCGGCATCGTCCCGGGCTGGTGGAGGAGGGTGTAGACGTCAGCCTGGGGGAACAGCTCGCAGAGGGCTTCGAGGACGCGCTCACCGCCGCGCAGGGTGACGAGCCAGTCATGGACGAGGGCGACCTTCACGGCGGCTCTTCTAGCATCGGCTTCCGCTCTCAGACAGACTCCCGCGCGCTTCCCTACTCCTGGAGCTTCACTTCATGCCTCGAATGTCCCGTGTCCTCGCCGCCTGTCTCTCCCTGTTCGTGTCCACCTCCGCGCTCGCGGTGGAGCTGAACTACCAGTGGAAGAAGGGCGACAAGCACCGCTTCAGCTACGAGGACGACACGACGTTCCAGATGGCCATGGGCGGCGGCATGCCGGGGATGCCCGGGATGGGGGCGATGGGCGGAGGAGCCATGCGGATGAAGCTCCAGACGACGTTCACCGAGAAGGTGCTCGCGGTCCGGAAGGACGGCACCGCCGATGTCGAGCTCACCGTGGAGAAGCTGGACTTCTTCCAGGAGGGCACGAAGGTCGCCACCCTCGACAAGATCCCTCCCGCCGCGCGCGTGGTGAAGGCCGAGGTGGACCGCAAGGGCCGCGCGAAGTTCTTCCAGATGGTCACCGTGTACATGCGCGACGAGCAGATGTTCGTCGGCGTCCACAAGGCGCACCTGGGGCCGAACAGCGCCTCGACCTCCACCACCCTGGGAGATCAGAAGGTCGACCTGGTGGCCTCGGTGGATCCGAAGACGGGGAAGATCACCGCCTCCATGAAGACGACCGAGCGCCCGCCCGCGCTCAAGAAGGTGGTCATCAAGCAGGAGGATCCGGGCGTCGACGTGCTGCCCAAGCAGATCTTCGAGATGATGGTGCTCCCCGAGGGCAGCATGGAGCCCGGCAAGAGCGCGACCGTGGCGATGCCGCAGGGCACCATCCGCGTGGAGCTGGCCTCGCTCGAGGGTACCGTCGCGAAGCTCCGGACCCGGATGGACGGAAACGAGGTGACGGTCTCCGAGCAGGGCGCCAAGGCCACTCCCCCGCGCGGTAAGGGCAAGAAGGCCGCCGCCGCCCCGCCGCCGTCCGACAGCGAGGAGCTGGGTGGCGCTGACGTCGAGGCCGAGGGCTCCGAGATGGGCGGCATGAACATGGGCGGCATGAACATGCCGAGCATGGGCGGCATGAACATGGGCGGCATGAACATGGGCGGCATGAACATGGGCAGCGGCTCTCCGACGGACGATGCGATGGCCGCGGGCGACGCGCCGATGGGCGGGGTGAAGATGGACGTGGACGTCACCTGCGGGTTCGACGTGGCCGCCGGCCGGCTGCTGGACATGGGCGGAACCCTGGCCTCCGAGATGGCGATGGGAGGCATGGGCGGTGGCGCGGGCGGCGTGAAGGTGAACTCCCGCTTCACCCTCAAGCGCATTCCCTGAGCGCCCTCCCCTCCCCGGCCCCTGGGGACTCCGGGGGCCGTACGAGCCATACCCCACCTTGGCGCCGCGTGTGCTAGTCCGTAGGGTGTGGCAAGGATCCTCATCGACCTGCGCATGGTCCGTGGCCGGATGCACGGCATCGCACGCTATGCGCTGGAGCTGGCGCGCCGGCTGCCCGCGCTCGCGCCGGACCTGACCTTCATGGGGCTCGTGGCTCCCGAGGGCCTTCCCCGGGACCTGGGTGCGCTCACGCCGTCCATCCCGCTGCGCTGTGCTCGCGCGGGCTTCCTGGCGCCCGTCCTGGAGCAGCCCATGCTCCTGGCGGATCTCCTGGAGCTCGCCCCGGACATCTTCCATGCCACGTCGTTCTCGCTGCCGGGGCTGTGGAACGGAAGGCTCGTGGCCACGCTCCACGATGCCAACCACCTGGCGCTGCCGGAGAACTACAGCCCCATCCACTCGCTCTACTATCGGCTCATCGTCGGCCCTCGGGGGAAGCGCGCCTCGGCGCTGCTGACCGTGTCCGAGTTCTCTCGCGACGAGCTGGCCAGACACCTGGGCCTGACGCCCTACCGGCTCCAGGTCATCGCGCCGGGAGTGGATGAGCGCTACCAGCCTCCGGCGCCCTCCGAGGCCCGGGACTTCATCCAGCGACACCGCCTGCCCGAGCGCTACCTCGCGGCGGTCGGCAACCCCAAGGCGCACAAGAACCTGGGGCTGCTGGCGAAGCTCGCGCCGCGGCTGTCCATGCCCATCGTCCTGCTGGCGGGAAAGGGCGCGGCGAAGGAGCTGGGGTTCCCCGACTCCACCGTGGAGCTGGCGGAGCTGCCCGAGGAGGAGATGCCCCTCTTCTATGGCGCGGCGGAGGCGCTGCTGCTGCCCTCGCGCTACGAGGGCTTCGGGCTGCCGGCCCTGGAGGCGATGGCGGCGGGGTGTCCGGTGGTGGCCTCGAACGTCTCGGCGCTTCCGGAAGTCACGGGCGAGGCGGCGCTCCTGGTGCCTCCGGAGGATCCGCAGGCCTGGGCCGAGGCCGTGCTCCGCCTCCTGAGAGACGACCGGCTGCGCAAGAGCCTGGTGGAGAAGGGCCGGGAGCGAGCCTCGCGCTACACCTGGGACGACTGCGCCAGGCGCACCCTCGCCGTCTACCGGCGGGTGCTGGAGAAGCCCCGGTCCGGCAGGTGACGCACCGTCAGGGCGTGTCCGGGCGGCGCTGTCCCTCGTCCCGAGGGAGGCCGAGCCCTTCACTCCCCCGGCACAGGCCCAGGCCCCAGATGAACGAGAAGGACAGGTGCACGCTGGGGTGGAACGGCAGGTAGTGCACCAGCGAGAGGATGTGGAACCCCACGAAGGAGAGCAGCGCGCCCGTGGCCAGCAAGGAGCCCGCGCGGTGCCTGCGCACCAGCGCTCGGGCGAGCAGCAGGTGGGCCGTCGCCAGCAACACCAGCCCCACCAGCCCCGTCTCGGCCCACGTCGTGAGCCAGAGGTTGTGCGCGTCCGTGGCCAGCAACTCCGTGATGCCCGTCTCGGCCTGCGTCGCGAGCGCGGCGGGCTTGTGGTTGCCGAAGCCCACCCCCACCAGCGGGTGCGCCTTCACGAGCCGCCAGCCCACGGACATCGCCAGCGACCGCTCCCCGCCGAAGAGGTTCTCCGCGGCCTTGCCCAGACGCTCGTGCCAGGCGGGCGTCACCGCCACCAGCACCACCAGCGCCGCCGCGACGGCGAGGCCCACCTTGCGAGGCGTGCCTCGGCTCAGTAGCAGCAGCGCCAGCACGCACACGGCGAACCCGGTCAGCAGCGCGGCGCGAGCAAACGCCGCATACGGCGCGAGCAGCAGCGCGCACACCACCGCCCCGGCCAGCACCCTGCGCCACGCCACCCTGCCCCGCGCCAGCACGGCGAGCGCCGGCCCCAGGACGGCGATGGCGCCATGAGAGAAGCGCAGCCGGTGGAACAGGAAGCCTCCGGCGGCGTAGCGCGGCTTCTCCTCCGTGCCGAAGTTCTCCTGCAGCCGGGACAGGTTCAGCTTGAGGAAGGCCGGCGGCTCCCACTCCCAGAGCACGAAGTGCTGGAATAGCCCCAGCGCCGAGGAGAGCAACCACCCGCCCGCCACCAGTCCACCGAGCAGCAGCCACGGCACACCCACCGTCCCGATCGAAGCCACCGCCGCCGTGGCCACCGTGTCGAGCGCCTGCCCATAGCGAGCCCCGCGAGGCCAGCGCTCCGCCGCGCCCGTCACGAGCGCCACCGCGGGAGAGACGAGCTGCCACGCCATCAGCGCCAGGGCGGCACGCACGTAGGCCCGGACATCGGGCTCGAGGCGCAGCGCCTTGCGCACGGCGAGCACCAGCGCCAGCAGCATGGCCGCTCCGGCGGAGATCTGCAGGAGGCCCTCCGCGAGGACGAGCCCGACGGCCCACACGGCCAGGACGATGGTGACGGCGCGACGCACGTCTCCCCTCTTCCAGAGGCAAGGGCTCCTGTCCAGCCGGCACCGCCAGGACCCGGCGTGTGCGTCAACGTGGCCCTGGGCCGAAAAACGGCTCGAAAAATCCCCGCCCAAAAGAAATCCGCCGCTCCCCGTCTTCCAGACGGCCTGTAGCAACCACCCTCCTCACGCACTCGGGCGTGCCGGCATGCGGATGATCTCGCCTCGCAATGACGACTTGATAGATGCTCGCTGGGGGACCGGGGCCTCCTTGAGCGAGAGCACGCTGCACAGCATGCACGAGAAGCGGCGGCGCACCGAAGCGCTCATCCAGGCGCACCGGCCCGCGCTGCTGAAGATCGCGCGGAGGCTCTGCGGGACCAGCGGCATGGATCCGGAGGACCTGGTGCAGGAGACGCTCGAGCGCGCCCTGGTCCACTTCGAGCGGCTGGAGGACAAAGGGGTGGAAGCCCGAGAGGCCTGGCTGGGTGCGACGCTGACGAACCGCTTCCTCGACCACTGCCGGCGGCGGAAGACCGAGGCACGGGCGCAGCAGACGCTCGGCGCGGTACAGGAGCAGGAGACGTCGCTCGAGGGCGCGGCGCGGGAGGCCTGGGAGCGCGTGCCCGACGCGGCCTTCCAGGAGGCCATCAACCGGCTGGACGAGAAGCACCGCTCGGCCTACGTGCTCCACGCCCAGGGGCACAAGTACCAGGCCATCTCGCGCCAGCTCGGAGTGCCCATGGGCACCGTGGCGACGTGGCTGTACCAGGCCCGAGGCAGGCTCAAGCAGCTGCTCACGCCGCTGGTCTCCGGCGAAGGCAAGGAGCAGGAGGCTGGCTGGCAATGAGCGCGCCCTGCGAGAACCTCTCCCGCTTCGCGGACGGAGAGCTGAGCCCGGAGGAGGCGGCGAGCTTCCAGGAGCACCTGCTCTCCTGCGAGCGCTGCCAGGTCGGACTGAGCAACGCCGTGCAGATGGAGCTGCGGGCGGACCGGCTCCTGGGGACCCCGAAGGAAGCGGAGGTCGTCCCATTATCGCGCCCACGCCCGGCCTCCGGGTGGCGGCGCGCGAGCCCCTTCATGATCGGTGGAGGACTGGCGCTCGCCGCCTCGCTGGTCGCCGTCGTCTACGTCAGCCGGCCCCGGAGCGTCCCGGCGGAGGTGTGGCTCGCCCAGGCGCCCACGCGAGGCCTCGAGGCGCGCTTGAGCGACGCGCGCGCGGATCGGCACCGGCCCTACGATGTCCCGCGCTCGGGAGGCTCGGCCGGTGCCTCTCCGTCCCTGGCGGACCTCGCGGCCCTGGAGCGGCAGCAGGACTTCCAAGGCATCGCGGCGGCGTGGCTGGTCCGTGGAGACGGCAAGCGCGCGGCGGAGTTCCTCGCCCGGATGCCCGCGGGACCGGACGTGGACAGCGACATGGCCGCGATTGCGCTGGCGGAGGGCCGGGCCGAGGATGCGCTCGCGTTGGCGGATCGCGCCCTCCAGAACCAGCCAGGCCACACCCAGGCGCAGTGGAACCGGGGGCTCGCCCTGCGAGAGCTGGGGCTGGAGCTACAAGCCGCCGAGGCCTTCGAGCAGGTGGCGGCCCGGAAGGAGCCCGGCTGGGCCCAGGAGGCCACGCGGCTCGCGTCCGCGCTGCGCGAGCAGGTGCGGATCCGGAAGGAGTCCTGGGAGGGCGTGCTGCAGGCGGGCCGGAAGATGGTGGCGGACGGCACACCGCTGACGCCCCGGCACATCTCCGAGGTACCGGGCCTGTCGCGCCTCTACCTCTATGACGCCGTCCGCGCGGCCCCCACGGCGGAGCGCGTGATGGGACTGCTCGGGGTGGCCGAGCAGCTGGACAAGATCGACTCCGGCACGCACCTGGTCGCGTACGTGAGCTCCGTCGCCAGGCGGGACTTCACGCGCCGCCGGCCCCTGGCGGAGACGTATGGCCAGCTGGCGCTGGGGACCCTGCCCGTCTCGGAGCGCGCGGGCTTCCTCGATCGGCTCCGCCAGTCCCAGGAGCAGGACATCCTGCTGGGCGCGCTCCTCTTCAGCCCGACTCTGCTGGCGTCCGTAGACGAGTACCGCAAGCTGGCGCTGGCGACGGGAGACCCCTGGTTCGAGCTGCTCGCCGAGGAGCAAGGGGCCGCCGCGGAGATGGCCCGAGGCGAGTACGCGCGCGCCGAGGCCCGGTTGCTGAGCGCGAGCCAGCGCTGCCAGGGCACCTTCCGCTTCGACTTCCGCTGCGCGCAGGTGGAGCAGCGGCTCTCCACGGTCTACGACATCCTCCACCGGCTGCAGGATGCGCGGCGCCACGGACTGGCCGCGCTCCAGCTCAACGTGCGGGGCCGGGCCTGGGGCAAGGAGCTGGCGATGCTCCAGCTGCTGGGCCAGATCGCGGCCCACATGGAGGACCGGCTCGCGCTGACGCACGGCTACCTGGAGGAGTCCCTGGCGAGGGTACAGCCGGCGAAGTGCTTCGAGCAGGAGCCCGTCTACTCGCTGCTAGCCATGGCCCACCAGAAGCTGCTCGACTTCGACGGCGCCCGGAAGCAGGTGGACAAGCTGGCCGGGTGCACCCAGCCGCCGCCCTCCCTGGCGCGGGCCTTCGCGGTGGCGGACCTGGCCCGCCTGCGCCCCCAGCCGAAGGACGAGGAGATCCTCCGCCTGGCGCTGGAGGCCACGCGCGCGGAGAACCCCCTGGGCCCGGGCAAGGCCGCGCTCGCCATGCACATCGAGGGACGCTTCGAGCTCGAGCGCAGCCGCACGCTCGGCCAGAGCCTGCTGCGGCGCTCGCTGGCCCTGGCGGAGCCCCTGCCCCACACGGACACGGACGGCCGGAAGGCTCGCGCCTACAGCTACACCTCGCTGCTCTTCGACGCGGGCAAGCACGGCGAGTACGACGAGGCGCTGGCGCTCTTCGCCAACGAGCAGCAGCTACCAACGCCCTCCCGCTGCGCCCTGGGGCTCACGGTCGAGGACGAGCGCACCCTGATCGTCGCGCGCGACGCGCAGGGAAGGACGAGCGGGCACTACGACGTCAGCCGCAAGCAGCCCTTCAGCACGGTGAAGGGGCTGGTGCCCGAGCCGATGGTGACGGCGCTGAGCGCCTGCGAGAGCGTGGACGTCCTGGCCCGCCCGCCCATCCAGGGACAGCCGGGCCTGCTGCCCGCGAAGCTGGCGTGGGCCTACCGGGTGGGCCCGGGCTCCCCGGCGGCGCCTCCGCGTCCCGAGCGGCGCCTGATCGTCTCCGACATCGAGATCCCCACGGAGCTGCGCCGCAACCTCCCCCGGCTCGAAGTCCCGCTGGAGGTGGGCACCTCCAGCAACACGGAGCTGCTGAGAGGCTCCGCGGCGACGCCCGCTCGGGTCCGGGAGGCCATGGCGAGCGCCACGGAGATCGCCATCCACACCCACGGGCTCATCGATCTCGGAGTGTCGGACGGCTCGTTCCTGGTGCTCTCGAAGGGTGACGACGGCGGGTTCACGCTGACGGCGAGGGACCTGCAGGACGTGCGACTCGCCGGGCACCCCGTGGTGCTGCTGGCGGCGTGCTACTCGGCGCAGACGGCGCCGTACCAGCACGAGTCCTTCGGCCTGCCCGCGGCCTTCATCCAGGCGGGCGCGCGGAGCGTCCTCGCCACCACGGAGCAGATCCCCAACCGGGAGGCGAACGCCTTCTTCGATCAGGTTCTCGCGCGGATCCGCGCGGGAGAGACCCCGGCAGTGGTGCTGCGCGATGAGCGGCTGGCCTGGCTCGAGCGCCAGGGCACTTCCTGGGTGGAGTACGTCCTCCTGTTTCAGTGAGGACCCAACAAGGAGAAGCACGACATGAAGATGAGGACCCTGTTGCTGGCCATGACGGCCAGCATGCTGATCACCGCTGTCCCCGCGCTGGCCCAGGGTGCCGGCTCGGGCTCATCCACGGATACGTCGGCGGTGCAGACCATCCGCTACGTCAAGTTCGTCTGGATCGGCAAGGAGGCCAGGCCGGTGCGAGTGGTGACGGTGGACCTGACCACCAAGAAGATCATCCCCAGCCCCACCGAGACGCCTCCATCGGGCACCGATCCCCTGGCTGACGTCACCGTCACGGTCCACCTGCCCTGCGGGAAGGCGTCGGACCAGAGCTGCTCGGGCAACGTCAACGTCCCGGTGGCCGACAGCAGCCCCACGGGAGAGGACAACCTGTACCAGCTGGCCGTGAGGCTGCGCGAGTACCACAGCTCGGCGCTGAACCTGCCCATGAACCGGCTGCCCAATGTGCCGGACACGGTGAAAGGCAAGCTGCCTGCCCAGCTCCCCGGCAAGGTGCAGAATCCGGCGGCGACCCAGCAGCAGAACAGCCGCCCGCAGTGAGCCGGAGCCTCGCTCCACGCCCGAACCGAGGGAGCCCTGTCAGGAGGGCTCCCTCCCGAGAGCCACCGGAAGCCGTTCAACCCCGCCACCGGGGCATGTACAGCAGGCCCTCGCGGCGCAGCCAGAGCAGTGCCGCGGCCATGCTCAGGATGATCGACGGCAGCCAGGCCGCCACGAAGGGCGCCAGCCGCTCCGTCATCACCAGCGTCCGGGACACCACCATCAAGCCCCACATCGCCACGGTGATGAGCAGCCCTTCCACGATGGCCACCGTCAGGTGACCCTTGCGGTTCGGCCGCAGCGCCAGCCCCACCGCCAGCAGCGCGGCGGGGAAGCCCGCCACCGGATAGGCGAACCGGTTGTGCAGCGCCAGCTCGTACTGGCGCGAGGCCAGCCCCACCTCGGCGCGAGCGACGATCTGCTCCCGAAGCTCCGCGACGCGCATCTGCTCGGGGCGACCGGGGCGGATGCGGAACGAGTTCGTGGGAACGCCCAGGTCGTACTCCGCCGCCTCCCTGGCCTCCACCTGGGTGCGGCCGTCCGGAGAGAACGAGCGCTCCACCACCCCGGTGAGCCGCCAGCGCGTCCCGGCCACGGGATACATGCCCTCCGCATCCAGCCGGCGCGAGAGCTTGAACTCGGGCGTGAGCGTGAGGATGGCCACGTCCCGGAACCCCTCCTCCGCGCTGCCGTCCCGGAGGAAGAAGACGTGCTCGCCGCGCCGGAACCACTGCTTGGGCGTGTAATAGAGGCGCCAGTCCCCCCAGCGGTTGAAGCGCTGCGTGGTGATCTCGTCCACCCGGCGGCTGGCCTTCACCACCACCCGCTCATCGAAGGCCATGAGCCCCACGCAGATGGCCACCGCGCTCAGGCCGATGGGCACATAGAGCGCCGCGGGCCCGAACGTCAGCGCGCGCAGCGCCGTCACCTCTCCCCGCTTGCGGAGCATGGAGACCGTGACACCCGCGGCCAGCAGCAGCGCCGCCGGCCCGAGCTGCTGGGCGGCCACCAGCGCCTTGTTCCCGTACAGCTCCAGCACGGCCAGGACCCAGCCCTCGCCCGTGTAGGCCCGCGCCCGGTCCACGAAGTCCACCACCAGGAACACCGTCAGGATCGCGGCGAAGAGGCCCACCACGGAGCGCAGGTACGCGCGCGTCACGTAGAAGAAGAGGGTCTTCCTCACCGCGTCGTCCCCGAGCGGCTCACGCGCCACATCGCGAACACGCCCAGCGCGATGAAGATGACGTTGGCCAGCTGTCCCGCCACCAGCACCGGCAGCTTGCCCTGGTTGCCCAGGTTCTCGAACGCCCGGCTCAGCAGGTAGAAGAGCACGTAGCCGCCCAGCGTGAGCAGGTAGCCCCACGCGCGCCCCGACTGCCGCCGCCCGAGCGCCAGCGGCGTCCCGAGCAGCGCGAAGGACAGCGGCGCCACCGCGTTGCCCATCCGGCTGTGCAGCGCCATGAGGAACGGACGGGGATCGCCTCCGCTCTTCTCCGCCTCCTCCGCCACCTGCAGCAGCTCGCCGGGCGTCATCTCCTCCTTCGGAGAGCGGAAGCGGTTCTTGCGGTTCATCGAGCCGCCCAGGCCCACGGAGATCTCTCCCTCCTCGAAGCGCAGGAGGCTGTAGTCCGACGTGGAGCGGTTGGCGCGGTGCACCTCGCCATCGCGCAGCACCAGGCGCAGCGCCTCCTCCCCTCCGCTGGTGCTCATCCTCCCCGTCTGGGCCAGCACGAGCAGCGGCGAGGAGGGCTCGCGGTCGTCATGCAGCAGCACGTGCGTCCACCGCTCGCCCCGCCCGGACACGCGCTCCGCGTAGAGCGTCAGATCGCTCAGGTCCTCGTAGAAGACGCCGGACTTCACATCGCCGGCCACGTTCTTCTTGATGACGTCGTTGACCAGGTCCCTCACGGCCGTGAGCCCCCAGGGCTCGCCGGTGAAGGACAGCAGCAGCATGAGCCCGCCCAGAAACACGCCAATGGCGAGCGGCCCGGCCAGCAGCTGCGTGGGGCTGACGCCCAGCGCCTGGAGCGCGGTGAGCTCGCGGTCCTCGTTCAGCCGCCCCAGCCCGAGCAGGATGGCCAGCAGGAACGCGATGGGCAGCGCCATCACCAGGAAGTGCGGCGCCAGGTAGAGGATGAGCCGCCCGATGTCCACGAGCGTCACCGCCGAGCCCAGCAGCACCTCCGTGCCGCGCAGGAACTGCATGACGAACAGCAGCAGGAACAGGAACGCCACCCACACCACCAGGGGGACGATCAGCTCCTTCAGCAGGTAGCGCGCGAGCAGCTTCACGGCGAAGCGCGCAGCCCTCGCGCGCCGATGTCGCGGCGGAAGTGCATGCCCTCGAAGCGGAGACCCGAGATGGCGGCGTAGGCCCGCTCACGCGCCCGCGCCAGATCCTCTCCTCGCGCGCACACCGTCAGCACGCGGCCTCCCGCGGTGACGAGCGCCCCGTCCTTCTCCTCCACGCCCGCCATGAAGACCGTGGCGCCCTCGGGCACGGCGTCCACGCCCTCGATACGCTGCCCGCGCCGCGGCGTGTCCGGATAGCCCGCCGCCGCCAGCACCACGCCCACCGACGCTCCCGGCTCCTGCGCCAGCACCCGCTGCTCCAGCCGGCCGTGCGCGCACGCCTCCAGCAGCGGCAGCAGATCCTCCCCGAGTTGGAGCATCAGCACCTGCGTCTCCGGATCGCCCAGCCGCGCGTTGAACTCGAGCACCTTCGGTCCGCTGCGCGTCAGCATCAGCCCCGCGTACAGGGCGCCCTTGAAGGGCGCTCCCCGCCGGCGCATCACCGCGAGCACCGGGGCGATGACGCGCTCGCCCACCTGCGCCAGCGCCTCGGGCGAGAGGAACGGCGCCGGGCAGTACGCGCCCATGCCGCCGGTGTTCGGGCCCGTGTCACCCTCGCCCACCCGCTTGTGGTCCTGCGCGGCCGGCAGCAGCGCGTACCGCTCGCCGTCGCACAGGGCGATGACGGAGACCTCCTCGCCCTCCAGCAGCTCCTCCAGCACCATCTGCTGGCCCGCCGCGCCCATGGCGCCCACCGAGCGCACCGCCGCCCGAGCCGCCTCCGCGTCCGGCGCGACGATGACGCCCTTGCCGGCCGCCAGGCCGTCCGCCTTGACGACGATCTTCCCGCGCGCCACGGCGTAGGCCTCGGCCGCCGCCACATCCGTGAAGACCTGGAAGTCCGCGGTGGGCACACCCGCCTCGGCCATGATCTCCTTGGCGAAGGCCTTGGAGCCCTCCAGCCGCGCGGCCGCCGCCACCGGACCGAAGCAGGGGATCCCCGCCGCCGCGAGCGCGTCCGCCACGCCCGCCACCAGCGGAGCCTCGGGGCCCACCACCACCAGGTCCACCTTCTCCTGGCGAGCCAGCGCCGCCACGGCGTCCGGCGCGTCGGCCTTCAGCGCGACGTTGCGCCCCACCCTCGCCGTGCCCGGGTTGCCGGGGCCACACAGCAGCGCCGACAGCCTCGGGCTCCGCGCCAGCTTCCATGCGAGCGCGTGCTCGCGGCCCCCGGAACCGAGGAGAAGAACCCGCACATCACCCCCGCTGATCCGTCATGAAGAGCAACCGCTTGGCCGGAAGGTACGAGGGATCCAACCCCGCCACCTTCACCAGCCGCTCCCGCGCGCCCTGCCGGTTCGAGGCCAGCTCCAGCTCCGCCAGCCTCACCTCCGCCGACAGCAGCGTGGGCGCCAGCGTGAGCGCATCGCGCAGGGAGCGCTTGGCCGGCTCCACCTGCTTGCTCTCCGCGAGCGCCATGCCGTTGGCCAGGTGCGCGATGGGCATCTGCCGCCCCGTCGCCACGGCCCGGGCGGAGAAGGTGCGCGCCTTGCTCGCATCCCCGCGCTGCAGCGCCAGCAGCGCCAGGTAGGCCGCCGCGCCCGCGTTGTTGGGATCCAGCTCGAGCACGTCCTTGAAGAGCCGCTCCGCGCCCGCACGCTCTCCGAGGTGGAAGAGCAGCAGGCCCTCGTAGAGCGGAGCCGCCACGTCGTCCCTGCTGCTGGACAGGGAGAGGATGGACCCCTCCATGCCCGACAGCGTCTCGCCCGGACGCAGGAAGTACGCCGTCGTCACCGGACGGGGAGAGGGCCGCGCGGGATCCGACTGCAGGGCCTGGAAGAACATGCGGAACGCATCGTCCCGTCGGCCCGCCTGCGCGGCGGCGATCCCCGCCAGCAGCAGCGCATCGCCGCGGCGCGAGTCGAGCCGAGTGGCCTCCTGGAAGAGCTCCAGCGCCTCGGCGGGCTTCTTCTCGGCCAGCCGCAGCCGCCCCTCGAGCACCTTCTCCAGGGCCGAGTCCTCGATCTTCCCGTGGATGCCGGGCAGGTGCGGAGCCGCCTTGGCCGCATCCCCGCGCCCGAGCGCCGCGAGGAACAGCTGCAGGTGCGCCGACGGCAGATCCTTGGCGAGCCCCAGTGCCTCCTCGGCGGCCTTCATGCCCGCCTCCGCGTTGCCGGCCATGCGCTCGGCGGCGGCGAGGTGGACGAGCACCTCGGCGACCTCGCGCTCCGAGTACTTCTGCCGGCTCTTGAGCAGCGCGCGCAGATCCTTGATGGCGCCCGCCGCGTTCCCGTCCACCTGGTAGCGCAGGATGGCCAGCGCCAGGAGCACGCGCGAGTCGTTCGGCTGGGCCTTGGCGCGCGCCTCGTAGAGCTTGCGCGCCTGCTCTACCTCGCCGACCTCCAGGTAGATGCGGCCCATGGTGGCCACGCTGTCCCAGTGCTCCGGATCCTTCTCCAGGCGCTTCTTCAGCGCCTCGAGCGCCAGCGAGTAGGCACCCGCCGACTCGTTGGCGAGCGCCCGGTGGTACTGCACGCGCTGGAGGTTGGGCGACAGCACGAGCGCATCGTCGAAGTGCTGGGTGGCCAGTCCCATGGACGTCTGGAGGTAGGCCCGGCCGAGCACCAGGTGCGCCTCGGCCTTCTCCAGATCGGTCCCCTTGCCCAGCGCCTCCTCCGCGAGCTGCCGGGCCTGCTCGACGGCCTGCGCGTTGCCCGAGCGGCACAGCAGGAGGTTGGCGTGGGCCAGCAGGATCGGCGCCGAGCGACCGGAGCGCTCCTCGGCGGCCTCGATGAGCGAGAGCGCCTCGTCGAAGGTGGCCTTGTCGATGCTGGAGCCGCGCCCGAGCGCCACCGCCTGGACGTAGCCGGCGATGGCCGCGTCGTTGCGGGGATCGAGCAGCAGCGCCTGCTGGAAGAACTCCTCGGCCTCCGCGTAGGCGGAGCGCTGATCCTTGGCGAGGAGCTTGGAGCCCTCCTCCAGCCGCTCGATGCTGCTGCCGTTGAGATCCAGGTACCGCAGCTCCCAGCGGGACAGCACGACCTGGATCGCCGAGGGGATGGGCGGCGGTGCCGGCGGCGTCACCGGCTGCACGGGGCCCGCGACCTGGGGCTTCATCACCAGGAAGTAGTACCCGGCGCCGCCACCGGCGCCGAGCAGCAGCAGCGCCACGAGCGCCTTGACCACGCCCCCCGAGCCCGAGGAGCGCATCTTCATGGGCTGCATGGGCTGCGGCACGTAGGGCCGCGGCGGAGAAGAGCGGACCCCGCTGCGCGGCTCGAGCGCCAGCGCCGGAGCCTGGGAGGACACGCCCGAGACGTCGATGGACTCGAGCGGGGGCAGCTCGATGGACGAGGCCCCCTCGGGCGGGCTGCTCTGGGTGACGGCGGTGAGCGGCGGCAGCGCGCCATCCTGCTTCTGCCGGCACTCCTCGCACGTCCCGATCGCCTGATCGAAAGGATCCGTGAGCGGCTTGTTGCACTCGCGGCACGCGACCGGAGCCTGGACCGGGGCGCCAGCGGCGGCCGCGGCACCCGGCGCGGGGGCAGCGGGACGGCGCGGAGCCTGCGAAACGGGAGGCGGAGGCGCTTCCGGCGGCGGCCCGAGGAAGTCGAGCAACGGATCCCCGCTGTTACCTCCCGCGGCCTTGGCGGCGGGACGCTCGGCCGGGGCGGCCTGCGCGGGCGGAGACGCTCCGATACCGTCGAACAGCGGATCCGGCGCACGCTGGTCCGCGCCGGGCGCGACACCCAGGCCGTGGTAGGGCTCCGTCGCCACCGCGGAGTTGCCCGCGGCGGGGTTCGGGGAGGGCGCGGGGCGAGGTGTGGAGGCGGGCTGCGCGGCCTGGGGGGCAGGCGCGGAGGCATCAGGCGCGCCGGCCGCGCCATCCCGCTTGACGAGCTGAAGGTGCCGACACCGGGGGCACTGCGCACGAACCCCCTTCGGCGATATCAGCCGGTCATCAATCGCATAGGCAGCCGCACATTTCTGGCAGACGATCCGCATGGCTCAGTGACGGAAGTGTCGCACTCCCGTCTGTACCATCGCCAGTCCATGTTCATCGGCGGCGGCGATGACCTCCGCGTCGCGAACCGAGCCGCCAGGCTGGATGACGCACGTCGCCCCAGCCTTGGCCGCCTCGTCCAGCCCGTCTCGGAAGGGAAAGAAGGCGTCCGAGGCCACGGCGCTGCCCTTCAGGGCAGGCCCACCGCGCCCGGCCGCGATCTTCACCGAGTCCACACGGCTCGTCTGCCCGCCTCCCGCGGCGAGCAGCCGGTCCGGCCCGGCAAACACGATGGCGTTGCTCTTCACATGCTTGCACACCTTCCAGGCAAAACGGAGGGCCTTCTCCTCCTCTGCCGTGGGGTGGCGCTTGGTGACGACCTTCCACTCGAGCGGAGGCTCGACGGCGTCCCGATCCATCAGCAGCAGGCCGCCCGACACGCTCCGCGCGTCCATCTGCACGCGAGGCCGCGCCTGGGGCGAGGCCAACCCGGCTCCAGCTTCCAGCAGCCGCAGATTCTTCTTGGCAGCCAGCACCTGCATCGCGGCGGCCGAGTAGGAGGGCGCGATGACGGCCTCGAGGAACGTCTCCGCCAGCGCCTGGGCGCACGCCTCGTCCACCTCGCGGTTGAGGGCGACAATGCCTCCGAAGGCGGAGATCTCGTCAGCCGCACGCGCGGTGCGGTAGGCCTTCACCAGCGCTGCATCCACGGCCACGCCGCACGGGGTGTTGTGCTTGATGATGACGGCGCAGGGCTGCTCGGGGAACTCGAGGACGACGCCGAGCGCCGCGTCCAGGTCCAGGATGTTGTTGTAGGACAGCTCCTTGCCCTGGAGGACCCTGGCGAAGGCGACGGTGGGCTCGGCCGGAGCGGTGTGCTCCCGGTAGAAGGCGCCACGCTGGTGGGGGTTCTCCCCGTAGCGCAGGCCCTGGGCCTTGCGGAAGGACAGGGACAGCTCGTCCGGGAAGGGCTCCTGGGCCTGGCCGGCGAGCCACCCGGCGATGGCCGCGTCATAGGCCGCCGTGTGCGCGAACGCCTTGCGCATCAGCCGGCGCCGCGTCTCGTCGCCCACCCCGCCCTTCTCCAATTCCGCCAGCACCGCCTCGTAGTCGTCGGGGTCCACCACCACGGTGACATGGCGCGAGTTCTTCGCCGCCGCGCGCACCATGGCGGGCCCGCCGATGTCGATCTGCTCGATGACGTCGGCCTCGCCTGCCCCGGAGGCGACCGTCTGCCGGAAGGGGTACAGGTTCACCGCGACCAGGGAGATGGGCTCGATGCCGTGGGCGGCCATCTCCGCCCGGTCCCCCTCGAGCTCCAGCCGGCCGAGCAGGCCGCCGTGGATGCGGGGGTGGAGCGTCTTCACGCGGCCGCCGAGGATCTCCGGACTCTGGGTGTGTTCGGAGACCTTGGTGGCGGGGACGCCCGCGCCCTGGAGCGCCGACAGGGTCCCTCCGGTGGAGAGGATCCGGAAGCCGCGGCGGACGAGGCCCTGCGCGAAAGGAACCAGCCCGCGTTTGTCGGAAACGCTGAGGAGAGCCAGCACGGAGTGCGCCTCGGAATGAGAGGGAGGCGCGGTGTTAGCAACCACCTCCCGGGGTGTCAACGCGCCGCGCGAGGCGGCGCATCCCACCAGACGGAGGTCAGGGCTTACGCGCGGAGGCGGGCGGCTCGGCCTCGGTGGCCTCGCGCAGCTTCATCAGCCCGCGCGTCTCCACCTGGCGGATGCGCTCGCGGGTGAGGTTCATGATCTCCCCCACCTCCTCGAGCGTGATGCCGCCCTTCTCGGCCACGTCCAGGGCGCAGGTGTGCTCCAGCTCCCAGATTTCCTTGTCCGGGAAGTTGAGCTTGATGGAGCCCGTCTCCGGGTTCACATCCAGGTAGAGGTTGTGCTTGCACGAGACGAACAAGCACGGCCGTGCCCCGTTCACGCAGTCGGCCCGGGTGCGCGGCCGCTGCGAATCAATCGTCTTGAGGAGCTCGCCCTCCTCGGGATCCACCTGCCCCGCCAGACGCCGACGCCGAAGGTCGCGCGCCATCTCCTTGCGCGACATCGTCTTCGAGCGGCGCCGCTCCGCTGGCTGCCCCTCCTCGCCGCCCTCCTCCTCGCCCTGAAGCTGCTTCACTTCCGACATGTCCCCTCCGGATGTTTCCGAATCTAGCAGGTTGCCCAGGCCTGTAGCATCCTATTGCGAATCAGGCGTTTCGTCTGCGCGCGCGGTAACGGCACTGCCCAGACGTGCCACGTCTCGAACCAGGTCCTGTGCTCGACGGCGCAGGGTGGCCAGCTGCTCCTCGAGCGTGCGCCGGTGCTCACCACCGAACGGTCGGTCCCCGAGCTGGGACTGGAAGCCGTCGAGCACCGAGGCCAGGTCCCGCTCGAGCTGATCGATGTGGTTGCGGTGGAAGAGGAACGAGCGCTTGATGTCCTCGAGCGTGTGTCCCTCCGCCATCATCTTCTTGATGGCGTTGATGCGCCGCACCGACTCCACCGGATAGAGGCCCAGGCTCCCCTGGTGCTTGCCCTTGCGTCCCACGCGGCGGCTGCGCGGCAGCAGGCCGGCCTGGACGTACTTGCGAAACGTCGCCTCCGACAGCTGCACGCCGCGCGGACGGAAGATCTCGAGGATGGCTCGCGCCGGTAGACCGCCCGCGTAGTCGCGCTCGATCCGTTCAATCTCTTCGGGCGCCAGCAGTGCCATTGCTTCCATTCAATGGAGTGTATTGAAGAGAGGATATTGAGTGCCAGAATCTGGCGGCACGTGTCAAGCCGGAAAAGCGTGCGAACGGAAATGTTCAGCAACGAACGAGAGCCCCGGCGCCGAGGCGCGGAGGGGCTCCGGGCCGGCGGGGGCTCAGCGGTGGATGAAGGAGAAGCTCAGGGCCGCGCGCTCAGCGGGAGGCGCGGAACTCACGCCTCACCGTGCCGTTGGGCTCGATGGTGATGGCGTACGACTTGGAGCCCTGGGGGTGACGGAAGACGAGCTGGTAGTCGCCCGGAGTCAGCGGGAAGGCCTTCTGGCCCTGGACCTCGCCGTAGGACTTCCCGTTGAGCACGACGGTGGCGTAGGGCACGGCCCGGACGACCAGGGTGCCCATCGCGACGGCCTGCGCGGCGACCGGCGGCGCCTCGACCTTGCCGCTCGGTCCCGGAGGAGTACCCACCGGAGGAGCCACGGCCAGTGCGCCAGCGTCCCCCGCTGTCCCGCCATCAGAGCTGCCCTGCGGCGCTTCGGCGACCGCCCCCGCATCCATGACGGCCGGAGACGGCGGAGTGGCGACGACAGGAGGAGTGCCCGGATCGCCCATGCCGGCGATACCGGGGTTCTGGGAGGCGCCGGCGCCAGGCTCCGTCCCCTGTCCCCGGGAGGGCACCAGCTTGATGACGCCGACCACGGCCAGCAGGGCCAGCCCCACCGCTCCCATCACCACCCCCACCCGCTTGGAGCGGTCCGAGGAGGCAGGCGCGGGCGCGGCCGGCGCGGGCGCGGCAGGGACGGGCAGCGACACGGTGGCCGGGTACACGGGCTCGGCCTGCTGCTCTTGAGGTGCGGCGGAGGGCGTGGGCCCCCTCCCCTGCACGGATGCCAGGGACCTGCCGGGCGTGGTCGCGCGGGAGGAGTCCCGGCCCTCCGAGGACTCCCCTCGGTTGGGGAGCAGGTGCGTGGGGGCGTTGACGTCCTCGTCGGGTGAGACCGCGGGCATCACCGGCTTCGAGTTCCTGCGTCCCTGCGGCCCCGGCAGCACGGCCGTGGGCTCGCGAGGAGCGGCCTCCGACGAAGGCTGCTGCCCGTCACCGGCCTGGGTGCGCTCGGCAATGGCCGGCAGGGCCAGCGCCGACGGCACGACACCGATGTAGACCCGGCGCACGAAGGCGGACACGTCCGTGTCATCCGGAGACTGGGCGTGGTTGAGCACGCACTGGACGAGCGCCCGCTCGAGCTCGCCCGCCGTCTGGTGACGCGCGTCGGGCTCGCGCTCGAGCGCCTTCATCACCACGTCGCCCAGCTCCTCGGGGACGTCGGGGTTGAGGCGGGACGGGTGGGCAATCACGCTCTGCTGCACCGCGCGCAGCACGGCGAGCTCCGAGTCCCCGTCGAACAGCCGGCCCCCGGTGAGCATCTCCCACAGGACGATGCCCAGGGCGAAGACGTCCGTGCGCGCGTCCACGTTCTCGCCGCGCGACTGCTCGGGCGACATGTACGCGAACTTGCCCTTGAGCATGCCCGGCGAGGTGAGCTTGTTGCCCGCCTTGGCGATGCCGAAGTCGGTGAGCTTCACCGCCCCGTCGAACGAGATGAGGACGTTGTGCGGGGTGACGTCTCGGTGGACGAGGAAGAGCGGCTCGCCGTTGACCTTGAGCCGGTGCGCGTAGTGGAGCCCGCGCGCCACCTCCGCGCCGATGTGCGCCACCAGCACCGGCGGCATGGGCTCCATCAGATCCTTGCACTTCTTGCGCAGGTCCCAGAGCGTGCAGCCGCGCACGTACTCCATCGCCAGGTAGTAGGTGTCCTCGTGCTTGGCGAAGTCGAAGATCTGCACCACGTTGCCGTGGTTGAGCCGCGAGGCCAGCCGCGCCTCGGCGATGAACATGTCCACGAAGCCCGGATCGCTGGCGAGAAACGAGCGGATCCGCTTGATGACCACTTCCTTCTCGAAGCCCTCCGCGCCCTGCGAGGTGGCCAGGTAGATCTCCGCCATCCCGCCTTCGGCGAGCTTCTTCTGGACGACGTATTTGCCGATCTGGGTGCCTGCGGGGAGCGTCACTTGAGCATCCAGGGCATGGCTAGAACTTCACCACGACTTTGTTCATCCCGGTGGCCTTCACTTCGATCTTCTGCGTGAGCGTCCGGCCCAGATCGGGGTTGTAGAACTTGCACTGGTACACGCCCACGGGCAGCGACACCGCCTCGAAGGGCGTGGTGCCCAGGTTGCGCCCGCCGCACGTCACCTCGGCCCACGGCGTCACCGCGAAGCGCACCATCGCCTTGACCGGCTCGGGCGCGGGCTTGGGCGGCTCGGGCACGCGCGTCTGCTTGATGGGCGGCGTCGACGGGGCCTTCGGCAGCGGCTCGAGCACCAGGTGCTCCACCTGCGCGGGGCCCGCCCCTACCCTCACCTTCCTCGAGAGGGCCTTGTACTCCGGAGCACTCACCTTCACCTCCAACTCCTCCTCGGCCTTCGCCTCCACCACCTGCGGGGCCGCGCCCCGCTCCTGGCCATTCACGAAGATCGTCGCCTGCGCCGGCTCCGTCTCCAGGGTGAGCTTCACCACGGTGGGAGCGGGCGGAGCAGGCGGTGTCTTCACCGGCGGCGTGGGAGTGACGACGGGCGGCGCCGGCTCCCTGGGCGTCAGCGCGATGAGGTTCAGCGCCTCGAGCGTCACCTTGCCCGTGGAGGGAATGGCCACCGCGGCATGCAGCTCCTGGTAGCCCTCCCGGGAGACCACCACCTTGTAGGTGCCCGCGGCCATGGTGGGCAGCGTCAGCGGGGTGACGCCCGGCAGCGGCTTGCCCTCGAACAGGACCCTGGCCCCCGGCGGCACCGTCTCCAGCCGGACCACGGCCGGCTCCGAGGAGCTCGAGGGACTCAGGATGATCCACATCAGCAGGGCCACCACCAGCGCCGACACGGCCGCGGCTCCCGCCATGGCCCAGCGGCGCCGGATGCGACCGCGGCGCGGCGCCTGCGTCGTGCCCGTCACGAGGGACGCGCCATCCTGCAGGGGCGGCACCCCATGGCGCGCCAGCGAGGCCCCATCCAGCGCCTCGGTCGGCAGCTCCTCGAACCCCTGGCTGCGAGGAGGCTCTGGAGGGATCGGCCGGGGCGGCGGAGGACGCCGCTCCACGCGCTGCCGATCCGACTCCTGCTCGCGGCGCGACTCGACGCTGCGGGTGGTGCGCGAGGCGCGCGGCGGCGAGGGATCCGTCACCTCCACCGTCTCGGCCGCCGCGGCGGCGATCAGCTCCCCGCGGTCCGCGCGGGTGACCTCCGCCTCCTTCTTCGGCGCGACGCTGGGGTTCACCCCCGAGCGGCGATGGCCCTCCACGGCGGTGCGCTGTCCGGTGAGGGGCGGATCCTCCTCCACCACGATGGTGCCGGAGCGCGCCTCGCGAGCCAGCCGGTCCGCGTACACCTGGCTCAGGAAGGTGGACAGCTCCGCCGGGCTGGCCGAGAACTGGTGGGCGATCAGCCACTGCTCGAGCGCCAGCTGGAGCTGGAGCGCCTCCGAGTAGCGGGCATCCGGCTCGCGGGCGAGCGCCTTCAGGATGATGGGATCCAGGTCCGCCGGGACGCGCGGGTTCGCCTGGGACGGCGGTATCACGTGACACTCGGCCACCGCCGACAGCGTCTGCATGTCGCTGGAGCGCTTGAACAGGCGCGTGTTGGTGACCAGCTCGTAGAGCACCACCCCCAGGGCGAACACGTCGCTGCGGCAGTCCACCCGCTTGCCGGCGGCCTGCTCGGGGCTCATGTACGAGTACTTGCCCTTGAGCACGCCCGAGCGCGTGACGGTGGCCTGGTCGGCCGCCTTGGCGATGCCGAAGTCCACCACCTTCACCACGCCCTCGAAGGACACCAGGATGTTCTGCGGCGACACGTCCCGGTGGACGATGCCCAGCGGCTTGCCCGAGGGGTCCGTCTTCTTGTGCGCGTAGTCCAGGCCGGCGCACGCCTCGATGATGATCCGGACCGCCAGCGGCACCGGCACCTCGAGCCCCTGGCTGGCGGCGCGCTTCCACATGCGCCGCACGTCCTCGCCGTGGATGTACTCCATGGCCAGGAAGAAGCTGTCGTCCTGGGCGCCCAGATCGTGAATGGCGACGATGTTGGGGTGCGCCAGCCGCGCCGCGATCTTGGCCTCATCCAGGAACATCCGGATGAACTCCACGTTCTCGGCCAGGTGCGGAAGGATGCGCTTGATGACTACCAGCTCGTCCGAGGCCTCGGGGGCCTTGCGGCGCGCAAGGTAGATCTGCGCCATCCCGCCCATCGCGAGCCGTTTGAGGAGTTGGTACTTGCCGTAGTTCTCGAGCGACACGATCTGACCCGCCCGCTGGGTGGGCCCGGGTTTGCAAAGATCCCGAGCGTAAGCGGCACTGGCGGGGGGGTCAAACCCCTGGTTTCGATTCAGGAATCAGGGAGGGGGCGTCGGGGAGGCGGGCGAGCAGGCGCTCACCCCCCACGGCGGGCGGGACGGCGCTCGCGCGTCTCGCGCATGAGGGCCTCCAGGGCATCCAGGTGGCGGCGGAGGACGGGCATGACCAGGGGGTTGTCGTCCACCCGGTCGAAGAGCTCCAGGGCGCGGTCCACCTGGCGTTCGATCTCCTCGGCGCGAGCCGGGGAGATGCGGCGCAGCAGCAGGTCCGCGCCGGCCTCCATGAGCACGCGGGCCACGGCGTCCCGGGAGGTGAGCGCCTCGTCCGGGCGGCGCTGGCCTTCCCCGCGAATGACGCGCAGGCCGGGGCCCGGGGCGCGCGACGGCGTGGGCGCGGCGGGCAACGGATGCTTGTGCTGACGGGTGCTCACCAGGCGCCTCCTCGGCTGCGGCTGCGACGGGCTCAGGGTACTCAGCACGCGGGGTCCTCCAATTTTCTGGTCATCCGCACAGGTTGAACCAGCCCTGTAGCACCCAGGGCCGACATCTCCTTGTCCGGAGCCTGAAAGTCGGCCCGCGCGAGCCCGTCGCTCGCGTCTACTGGCAAGCGCGTCGGTAGGCGATCTCCACCTTGGCGCCAGGCGCCGGGCTGGGAGCGAAGACGACGCTGTTGGAGCCCGCGTCGTAGGTCCAGCCAGAGGTAACGGGCGCGCCGTTGACGCGCACCGTCACCGAGCCCGGGTCAGGCAGCTCGCTCAGCGGGAAGCGGTCCTGGGGAGAGAACGCCTTGTTGGCCACGTTGCGGAGGAGCGGGGCGTAGTCCGGATCACACACGGAGACCACCTCGCCGCCCGTCCGGGACGCGGCCTCGGCGTAGCGCGTGCCGTAGCCACCCGCCGTGGAGCAGGAGGCCTGGGTGGGCGCGATGGCGTAGATCGTCATGCGCTGCGGCTGGAACTCGCCCTTCTTGCCCTGGAAGAAGCGGACGTAGGTCTCCACGCTGTCGGGCGAGTGGTCATCCTCGTCGCCCACGAAGACGACCACGAGGGCCGCTTCGTCTCGCAGGAAGCCCGCGTTGCCGTCGTTGGGCTGCGGGGTGCGCGGATCATCCGCCCCGCCGACCAGCGGCTCGGAGAGCGCGCGGCGCACGGCCTCGAAGCCCTGCTCCACCGAGGCGCACAGGCCCACCTGGGCGTTGCCTTGGAGCTTCGTGGCGAGATCCTGCGTCTGGTGCGTGAGGATGCGCTGCCGACTGCCGTCCACCGGGAAGAGGCGTCCGGCCTCACCGCCCATGGCGCCGCCGGGGCAGCTGTTGGACTCCGGGGCGATGCCGGTGGTCGTCACGGCCACGTGCAGGTCCACGTTCTTCTCCAGCGCGGTGCTCACGAAGGACGGCAGGGCGCTGATGAAGCGGGGCTGCTCCTCCACCATGGAGGCGGTGTTGTCCACCACGAAGAGGACGTCCACCTTGGAGCCGTCCTGCTGGATGAAGGTGTCCTTCTTGTCCACCCGCTTGGAGGACTCGCCGAGCAGCGGCACGAGCAGCGGCTCGGGCAGATCGCTCGAGTCGACGAAGAGCGGCGACAGGTTCATGCCGGTCACCTGGGCGTAGTACTCCACCTCGGCGGTGAAGGCGTCACCCGGCTGCAGGGTGATGGGCAGCGGGTTGGGCGCGTCCTTCAGGAAGAACTCCGAGTCCGTGGTGCCGGCGCCCAGGCGCACGCCGGAGACGGTGATGGGCCCCGGACACGCGTTGAGGTAGTTCACCTGGCGCGGAGCCGGCGGGCAGTCCTTGCGGCCGACGCCGAAGTCCACGAAGCGCGGCGTGGGCACGAGGCAGGCGCTCTGCGAGTGGGCCTGCAGCGGCACGAGCACCAGCGGGTTGGCCGGGTCCGCCTGCTCCACCTGCACCGAGCCGAGGAACGTCCCGCCCGAGGCAGGCGCGTCGAACGCCACCTGGAAGCTGAACCAGTTGCCCGGGTACATGATGACGCCGTCCAGGTCGCCACCGGGCATGCGGAAGACGCCGCCGCCGTCGTCACGCAGCTTGATGTTCTTCACCGGGCACAGATCGCTGCCGCGGTTCTCCAGCTTGACGCCCAGCACGGCGCCGCGGCGCGGCGGCACGGTGCCGAAGTTCACGGCCATCGGAGTGATGGCGAGCTGGCAGGGCTCGTGGCGCTGGGCCACGCCCTGGAAGTCCAGCCGCACCGTGGCGGCGTTGAACGCGTTCGTCGACAGCACCAGGGCGCCGCTGGCGGCCCCCTCGCGCGTGGGCTCGTAGAAGACCTTGAGGTTGACCTCCTGCCCGGGATTCAGCGTGTACGGGAGGAGCATCGGCGCGGTGCCGAACTGCACCGGGCCGGAGGGATCCGGCTGGAAGTCCAGGCCGGTGAGCTTGAGCGGACCGCCATTCTCGGAGCCGCAGTTCTTGACGTTGACGATGACGGACGCCTTGGCGCCGAGCGGCTGCGCTCCGAAGTTGTGCTCCACCGGCGAGACGCACAGCTCGGCCGCGCCGCCGTGGCCGAGCAGGGCCACCGGGGTGATGGGGTTGCGCTTGCTCACCACATGGAAGCGCGCGGTGTCGTCCGCGAAGCCCATGTGGCCGGGGCTGTAGCGCAGCTCCCATTCGCGCACCTCACCGGGCTGGAGCACGAGCGGAAAGCCGGTGGCGGCATGGCTGAAGGAGGCATCCCTGCCCTCGAAGTCCAGCTGCGTCACCGTCATGGGCTCGGTGCTGATGTTGCGGATGCGCGCCATCAGGCGCTTGTCCTTGTCGATGGGCACGCCGCCGAAGTCGAGCTCGGGCGGCTCGGCGACCACGGCCCGGTCCAGGGCCTCGGCCGACACGAGCACGGGCACGTCCGCGCAGCCGCGGCACGGCGTCACCGCGAGCGCCACGCTCTTGCGCCCGACCTTCACGGGGCTGAACGTCAGCGGCAGCTCGCGCTTCTCCCAGGCGGCGAGCGTCACCGGGGCGATGGAGAACTCGTCCTTGTCGGCGCCCACCAGGCGGGTGGCGACCTCCACGGGCATGTCCGTGGGGTTCTCGACGGTGACGCCGAGCGTCTTCGAGGACTCCGCCTCGATGCGGCCAAAGTCCAGCTTGTGGGGAGACACGCGGGCCCAGGCGTCCACGCCCGCGCCCTTGAGCGGAATACGGAGGATGGGCTCGCGCTTGGCGTCGGAGCGGATGACAAGCGTGGCCGGCAGCTCGCCCGTCTCCAGCGGAGCGAAGCGCACCTTGAGGCCACACTCACTGCCTGGCAGCAGGCTGTGAGGGCCTTCATGGGAGAAGCTGGCCAGGTACTGCCCTTCTGGCCCCTCGACCCAGATATCGTCGACCTCGATGCGCGAGCGACCCACGTTGCGGATCGTCACCGCCGCTTCGCGCCCGTCGAACACGGCGACACGTTGGAAGTCGATTCCCGCTGGCGTGGCCGTCAGCCGGCCATCGGCCATGGAAGACTTCTCCCGATCCGCGCACCCAGCGAGCAGCCCCACCACGAGGGCCCACAGGCCCCAGCGCCCACTCATGGTCCCCATCCTCCCCAACACCTTCGCCCGTACCCACCACCAGGTACTCTCGGCACCCACCGTGAGAGCCTGGAGGATCAGGTGGCGAAGCTAGGCACCCACGCCTGGGCGGGCAAGCGCCCACCCTGGGAAGGAACACGGAGCAGCCCGGCAAGACACAGGACTGTCCACTTCCCACAGTGGGATGTCGGCGGGTGGACGCCCTTCAGATCTTCGGAATGCGCAGGGTCTTGCTGATCATCGCGCTGCCGCTCAGCAGGTACAGCAGCACCAGCGGATGCAGCTCCAGCGGCCCCAGCTCCCACACCCCGCCCAGGAGCTTCTCGCCCACGCCGATCCGGCCCTGCCATGTCGCCACGGCCAGCACCGCCACCAGGGCCAGGCTCGTGGGAATCGGCGTACCCTCGAAGTACTTCACCTTGCCCGTGCCGTCGCTGAGCTCGGCGGAGGTGACGTTGAAGCGGGCCAGTCGGCTGATGCCACAGGCCACGAAGTAGAGGAGCACGGCCACGTCCAGGGCTCCCCGCATCCCCACCGCGAAGGCCAGGGCCGCCGGAGCCATGCCGAACGAGATGACGTCCGCCAGTGAATCCAGGTCCGCCCCCAGGGGCGAGGACTTGAAGCGCCAGCGGGCGATCCGGCCATCCGCGAAGTCGAGGATCAGCGCCAGCGGCATCAGCCCGAAGGCCAGCCACAACCACCGCTGCTCCCCCGTGGCCAGGTACTGCATCGCCGAGAGGATGGTGCCTGCTCCCGAGAAGCCGTTGCCCAGCGTGACGAAGTCCGCCAGCACGAAGGTGCGGATCATCGAGAAGTGGCGGCGAGGCGGTTTCTCGCGGGGCTCGGTCGTCATTCGGACTCTCCTGGCGTCCCAGAGGGCGACAGCGCTGCGACCGAACCATCCCCGGGATTGGAGGGCGGCACCACGCTTTTCTGGCACGGCCGCACGCGAGGCGACACGGCACGCGCTTTGCTTTGGCTCATGGGCAGAACCCTGAACCAAGGAGACACGTCATGGACAGCAAGCAGATGCGCGACTGGATGCACGAGAACCTGGGCAAGCTGAAGACGCTGCGCGACGAGATCCGCGTGGACCTCCACCTGGCGGGAATGGACGCCAAGGACAAGTGGAAGGAGCTGGAGCCGAGGCTGCGCGACGCGGAGAAGCTGGTGGAGGAGGTCTCCGAGGTCTCCAGCAAGGCCATGGACGAGATGGTGGAGCGCTTCAAGACGTTCCGCGAGAGCATCCGCCGTCACTAGGAGCACCGCCGGACTCCGCCATGAGGGCGTTCCGCAATTCCTGCGCAGGGGACTACCGCCTCCGCAAGCCCTGCGCTCGGTCGTGCTGGAGCCGCTCCCCCGGCCCAGCACAGCCCTGGGGAGGAACCCCATGAGCGAACTGCTGAGCACGGCGAGACAGTGGAGCCACCGGTGGCTCCAGCGGCTGCTCACTCCCGAGTTGGAGCTGCTCCGCTTCGCCGCCATCCAGGATGCGGGGCATGGGTACGATCTCTTCGGCCTGGAGCCCCGGCACGTCGCCGTGATGCTGGCGCTGCTCGGGCGGATCCACGAGCACTACTTCCGAGTGACGGCCCACGGGGTGGAGAACATCCCCGCGCGGGGCCCGGCCATCCTGGCCTCCAACCACTCGGGTACCCTGCCCTTCGACGCGACGATGATCTGGACGGATGTCCTCCTGCGCCGGGGGAGGATTGCTCGGGCCGTCGCGGACTACTTCGTGGCGGGGATGCCCTTCGTGGGGACGCTGTTCGCGCGCTGCGGCGTGGTGGGAGGCACGCCCGGCAACCTGCGAGTGCTGCTGGAGTCGGGCGAGCTGGTGATGCTCTTTCCCGAGGGCGTTCCTGGCATCTCCAAGCCGATCTGGAAGCGCTACCAGTTGCAGGAGTGGCGCGAGGGACACGCGGAGCTGGCCTTGCGCCATCGCGTCCCAGTGGTGCCGGTGGCCGTCATCGGGGCGGAGGAGCAGATGCCGCTGCTGGGGCGCCTCGAGACCCTGGGCTCGTGGATCGGGGTTCCTCACATTCCCGTCCCGCTCACGCCCATCCCGCTGCCCGTGCGCTATCACATCCACTATGGCGAACCGCTCGTGCTTCACGAGGGGCTTGAGCCCGAGGATGCGGATGATCCCGACGTGGTGAAGCGCGCCTCCTCCCGGGTCCGCGAGGCCGTCCAGGAGCTCATCGCGCGGGGCCTTCGCCAGCGGCAGGGGCTCTTTCGATGAGCGGGAGCCTGACGGGAGAGCTGACACGGCCTCCAACGCCTCGCGGAGTGCTGCTGCTGGGTGCGACGACACCGCTTGGGCGGAGCCTCTGCACACAGCTGATCGCCGACCCGAGCATCCAGGCCGTGCTTGCCGTCGCCCAGGAGAGCCGGGAGCAGGCGGAGCTGCCCGAGGACCCGCGCCTCACGTATCAGCAGGTGGATCTCACGCGCCCGAGGCAGATGCACCGGTTGCTCTTCGGTGCGGCGCGGGATCTGGGCGTCGACGTGATGGTCCACATCGCCATGCACCGGACCTACGAGCATGGAGCGCGCATCCACGCGCAGAACGTGGAGGCGCTGAGATGGATCCTCACGCTCTCCGAGCGCCACCCTACCCTGCGGCGGGTGGTGTTCCGCTCCTCGGTCGAGGTGTACCGGGTGCAGGAGAACCTCCCCACGCTCATCACCGAGGACCACCCGCTCGACTTCTCAGGGGACGCGCCACAGTGGGTACGAGACAGGGTGGAGGCCGACGTCCTGGCCTGCATGCGCATGGGCATGAGCCCGGTGGAGGTGGCGGTGCTGCGCTGCTCTGAGTTGCTGTCGCCTGGGTCGGGCTCGCAGCTCCATGACTACCTGACCGCGCCGGTCTGCCTGCGCTCGGCCGGGTTCGATCCGATGCTCAACGTGCTCTCGCTGGAGGACGCGACCCAGGCATTCCTGGGAGCCATCCGAGCCAGCGGCGTACAGGGCATCTTCAACATCTCGGGAGCGGACACCCTGCCGCTGACCGAATGCATCCGGAGGTGGGGACGACCCTCCCTGCCCGTTCCCGGCCCGCTGCTGGCTCCGGCGTATCGCCTCCGGCGCCGCTTCGCCGGCTCGCAGTTCTCGTATCGGATCTATCGAGGTCGCTTCCACCTGGCGGCCATCCTCGATGGGACGCGCGCACGAGAGGCGCTGGGCTATACGCCTCGGCACCCCATCCACTGGCCCGTGGAGAAGTGAGCGCGCGCGCTGGAAGTCTCGCTGGCATCCGCAGAAAGACCGACGTTCTCAGGAGCGTGCACGCCCGACAACAGGAGCCAGCGTCGATTCTGGTTCGCCACCGGACTGGTATCACTCGCGGGCTTGCCCCGGCCGCCGGAGGTCCGTCCCAACCTGTATGACAAGTGGACCGGTTCGTACCGACCGCGCCAGGAGGGGTCAGCGCGAATCCGTTCAGCCGACGGAGCCGTGAGCCGAGGGAGAGCGGGACGGCCGGTGCGGGAGGACCCGTCAGCGACGGGGGGACCCGCACCGAGACGAGGGACCCGCGACCTGCGCGCCCCAGACTGGGGACCCGTGCTCTTCCCCCGGCACTCGAGCCACCGCGCTAGAAGCAGAACCGCGTGCCGTACTCGGAGATGCGGCACGCAGAGCCACTGGCGCAGACACCGCTCGAGGGACACGGCTTCCGACAGAGGTCACCGTCGACACAGATCGTCCCCGACGGGCACCACATGTCCGGGTAGCGACAGGCCAGCCCCTGCTCAACGGTGCCCACGCTATCTGGAGTCTCCATCTCCGCGGTGCCACCGCAGCCCGTCAGCATCCCAATCGAGAGCGCCACAACGCACATCAGTCGTCGCATGTTGCCTCCTCCTGGTTTACTTGGAGTTCCGACTATACCCAACTTATGGTCGGGTTTCAGTCTTCAACGAGCGCGAGGGAGCGCATGCACGTTTCACCGTCGATCCGAAGGTCTCCGAGAACCTGGGTTCCCATGTTGGCGCTCCTGGGCCTGGCAGGGATGAGCTGTGGGGATGGCAAGGACACCACCGCCCCCACCAGCGTCCGGATCACGGGCGGCGCGACCGCGGGGGAGACCGTCACGGGCCGCAGGACGCTGCAAGCCACCGCCGAGGATGACTCGGGCCAGGTGACTCGGATGGAGTTCTACCTCTCCAACACCCGCGTCTGCGCGGACGCAACAGCCAAGAACTCCGGGGAGACGTTCTCGTGCGAGTGGGACTCCTCCACGGCGCCCCAAGGAGCCCATCCGCTCACCGCGAGAGCCTCGGATGCCGCGGGCAACGTCACCGTCTCGGAGCCGCTCTCGCTCACCATCCCTCCGCCCAATCGCGCGCCCACCATCAGCCAGGTGACAGCCACGCCCACCTCCGTCAATGAGGGCTCGAGCATCCTCCTGTCCGTCACGGCCAGCGACCCGGACGGTGACTCGCTCACGTCCACCTGGACGCAGCTCCCCATCGTTCCGTCCGGCACGTTCGGCAGCGAGACCGGCCTCTCTCGCTCGTGGACGGCGCCCATCGTGTCGCGCAACACGACCTTCACCCTGAAGGTCTCCGTCGCGGATGGTCGGGGCGGAACAGCCGAGTCCACCGTGGCGGTTGCCGTGGCCAACGTCGCCTCCCTCAACCGCGCGCCGCTCGTGAGCGACGTCATCCCCGATCCCACCACGGCGGTGGTGGCCGGGGATACCGTCACCCTCTTCGTTCCCGCCAGTGATCCGGACGGAGACCCCCTCACCTACTCCTGGACCACGAGCCCCGCTGGACAGGGGACCTTCACGACTCCGACCGAGTCGGTGGCCCGGTGGTCCTCCCCTGACATCGCCTCGACCAAGGCCTTCTCCTTCCAGGTGACCGTGTCCGATGGCACGGACTCCGTGACGCGCTCGGTGCAGGTGCAGGTGCGCGTGCCCACCTACGCCCAGGACATCCAGCCGCTCTGGAGCCCGACCTGCACCACGTGCCACGCCGACAGCTCATCGCCGGGCGCCCTCAACCTGCAGGCGAGCAGCTCCTATGCCTCGCTCGTCAACCGGAATGGCACCGGCGCCTGCAGTTCGCTCAAGCGCGTGCAGCCGGGCCAGCCCGACGACTCCCTCCTGGTGCAGAAGATCAGCGGCAATAGCTGCGGCGGCAGGATGCCAGCGCAGGACACGGACTACTTCGACCGGAATCCGGGCGAGCTCATCCGCATCCGCTCCTGGATCCTCGCGGGTGCCCTCAACGACTGAGCAGCACGGAGTTGCTGGCGGCGGACGACCTCGCCAGCCGCATCGATCACGCCGTCGCGCCCTACTTCAACTGACGCAGCCTGACCTCATCCATGAGGCGCGATGAGCTCGGCCCATAGTGAGCCGGGCTCACCGAAGGCCCGCGCGGCGTCCTCCTTCACGAGCACCCAACCGCCGCGCTCCAGCTCGTGCTCGAGCTGACCGGGCCCCCAGACCGCGGAGCCCGCGAAGCTCAGGAAGGTCCCCGGCGGAAGCCCACCAGGCTCCACCCCCTCCCTCCAATAGAGCCCCTCGAGGAGCCGGCTCCCCCGCTCCGGAGCCTCGAGGGCTCGAACCAGCATGGTGCGCTGCTCGGGCCCCACCGGGCCACCCCAGCGCTCCACTCCGGCGGGAAGCGACTCGCCCCTCGGCGTCTTCAAGCGATTGAGCACCAGCCCCCAGGTCCCCTCCGGTCCCACCTCGACCAGCAGCACCACCGTCTTCTCGAAGTTGCGATCCCCAGCTCCCGGCCGCGCCACGAGGAACAGTCCCGCCGCTGGCGACACGAGGTCTCGCTCGTGCGAGCGGAACCGCTCGAGCCACCTCGGAAAGAGGCCGAGCAACAGCAGCGCGGCGACCATCAGCAGCGTGAGCTGGAGCCTCGGGGAGATCGGCCTCACGCCCTGGAGCGTAGCACCGCGCCCAGGCCTCCCTCCGCATGGTCCGCCTCCGAGCCACCTGGAATAGGATGCCCTCCGCCAGGTCGTACAAGGGGTGCACTGCGCGGTCCGAGCGCTCGCGCAGCCCTGACACTCTCCCGCAGCCGGGTTGACGAGGACCATGCGTGACGGTAGGCCAGACCCCGTTTCACGTCTCTCGAAAGGCCTCTGCCCCATGCGCCTCGCTGCCGTGCTCTTCACCCTCGTCGCCAGTTCCGCCCTCGCCCAGGGCACTCCTTCCGCCCCGGCCAGGCCCGCGGACGCCAAGGCCGCCCCGGCCAAGCCGGCCGACGCCAGGCCCACGGAGGCCGCTGCTCCCGAGGGCAAGCCGGGCGCCACCTCCACCGTCATCGTGCGCTGCACGGACGACTGCACCGTGAAGCTCGATGGCAAGGGCGGCGTGCGCCAGGCGACGAACAGCTGGGAGTTCAAGGACGTGGCGCCCGGACAGCGCCGCGTGGAGGCCAACGGTGGCTTCCTCAACCGTCCCCTCTACAGCGGCTTCGCGGACATCCCCGGCGGCATGAAGGTGACGGCGCAGATCGACAGCAACAAGCGCCTGACGATCACCGAGCGCGTGCCGCTCGGCCAGGAGCCGGTCGCCAAGCCGGTCAGCGGGGCTCCCTCCGTGCTCTCCGTGCGCTGCCCCAAGCAGTGCAGCGTCTCCATCGACGGGCTCCGCAAGGGTGCCGCCAACTCCCAGCTCGTCGTGGTGAGGGATGTGCCCCCGGGCGATCACGACGTCGAGGTGAAGTTCGTCCTCGGCAGCAAGGCGGTGCGCACCAAGCTGACCATCCCCGCCTCCAGCGAGGTGTTCGCCACCGCCACCGAGGGCGGCATCAGCATCACCAACAGCAAGCCCCTGGCGAAGTAGCGCCCGGGGCGCGCCTCAGCCCCGGCACAGCTCCCCGAGGATGCGCACGGCCTCGCGCGCCGCGTCCTCGGGGCGCACGCTCGTGTCCGAGATGCCCGCGATGACGCGGGTGATGTCGTGGTCCACCGGGCGCTCCTGGCCCGCCCAGACGCGGCCCGCGGGCGCCGTGAGGTACGCGGAGAAGGCGTGATGGCCCGAGCCGGGCCGCTCGCCCACCACATGGACCAGGGCCCGCTGCAGCCCGTCCGCCGCGTCCGCGAACAGCAGCTCTCCCACCTGATAGCCGGCACGCACGCGGCCGTACCTCAGCACCAGGTGCTCGGGCGCCACGCGGTAGTTCGCCGCCTCCAGCTCGCGCCGCAGGATCTCCAGGAACGGTGCCAGGTGGCCCTCGTCCATGAGCGAGCGCGGGTCCAGCCCGTCCGACAGGACGATCTGCACATCCCAGCGCGAGCCCCGGCGCTGCCGCAGCGCCTCCACCCCCCGAACCGACTCGGCGTCCAGCCGCTCGCCGGAGACCGGGTGGAGGATGTAGTCGCGCCGATCCACCGCCTGGGTCCGCAGCGGCACCGCCTGGGGAATCGTCTCGATGAACCGGGGTGACAGCTCCGTCCAGATGCCTCGCTTGGCGTCCTCGTAGTGGCCGCGCAGCTGCAGATCCAGCCCCGGCTCCAGCTCCCACGAGTGCTCGCCGCGGCCCACCGCGAGCGGCACGCCCCGGGCTCGGATCGCCTCCATCCGCTCCGTTGCCTCGGCCAGCAGCGCCGCCTCCGAGCGCGTGTCTGCCTTGCGCCGGCAGTACTCCACGTACACCCAGCGCGGATCCCCGAAGCGCTCCGTGGGCCGTCCCTGCGCGTCAATCACCCCGAGCTGCTGGAAGAAGGCCCACATCCGGTCATCCACCCGGTAGCCGAACTTCTCGCGCAGACGCACGTGATCCTGGAACGCCGTGGTCAGGTAGCTGAGCATCGGATCGTTGCGCGTCGGCAGCGCCATCAGATAGCCGGGACACGCGGGCGCGATCCGATCCTGGCACCAGCCGAGATCATCCAGCGTCACGTCCATGTGCAGCGTGGAGCAGATGTCCAGGCCGATCATCAGCCCGTGCAGCTTGCCCATGACGATGTCCTCGAGACAGCAGCGCACCAGCTGCTCCCGCGAGCGGAACACCTCCGGGCCGATGAAGCCGGCCACGTCGTTGACGTGGACCCACGGCGCCGCCTCGCGCCCCGCCCCCACCTGCGCCAGCGCCACGCGCCGCTTGAGCGCCCGGGCGAAGCCGTACTTGCGCGACTCCAGCAGCACCATGTCGCAGCCGCCGTGCTGCCCGTTCGTCGCGTCCGCGCCCTGCCCCGTCTCGAAGTAGAGCCCGAACTTCCCGGTGCGCCGGGCCGCGTGCTCCACCATCTTCTCCAGCGTGACGTCGAAGGTGCGGTTGGCCGCCTCGGTGCCCGCGATGCTCTGGAACCAGATGCCCGTGGTGCCCGGCTGCAGCTCCTCCACCCGCGCCTGGATGTCGATGTGAGACAGCACGCAGTTGGGCATCACCTCCTGCAGCCCGAAGGTGACCAGCACGTCGTGCAGCGCCGCCTCCACCGCGGCCACGGACTCGGGCGCCGAGGACACCGGGTTGGTGCCCAGCACCACGTCCCCCACCGCGAAGGACCAGCCGTTGAACACCTGCCAGCGGATGTCCTCCGGGTGATCCGTGGGCGAGTTCGGCTGGATGCGAGCGCCCAGGTACCCCCGCGCTCCCAGCTTGCTGCCCGGTAGCGGGTGGAAGACCTTGCTACCCACCGTGGTGAGCTCCGCGTCGCTCATCAGCTTGACGACACAGGCGATGACGTCGCTGCTCAGGCCCCGGCAGACGCGCTTGATCTCCTCCTCGCGCGCCGAGAGCAGGAAGTCCTTCAGCTGCCCCACCGTCCAGTCCGCCGTCTCCGCGCGAGCCTCCGCGTCGATGGCCTCGAGCATGAACGCGAAGAGCCGATCCTCCAGGGGTGGGTGCGCGTGGAGCGCTCCCAGGCGGGTGCGCGCCAGCAGCTTCCGGGCGTTCTCGCGGGACGCCTCGTCCGCCGCCGCCACTCCGATGGCCTCGTCCCCTTCCTTGTAGGCGTTGGCCGCTCCCAGCACCTGCTGGTAGCGCGGGAGCTCGAAGCCGCCGTGGACTCGCTGGAGCCAGGAGAACACGTCCTCCTCGGGCTGGACGTCCCGGATGGAGACGCCGTGCTCCAGCCCCCTCGGAGCGGACGGAGCGACGGGGACGGCCTCGTTCGAGGCCAGAGGTGATGGAGAGGACTGCTCGGGCGTCGCAGGCTGCAGCTGGCTCATAAGCACCCCATCCCAACCGCTGGACCCCAGCAGGTTAATGAGGGGGGCGCACGACCGCCATGCCCGCCCGCTCGGCGAGCGATCCTAGGAGCACCAACAAGTCGAGAAACTCACGAAATCACATCATCCGCGACCAGGGACTCACGGACGCGGAGGAGTCGGGCCTGGGTGCCACCTGGGCTTCAGCGGCCCGCCGGTCGGAGGGCGAGCGGAAGTACACCACCCTCGGCAGCCTGGGCCCCGGCAGCGGGGCAGGCTGGGGCGGAGCCGGGCGCCGGACGCGCCGCGAAGAGTCCTCGGCCCCTGCTCCGTCGTGCTCCCAGTCGAACACCCGCCGGGCCCACATGGAGCGGGCGCCTGCGGACACGGCCACCATCAGCTCCGCGCACAGGGACTCGCCGCTGTGGGCCCGGGCCTCGGGCAGCTTGCTCATGAGCCGCAGGATGATAGCCCCCAGGGGCTTGGGCACGCGCTCGTTCACCTCCCAGGGAGGCAGCGGCGCGCGCAGCTCAAGCTCGGTGTGGAGCTGCTCGCTCGGAAGGCTCGCGCAGAACGGCGCGTGTCCCGTCACCAGCCAGTACGCCAGCGCCCCCAGCGAATAGAGATCGTCGGTGATCCGGTAGGCATGGCGGGCGTGCGGGCGCCCCAGGTTCGAGCGCAGGAAGCGCAGCGACTCGGGGCTGCGGAACACCTGGACCTCGGGCGACACGGGCGTCTCGAGGAGCGTGTCCAGGCACTCGTTGCCGCCGGTCCGCAGGTCCATCAGCACCGGCTCCTGATCTCCCTCGCGCATCTGGACGTTGTCCGGGTGGAGCTCGCGCTGCCAGGTGTCGCGCGCGTGCACCTCGTCGAGCGTCGCGGCCAGCCGGTTCAGCACGGCGGCCACCTGGAGGAACGTGGGGTTGACCGTCTCCACCCAGCGAGCCAGGGACTGGCCGCGCACGTCCTCGCGGACGCAGAAGGAGAAACCGTCCTCTCGAGAGGGCCAGCGCCCCAGGCCATGCAGCCGCGACAGGTGAGGCTGAGAAGCCTGCAGCCGCGCCGACCTGTCTCCACAATGCCCATGGCTCCTGCGGGACGAGAGCCACAGCACCAGCGGCGGAGTCGCTTGCCGGACATCCTCGACGCGGTAGAGCGCGCCCTGTCCTCGCGGGCCCAGGCGCTCGAGAATGCGCCAGTGATCGATCTGCATCCCCGGAGTCAACATCTCTGGACGTATCGAATGCGTCGCCATGTCCATGGTCGAAGACTCCAGGTCATCGATTGCGTGTATCGTAGCAGACCCACCAGGTCAGCCCCACTTGAGCTGCTCTGACAGGGTAGCCGGGCTGATGATAGCGGATCCCGTTCCCTGTGTCCTCAACGGGTTACACGCTCTCAGACAGGGACTCAATTCCCGAAAGTACAGTCTTCTCAGATGAACATTTCGTTGGTGAAAAACCGGTTCGCGATGTGTCTGGTTTTTCAGAAATGAAACGCAAGAATTTCAAACCTGAAACCAGACAATCCTGTTTCGGCTCGTATTGAGCGAAAATGCAAAACGGTGCTGGGGCTGGAGCGAGGTTCTGTTCGCTGTGAACACCGGTATGGAGCGGACACTCGAGCGTTCTGGGTGAGTCTCTGTGCGAACGAGCCTCCCTCTCCTGCCTTGGAGTCCTGAAGATGACCTCCCCCAGCAACTCGAGCCGCAGTGCCCTCTTCCTCCTGGTCGCCCTGGGCCTCACCGCCTGCGCGGGCTCCTCTCCCGTACTCCGGGAGGCTGCGGCCCAGCACGTGTACTCCCAGCCGCTGGAGCAGCTCTGGCCTGGGGTGGGAGCCTTCATGACCGAGCAGGGCTACACGTGGCGGACGGCCCCCGGGCAATACGTGCTGCGCACGGAGTGGCGGGAGAACGGGACCCGAGGGGCGAACCGCACGCTCGTCAGCTACCTGGTGCAGGGCGAGCCGCACCCTTCGGGGGGCTGTGTCCTGCGTGTCTCTCGGGGCCTCAAGGCGGATCCGAACGACCAGGCCCTGGATACGTCGAACCCTCCCATCCCGGGCGCGAACTCCACGATGGCGACCTGGGATCGCCTGGCGCAGAACGAGACCGCCCTGCAGTCCCAGCGGGCCATCTACGCCCCGGCGCGGGATGTGGACATGGAGCTGGCGCTGATGCGCGCGCTGGATCCCGCCGCCGTCACGAAGCTGGAGGGCAAGGACGCCTCCGCCTCCGCGCAGGCAACGCCCTGAGGGCTCGCCTCAGCCCCCGGAGGAGCCCAGGCGCAGCAATTCGATGGAGCGGGCCAGGAGGGGGGCAATCGACACCACCTCCACCGGGAACGGGAGCCGCTCGGGCCGGGGGACGCTGTCGGTGGTGATCAGCCGGCGCAGCGGGATCTTCCGGAGCCGCTCCAGCGCGCTCCCCACCAGCAGCGCGTGGGTCGCCACCACGGTCACTTCGGTCGTGCAGCCGGCCTCCAGCAGCACGTTCACCGCCGCCTCGATGGTGCCGGCGGTGGAGATCATGTCGTCCACGAGGATGGGCGAGCAGCCCTTCACGTCCCCGGTGATGCTGCGCGCCTCCACCTTGGAACCGCTCGTGCGGTGCTTGTGCACCACGGCCACCGGGAGCTTGAGCTGGGCCGCGTACCGCTCCGCGCGCTTCACCGCGCCCAGGTCCGGGGAGACGACGACGGAGCCGGGCGCGGCGGTGCGGAGCAGGTGGTCGGCCAGCAGCGGCATGGCGCTCAGGTGCTCCACGGGGATGTTGAAGCAGCCCTCGACAGCCGGGCTGTGCAGATCCACCGCCACGAGGCGGTCCACGCCCGCGACCCGGATGAGGTCCGCCACCACCCGAGCTGCCAGCGGCTCGCGTCCCGTCTCGCGACGATCGTGGCGGGCATAGGCGAGGTAGGGCACGACGGCCGTCACCCGGCCGGCCCCTCGGCGGCGGCAGGCATCCACCATGAGGAGCAGCTCCATCAGGTGCGAGTCCACGGGAGGCCCCAGCGGCTGGATCACGTAGACATCACAGCCCCTCAGCTCCTCGGCGACCTCGACGTGGAGTTCCCCGTCCGGGAACCGGTCGACGAGGCAGCGTCCCAGCTCCAGGCTGAGCACCTTGGCGACGGAGGCCGCCAGGGCGGGGTGGGACGAGCCGGACAACAGGACGACGCGCATGGAGGGCTCCCGGTACAGGACGGTCTGCCCTGGATTCTGCCCCTCCCGCGCGCTCCGATCACCTTCTCGAGCGCTCGGCTCAGGGAGCGCCCTTCGGCCCTCCCGCATCCGGGGTGGTCGCGGCTCCGAGGGTCGTCCCGCGCAGCACCTCGATGTCCGAGAGGACCGCGCTCACCATCGCCTCCACCACGCGCTGGCCCTTGGCGCGGGTGGCCAGCGTCGCATCCCCGAAGACGCCGCTCACCGAGTAGATGCCCGCATCCGTGGGAGTCCGGCTCAGCGGGCCCTTGCCTGGGTGGTAGTCCTTCACGGCCTTGGACATGTCCACCGTCTTGGGGGCGATGTAGAGCATCATGGAGGTCTCGATCTCGTCGGCGTGCGTGCCGCCCTCCTGCTTCGCCACCTCCTTCTCCACCTCTCCGGTGGCGCGGACCAGGTCGGTGAAGTGCAGGAGGATTCCGTCGGCGGCGAGCAGCTCCGCCGCGGGCCGGAGCGCCCGCACCGTGGAAATGCCGGTGTTCAGCACGTAGAAGCGACGGGGGCCGAAGCGGGACAGCCCACGGCAGATGTCGACGATCATGTCCCGGGCCGTCTCCAGCCGCAGCGTGGTGGAGCCGGGGTACTCCACGAACGAGGGGTAGAACGAGTAGTTGATCGTCGGGGCGATCACCACGTCCGCGCTCTGGAGCACGCGCTGCTTCATGTACTCGGCGATGTTCCAGTCGTTGGCCAGCGGCAGGTGCGGTCCGTGCTCCTTGGCCTGCGCGCCCAGCGGGATGACGACGACGGTCTCGGGGGTGAGGACCTGCTCGGCCTGGGGCCACGCGAGCTGCTCCAGGAGCACGCCTCGGGGCTTGGCCTGGCGACCGCCCGCCTGGGCCGTGGCGACCAGCACGCACACGAGGAGCGGGGCACAGAGGAACAGCAGGGGCCTGCCTGGGAGCTTCGTCACGGAGTCCTCGCTTTCGGGAGGAAGCTTGAGCGAAGGCCCGGGGGGCGAGGCAAGTGCGTCTTTCAGGCTCAGCGGGGCTTGGGGGCTCGGGACAACATGCCCAGCGTCTCCACGCCGGCCGCCCTCGCCCCACTCAGGGCGAAGACGAGCCGCTCGTAGCGGGCGGCCGGGTCCGCCTGGAAGAACAGCCTCGCATGCTCAAGGTAGGCCCCAGCGAAGAGGCGTTGGCCGGCGAGTGCCCATGCTTCCGTCATCGTTCCGTCACGGTGCTCGGTGAATGGCGGCAACAGCCGCACGCCAATGTTCCGCGGCTCTCCGGGTCCACCCGGACCTGGGCCCGGCTGATCGTCCGACTCCTCGAAACGAGTGGCGTTGGGTTACGGTAGCGCGCCCATCATTTGCTGGGGGACACATGCACCGTCGACTGCCGCGGCTTCTGCTTTCCTTGCTGTTCATCGGTTTGTGGGGTGCCGCCTGCGGGGGCGGCGATGACCCCGAGCCCACCAACACTCCCCCTACCCTCTCGGCCCCGACCGCGCAGGCGACGGAGGTGAACTCCGGAGCGGCGGTGGTCCTGAACGTGACGGCCACGGATCCAGACGGGGACACGCTCACCTACGCCTGGACCCAGACGCCCGCTTCTCCGGCGGGCACCTTCAACAACCCCTCCAGCCCCAACCCGACCTGGACGGCCCCGGAGGTGACGACGGCCACCAGCTTCCAGCTCAGCGTCACGGTCTCGGATGGGAAGGACGGCACGAGGCAGGGCGCGGTGGCGGTGATGGTCCGCCCGGCGCCGTCCGGCAATCAGGCCCCCGTGCTCGGCGCTGGCCAACCTACGGCGGCCCCCACGTCCGTGGTGGGCGCGGCGCCTGTCCAGCTCTCGGTCACCGCGACGGACGCGAACGGTGACGCGCTCACCTACGCCTGGACCCAGACGCCCGCTTCTCCGGCGGGGAGCTTCAACAACGCCTCCATTTCCAACCCCGTCTGGACCGCTCCGTTGGTGACGGCTGCCCAGCGCTTCACGCTGCAGGTGACCGTGTCGGACGGCAGGGGTGGCTCCGTGCAAGGCACGGTGAACGTGGATGTGGCTCCGCCCGTAGCCAACAACCGCGCTCCGACGGTGACGAGCACCACGGCGACGCCCTCTTCCGTGACCTCCCAGCAGACCACCAGCCTCGCGGTCACCGCGACCGACCCGGACGGCGACACGCTCACCTATACCTGGGCACAGTCGCCCGCGACTCCCGCCGGGACCTTCAGCAGCACCTCGGTGGCCAGGCCGACCTGGACCGCTCCCACGGTGACGGCGGCCCAGCGCTTCACGCTGACGGTGACCGTGTCGGACGGCAAGGGTGGCTCCGCGCAGGGCACGGTGAACGTGGATGTGGCTCCACAAACTTCCGCGAACCGGTCGCCGACGCTGACGAGCACCACGGCGAATCCCTCTTCCGTGACCTCCCAGCAGCCCACCAACCTCTCGGCCGTCGCGACCGACCCGGACGGCGACACGCTCGTCTATACCTGGACACAGTCGCCCACGACTCCCGCGGGCACCTTCAACAGCGCCTCCGTGGCCAACCCGACCTGGACTGCTCCCGCGGTGACGGCGGCCCAGCGCTTCACGCTGCGGGTAACCGTGTCGGACGGCAGGGGTGGCACCGCGCAGGGCACGGTGAACGTGGATGTGACTCCGCCCGTGGCCAACAACAACCCGCCGACGCTGACGAACCCCACGGCGACGCCCTCGCCCGTGGGCTCCCTGCAGCCCACCAGCCTCGCGGTCACCGCGACGGATCCGGATGGCGACCCGCTCACCTATACCTGGTCACAGCTGCCCGCGACGCCCGTTGGCACCTTCAGCAGCACCTCCGTGGCCAACCCGACCTGGACTGCTCCCAAGGTCGCGACCGACACGAGCTTCCAGCTCTTCGTCTCGGTGTCCGATGGCAGGGGCGGCGCCGCCACCAAGTCGGTCGCGCTGAGGGTGCTGGCCTTCGTCAACACCCCGCCCACGGTGACGGGGCCCTCGGCCTCCCCCTCCACCATCAACGAGCAGACGGCCACCAACTTGTCGGTGAGCGCGACCGACCCGGATGGAGACAACATCACCTACTCCTGGGCCCAGCTGACCCCATCTTCTCCCCTGGGCACCTTCAGCAGCACCTCCTCGACCAACCCTACCTGGACGGCCCCGAATGTGACCGCCAACGGCGTCTTCAGGCTGCGCGTCACCGTGTCGGATGGACAGGGAGGTATTGTGCGGAGGGACGTCGACGTCACCGTCAACAAGGTGAACCAGCCGCCCAACGTGAATGCCAACATCGCCGGGCCGACGACGCTGGCGGCGGGTGACACGGGAGCGTTCTCCATCACAGCGAGTGATCCGGATGGCGACCCCCTCACCTATTCGTGGAGCCAGACGGCCCCGGCCACGCTGGGCACTTTCGTGGGCAGCCAGACTTCCGCGGCCGCTCAGTGGTTCTCTCCCGTGATCGGCACGCAAACCTCCTTCACCCTCTCCGTGAGCGTCACTGACGGCCAGAGCCCTCCCATCACCCGAAACATCACCGTGCCCGTCACGGTGCCCCTCTACGCCACCTCTGTGCAGAGCATCTGGAACTTCAAGTGCACGGGCTGCCATGGCGGGAGCGGAGGACTTAGCCTCGGCTCAGGCACCAGTTACTCGAACCTGGTCAATGTGCTTGCTGGCGCCTGCAGCCCACAAATCCCGCGTGTAGCACCTGGTAATCCGGATGGCTCGGCGCTCATCCGCAAGATGGAGGGCACCGGTTGTGGTACTCGGATGCCCTCAAACGACTTGAACTACTTCACCAATAACCCGGGCTTGGTGGTCCGCGTGCGCTCGTGGATCCTTGGGGGGGCCCCAAACAACTAACCTCCAAGGACTGAGGGCGGACCGCTGACCAACATCGGCGGTCCGCCCAGTGCCGCACGGTCCAGCAGATCTGACGACTCTCAGAAACCCGTCCCACCCACAAGCAGAGCACCGACGCACACTTTCCAGAGGGTGAGCACCATCCTCTGCGACACGCAGTCTGTGGGCCCTTCATGCTTCGTCGAAACGGCCCCCGGGAGGACCTCAAGGCAGCCGAGGCAGCACGGGTACCAGGCGGCGCGAGGTCGTCCCATCACCGAGCTGCCCATAGGAGCTTGAACCCCAGGCCCAGGCAGTGCCGTCACTGCGAACGGCCATGGAATGCAGTTCCCCAGCAGCAATCGAGGTGACGCCGTTCAATGCAGCGACTTTCACAGGGACGATGCGGTCGATGGTTGTCCCATCACCGATCTGGCCCAAAGCATTGGACCCCCAGGCCCAGACTGTGCCGTCGCTCTGAAGAGCCAACGAGTGGGCCAGCCCTGCAGCGATGGCGATGATGCTACTCAACCCAGAGATCTGTACGGGAACGCGGCGACCAACAACGGTCCCGTTGCCCAACTGACCGTTGAAATTCAAACCCCATGACCAGACAGTGCCGTCGCTACGCAAAGCCAATGAATGGCCACCTCCTGCGGCAATGGAGGCTACGCTGGTCAGCCCAGATACCCTCACAGGGATAAGACTGTCCGTGGTCGTCCCATCGCCAAGTACTCCATCATTGTTGTTCCCCCAGGCCCAGACAGTGCCGTCGTTCTTGACGGCCACCGCGTGATTGCTGCCAGCCTCGATCGTCGTAATGTCACTCAACCCTTCTACCTGCATGGGGGGAAGGAATTCGGCAGACGCGTCGCTGAGATAGAAACTGCCCCAAGCCCAAACCGTGCCGTCGCGCCGCAACGCAAGCGATAGCTCTCCGCCTGCGGCGACCCCAATGACATTGTCGACCTGCATCACTCTCTGCGGCGCCAGGCTGTCGATTGTTGTCCCGTTGCCCAACGGTCCACCTCTGTTCGAGCCCCATGCCCAGACGGAGCCATCGCCCTGCAGAACCAGGGAGTGATCGCTGCCCAAAGCAACCGCCGCGACATTAAGAAGTGTTGGCTCTTGAAGCGGCGTCAGGCTTTCGATGGTCATCCCATTGCCGAGCTGGCCGTTGCGGTTGGCTCCCCAAACCTTGAGAGTTCGGTCGGCCAACATGGCCATGGAATGCGCACCACCGCCGCAAACTGAGAGTGGTGTGGTCACTCCAAGCACTTGCGAAGGAGTGGAACGCTGTGAGGGTACGCCATCACCCAGTTGCCCTTCGCTGTTGGAACCCCAGGCCAGTAGTTTCCCATCGCTTTGAACCGCCAGAGAGTGGGTGCCACCCGCTTCAATGGCAGTGATCCTGTCGAGCCCGACAACCTGCCCAGGGGTAAGGAGCACGGCAGGTGCGACGATCCCAAGCGCGCCGTCGATATTATTCCCCCACGACCAAACCGTGCCGTCACTGCGCAGGGACAACGAGTGACTGTCACCCGCTGCCACAGCGGTCATGTTACTCAGCCCCGATACCTGCACAGGAGTAAGACGTTGGGTAGTCGTCCCATCGCCTAAAGTACCGAATATATTGCCCCCCCATGCCCAGACCGTACCGTCGCTGCGTAGTGCCACCGAATAGCTAGAACCTCCATCAATGGCGGTGCTGCTATTCAACCCTGATACTTGTACTGGAGTGGAGCGATGGGACCTTGTCCCATCACCGAGCTGGCCCTGCCCGTTGTCGCCCCACGCCCACACGGAACCATCACTCTTGAGCGCAAGGGAATGAGAGAACCCGGCAGAGATGTCGGTGATGTTGCTCAGTCCCGCTACTTGTACGGGAGTGGACTGGTCTTCCGTCTTCCCATCACCTAGTTGTCCGTAGAAGTTTCTCCCCCAGGCCCAGACGGAGCCATCACCTCGGAGGGCCAGAGCATGGCTCCCACCTGCGGCCATGGCAGTGATGTTGCTCAACCCAGATACCTGCGCAGGAGTAAGACGGTCGGTCGTCGACCCATCGCCGAGTTGACCATATGCATTGCGCCCCCAGGCCCAAACGGTGCCGTTACTTCGCAAAGCCAGGGAGAAGTTCGTCCCTGCCGAGACAGCGATGACGCTGTTCAGTCCCGCCACCTGCACGGGCTCGAGGTGGTTCACTCCCGTCCCATCACTGCCCCAACTCCAAACGGTACCGTCGGCTCTCAGGGCCAACGAGTGAGTGCCGCCTGCCGAGACGGCAGGCTCAGGGCAAGGGTTGGCGGAGATGTCGAAGGTCTTGGAGGCAGAAAGCTCCGCGCCGTTCGTGACGCTCACGGTGATGGTGGCCAGCGTCCCAGCGGGTACACAGAGCGGCGCGGTCCATGTCACCTCGCTCGTGGCATCCGTGCTCGTTGGCGTCCCGAGAGTCCCCGTACTGGCTGTCCACTCGAAGCGAAGCACGCTTGCCGTCGAGTCCTGCACCGTCACGTGAAAGGTGACAGGGGCTGAGGCCATCACGGTGGTCGCGGACTGTGTGCTCTCGATGATCGTGGGAGCCACCGCCGGCTCGATGCCTGGAAGCGAGATGCAACCCGTGACGAGGAGGAGCACGAAGCCAACGAGAGCCTTGAATGAGGACATGATGCGCACACTCTTACCCCGGCGCGCCTCACGCACTCAACGAGACCAGGAACCCGGCCGATCTCCCTCAGGCGCACGAAGCTGCTCACGTGCAATCGGGGTTTCCAGCAGGAGCCGCCAGCGACTAGCCTGACGACCAGGAGGTTGATCCATGCGTGCTCTCTCCGCTGTCCTCACCCTGCTTGCACTGCCACTGGTCGCATCCGCGGCGGAGTATCGGGTCGGCCCCAGTCAGACCTACGCCAATATCGGTGATGTCCCCTGGGAGTCGCTGAGCCCAGGGGATACCGTCTTCATCCACGCGCGGCCCACGCCCTACGCCGAGAAGTGGGTGATCGGCCGCAGGGGAACCCAGGCAGCACCCATCACGGTCCGTGGCGTGCCGGATGCACAGGGCCAGCGGCCCATCATCCACGGGGAAGGCGCCACCACCCGCTCCCAGCTCAACTACTGGAACGAGGAGCGCGGCATCATCAAGATCGGTGGCTCCAACACTCCGGCGGACACCCTCCCCGCCTACATCGTCATCGAAGGGCTGCACCTGCGCCGGGCCCGGGGCTCATTCACCGGCCGCAGCGGCACCTCCACCTACAACGCCAACGCCGCCGGCATCTTCATCGAGAAGGGCGAGCACATCGTCATCCGCAACTGCGTCCTCGAGGACAACGGCAACGGGCTGTTCATCGCGAACAGCACAACGGACGTGCTCATCGAGGGCAACTCCATCCACGGCAACGGCAACTCGGGCAGCATCCTCGAGCACAACACGTACACCGAGGCCCTCGGCATCGTGTACCAGTACAACCACTTCGGCCCGCCGTGCGCCAACTGCCTGGGCAACAACCTCAAGGATCGCTCCGCCGGCACCGTCGTCCGGTACAACTGGATCGAGGGCGGCAACCGGCAGATCGATCTCGTGGAGTCCACCAGCGCCACGCTCCGCGCCGATCCGTCCTACCTGCGCACGTTCGTCTACGGCAACGTGCTCGTCGAGCCAGATGGCGCGGGCAACCGGCAGATCGTCCACTTCGGCGGCGACAACGGCAACGAGTCGACCTACCGCGGCACGCTCTACCTCTGGAACAACACCATCGTCTCCACTCGCACGGACCGCACCACGCTGGTGCGTCTGTCCAGTGAGCCCCAGACGGCCCATGTCACCGGCAACGTCGTCTTCCTCACCGCGAGCGGCAACAACCTCGAGCTGTTCGGCGGCGCCGGCACCCTGCGCCACGGCGGCAACTGGTACAAGCCGAGCTATGTGTCCTCCTTCTCGACAGTCACGGGCTCGGTCGTGGACACGGGCGGCAACATCACGGGGAGCGACCCGGGTTTCGTGAGCCTCGCGGGCCAGGACTTCCACCTTCTCACCTCCTCGCCGCTGCGTGGCAAGGCCGTCGCGCCCCCGGCCGAGACGAGCGCCCACCCGCTGTCTCGCCAGTACGTGAAGCACCAGTCCAGCGAGCCCCGTCCCACGGGCAGCACCCTGGACATCGGCGCGCTCGGCTTCGGCACCAGCGGCGGTGGCCAGGATGGAGGAACGGACCTGCCCGATGGCGGAGGGCAGACTCCGGACTCCGGCACGGGGCCGAGCGGCTCGGATGGTGGTACCGGGAATCCGGATGGTGGCACCGGGCTCCCGGATGACATGGAGGACTCGGGAGGGTGCGGCTGTGGCACCACGGACAGTGCGTCGTTCGCGCTGATCCTCCTCGGGCTCCTGGGCGTCCTCGCACGGAGGGCGGCACGCGCATGAGCCACGGCACTCCCCGAATCAAAGGTCTCGAGAGCGTCGACCCCCTCTCCGTTCCCCTGCCCCATGGCACGGAGATCATCACCCGTGTCGCTCGCCTGGCCGGAGAGCGCCGCGTCCCCCAGGGCATGGTGGGTCGGGTCGTCCGCGCCCGCGACGGCGGCTTCGACGTGCAGATCGTCGGCGTGGGCGAGCTCTGGTACGCGCGCGAGGAGCTGGTGCCGCGCAAGCCCGGTCAGGTGCAGTTCGCCCTGCGCCGCGCCGCCGCCTGGGAGGCGCTCCAGCCCTGCGTGGTGCTCGAGGCCACCGTGGGCTCGCGAGCCTGGGGGCTCGCCCACGAGGGCTCGGACACGGACGCGCGTGGTGTCTTCGCCCTGCCTCTGTCGTGGACGTGGGGGCTGGGTGAGGTGCCACGGGATCTCGTCAGCGCCGATGGCAGCACCACCTACTGGGAGTACCGCAAGGCCATCGATCAGGCGCTCCGCGCCGATCCCAACACGCTGGAGCTGCTCTTCGTCCCATCCGTCAGAGCCCAGGACGTCCTCGGCGAGTGGATGCTCGCCGAGCGCGAAGCCTTCGTGTCCCGCAACATCTTCGGCAGCTTCGGCCGCTACGCCCTGAGCCAGCTCCACAAGCTGTCCAGTTCGCAGCGCCTGGCCGAGCACCGCGATCTCGTCCTCGACTGGCTCTGCGAGGAACCCGCTCCGGACCTGGACGAGGTGGCCCGCCGGCTGGCGAAGCACTCGCCGCGCCAGGCCCCCACCGTCGAGGATGGCATCCTCGCGGCCAAGACGTACATCAAGCAGCTCTACCGCTCGCTGTCGGACCAGGGGCTCATCGAGGCCAACGACTTCGCGGCGCTCACCCGCTACGCCCGCGGCGGTGGCCGGCGCCCGCCCGACTCTCGGGAGCTGCGGCCCAAAAACGCCTACAACCTGCTCCGGCTCATTGCCCTGGCCACGGGCTGGCTGCGCGACGGTGCCCCCGTCTTCGAGGCCACGGGCGCGCTGCGCGAGCGGCTGCTCGACATCAAGAATGGCCGGGTCGCTCTGGACGAGGTGCTCCGGGATGCCGAGGCGCTTGCCCCAGAGCTCGAGGCGGCCCGCGACAAGAGCCCCCTGCCCGAACACCCGGACTACGCCCGGGCCGACCGGCTGCTGCGCCGAGCGGGCGATGAGCTCGCCCGGCGCTGGGTGCTCAAGGAGCCCGGTCCCTGGGGACGCGAGGCCCCCACGGCGCCCGAGTACACCTCGAGCGACACGCAGTCCGAACCCGAGTGAGGGCGCTCAGGCGCCGGAGCCGCTCTCGGCGACGACGACGTCCAGCGCCACCTCGATCATTTCATCGAACGTGAGCTGCCGCTCCTCCGGCGTCAGGCTCTGTCCCAGGCGGATCTGATCGGACACCGTGAGCAGCGCGAGCGCCCGGGCCCCGAACTCGGCGGCCACGCCGTAGAGCCCGGCCACCTCCATCTCCACGGCCAGCATCCCCATGCGCTCGACCACGTCCAGGAGCTGGGTCTGCGGGTGGTAGAAGAAGTCCGTGGAGAAGACGGAGCCCACGCGCACCGCCTTGCCGCGCCGCTCGGCCGCCTCCACGGCCCTCCGGGCCAGGGTGAAGTCCGCCACGGCCGGGAAGTCATGATCCAAGAGCCGCATGCGGTTGACCTTCGAGTCCGTGCCGGCCCCCGTCGCGACGATGACGCTCCGCATGGGCACGTCCTTCCGGATGGCCCCGCAGCTGCCGACGCGGATGAGCACCTTGGCTCCGTACTCCTTGATGAGCTCGGTGGCGTAGATGGACAGGGAGGGGATGCCCATCCCATGGCCCATCACCGAGAGCCTCCGGCCCTGGAAGGTGCCGGTGTAGCCGTACATGTTGCGCACCGCGGTGACCTGGCGGGCGTCCTGCAGGAAGCGCTCGGCGATGTAGCGAGCTCGGAGCGGATCTCCGGGCATCAACACCACTTCGGCGAAGTCTCCCGGTGCGGCGGAAATGTGAGGAGTTGGCATGGCGGCGGACCATACCTCTCACTGGCACCAGATGGGCACACAGCGGAACTTCCGGCAGCTCGCGGCCGGGCCACGGCCAAAGCTGCACGCGCCGCTATCAGGGATGACCGTCAGGAGCCTGCAACCCCTCCCGCGAGCCCGCGGGCGCTCAGCGGGGAATCGTGCTCAGGGTGTGGAAGCGGTCGTACTCCTCCAACGCCTGGACGATCTCCTCCAGCGAGTCGGTGATGCGCAGGAAGCGCGCGTACTCCTGCCCCTGGGCGAGCTGCTCCAGCAGCGGGTAGATGGGGCGGGTGCGCGTCCAGAACTCGCGCCCCAGGAAGATCATGGGGCTGACCACGCCCACGGTGTTGTAGTGGTTCTGGCAGGCGTCCTGGAAGATCTCCTGGATGGTGCCCGCGCTCCCGGGGGAGTAGACGATGCCCGCCTTCGCGATGGTGATCAGGCCCTCCTCGCGCACGCTGTTGGCGAAGTACTTGGCCACGTGGGTGGCGAAGGCGTTGGGCGGCTCGTGGCCGTAGTGGAAGGTGGGGATGCCCAGGCTGGCACAGGCCGGGCGATCCTCCGCGCTCAGCGGGAAGGCGGCGCGCACCTCGAAGGCCCGAGAGAGCCACTCCCGATCCTTGTAGCTCGGCGCCCGGGCGAGGATGGCCAGCGCCGCGTCCAGCTCCGCCTCGCCGCGGCGAGCGAACCAGGCCCCCACATGGGTGGCCTCCATGGCGCCGGGGCCGCCGCCGCTCGCCATGAAGAAGCCGTGGCGCGTCAGCTCCCGGGCGAGCACCGCCACGCCCCGGTAGTCCGGCTGGCCTCGGAGCATGGAGTGGCCGCCCATGATGGCCACCACCTTGCGGTGCTTCCCCCCGCCGGCCAACAGCTCCTCCATCGCGTCGGTGATGGCGTGGTCGTGCAGCCGCTGCGCCAGCGCCTCCACGATCGAGACCGGGTGCGCCCGGCCCTGCGCGCTCCAGTGGGCATAGATGCGCGCGTCCAGGGTGTCGGCGTAGCTCTCGGGCCGGGACGGATCGAACCCGGCGTAGAGCTCCTCGGTCGAGTAGAGGCCGCTGCGATACGGCAGGTAGGGCAGCCCCAGGAAGGGCGGGAAGACCATGGCGCCCTGCGCGAGCGCGGCCTGCACGGACTCCTGCTCGAGCTGACAGCCCAGGAAGACGGAGCCCGCCAGCACGACGGAGGCGAGCTCCCGGGTGTAGCCGCGCAGATCCAGCCCCTGGAGGACCACACCGCGCAGAGAGGCCCCGCTGCGCAGGTGCCGCTCGAAGGACTCGATGGTCTCGATCTCGGTCATGCGCCGAGAATCCCACGAGTCGCCTCGGGGACCCTCGGTTTTCCGCCTCAGAACAGGCTGAGCTGGTTGTCCGGCTCGTCGGTCGCGCCGCCCTTGGGCAGCATCTGGAAGCCGTTGGCCAGGGCCCACTCCTCGGTGGGCCCCTCCCAGTGGCAGCGGTTCATGAGGACGTAGCCCCGCTCGTCGAACTCGACGCCCTCGGCGGCCAGCTTGTCTGTCTGATGGAGGCCGGAGGTGGTGATCTTCCCATTGCGGCCGAGGACGCGCTGCCAGGCCACCTGGACCGAGCGCGGCCCCAGCGCTCCCAGCGCGTGGCCGACGATTCGGCCGTCGCACCCATCTCCCACGATGGCGGCGACGTCCCCGTAGGTGGCCACCTTGCCTCGGGGAATCTGGTTCACGACCTTGTAGATGCGCTCGTAGTAGTCCCGCTCGTCAGTGGGGGGCATGACTGCTCCTGTCGCGCGGAGGAGTGCTCCTCCGGATGGGTGGTAACGGGTTGTGCAGATACCACACTACCGGATGGGTTGTGTACTATCCGGCCGCACCCCCTGCCCCGGCGGTCGGGCCTCGGACGGACGCTCCGGCGCGGTGAATCTCGCGTATCATCCCCCCCGGAGCGGACTGTCGGGGTCCGCCGCAGCGAAGGGGCTCAGCATGGGACTCAGTTCCATGGGGCGCGCATGGGCGCTCGTGGTTGCCGTCATGGCTCTGTCCTGTGGAGAGCGGGACATCGAGCCCTTCAGCCGGAGCACCAACAAGGTGCTGATCCTCGCCAGCAGCGTCAGCGGCGGCCTTCGGAGCCGCGAGGCGGTGGCGGCGGGCCGCTTCTATGGCTCGGAGGTCCACGTCGTCACCCCGTCGCAGTGGCGGGCCATGTCGGCCGAGCAGTTCATGACCTACCGAGCCCTCGTCATCGGCGATGCGGCGTGTCAGAGCGGCACGGACGCGTTCCAGGCCGCCATCGACAGCCGCTCGGCCTGGGGAGCCATCGTCGACGGCAACGTCGCGCTCCTGGCGACGGACCCGACCTCCAACGGCACCGAGGAGCTGGTCGAGCGCGCGATCCACTTCGTGCTCGACTCTCCTCAGTACCTGACCGCGATGTACATCGCCCTGGGCTGCGCCTATCAGAGCGCCCCGCCCGACACGGCGGTGCCGCTCCTGGAGCCCTTCGGCACCTTCCGGGTGACGGGCGTGCAAGGCTGCGCCGACAGCGGGCACCTGTTCCAGATGTCTCCCTCCCTGCTCTCGGACGGCCTGACGGACGACATGCTCTCGGGTGATGGGTGCGCGGCGCGCTCGGTGTTCACCACCTACCCGGAGCACACCTTCGCGTTCGCGGCGCTCGCGAAGAGCTCGACGGGAGCCCCCATCCCGGGCCAGCGCACCTACCTGGACTACAGCGAGGGCGAGGCGCGGCCCGAGGTGGGCACGCCCTACCTGGTGGTGCGAGGCGCCGCGGCGCAGAGTGCCGGCTGCGGCACGCCCGATCCGATGACGGGCGAGGAGTGCGACCTGGGCGATCTGCTCAACGGGGCGCCCGCGGTCTCCGGACAGCCGGCCAGGGAGACGTGCTCGTGGTCATGCCGGAACAACTGGTGCGGAGACGGCGTGGTGGACACCGTCCACGGCGAAGAGTGCGACGAGGGCATCAAGAACGGCCGCACCGGCGACGCCAACGCCACCATCGGGACGTGCACCTCGTTCTGCAAGCGCCCCCAGTTGCCGAGCGGCTCCCACCCGCCGGTGGCCCTCTGCCGGAACGTGACGGTCACCGCGACGCTCACCTGTGGCTTGCCCGCGGACATCAACGAAGGCTCCAGCGATCCGGATGGCGACCTGGTGGGCTGCACGCAGAGCCCGGAGGGCCCCTATGACATCGGCACGACGACGGTGACGCTGACGTGCACGGATCGGGCGAACCACGCCGCGAGCTGCTCGGGCGTGGTGGAGGTGCTGGACAAGGTGCCGCCGACGCTCACCGTCAGCGGGCCGCCGAACCTGTCACGGGAGTGCACCGCGGGAGCCACCTTCACCCCGCCAGGGGCCACCGCGAGCGATCCCTGCGACGGCCCCCTGCCCCAGAGCAGCATCACCGTGAGCGGCTCGGTGAACCTGGGAGAGCCACGCCCTGCTCCCGGTTACACGCTGAGCTATGTCGCGACGGATGCGGCCGGCAACCGCTCCGCTCCAGCCGTCGTCACGGTCACGGTGGCCGACACGCTCCCCCCTGCCTTGACCCTCCAGGGTTCCCCCTCCCTGTCCCTGGTGTGCGGAGCGCCCTTCGTCGAGCCGGGCGCCACGGCCCACGATCAGTGCGAAGGCGACATCACCTCGCGGATCGTCACCTCCGGCAACGTGAACACCTCCGTCCCGGGTCAGTACACGCTCTCGTACCGGGTGGCGGACCGAGGGGGCCGCGTGGCCACGGCCTCTCGCAGGGTCTCGATCGTGGGCACCGAGATCCGGCTGAGCGACTACACCCTCTTCGTGCTGCGCAACTACACCGGAGGCATGGACGTGCGGGGCAAGGTCGCGGCAGGCGGCAACATCCACATGATGAGCTTCTCGGTGGGCGAGGACCTGCCGAACAACAACGTCTCCCGGCTCCTGGTGGCGGGAGGCAACCTGAACCTCACCAGCGGCAGCGTCTGGGGTGAGGCCTTCTATGGAGGCGCCTACAGCACGGGCGGGGGCGTCACCTTCCACCGGGGCACCCTGTCGCGCGGCGCGCCCATCGACTTCGCCGCCCGCTTCACCCAGTTGCGCAGCCTGTCCGCCCAGCTCGCGGCCCTGACTCCCACGGGCACGGCGACGCGCTCGTCCGGGGGCTACCACCTGCTCTCGCTGAGCGGCACGAACCCCAAGGTGAACGTCTTCGAGGTGCAGGGCAGCGCCTTGAACGGCCTCAACCAGCTGGACATCCGCGCGCCAGCCGGCTCGCTGGCGATCATCAACATCCGAGGCACCACCGCCACGCTCTCGAACATGGGCATCACGATGAGCGGAGGCATCGATGCCCACGGCATCCTCTACAACCTCCCGGAGGCGACGACCTTCCATGCCAGCAGCATCGGCATCTGGGGCACGCTGCTGGCCCCCCATGCCGATGTCACCTTCAACAACGGGAACTGGGATGGAGGCATCTACGCCGTGTCGATGACGGGCACGGCGGAGGGCCACCTCAACGTGCTGAACGACCGCGCCTCCTGCCAGTAAGGCCCCCGGGCCACCGCCCGCGATTCAGGAGACGCCGTACTTGCCAGGGGCCAGGATGCCCTCCGGATCCAGGGCCCGCTTGATGCGCGAGAGCACCTCGGGCACGCCCTGGAGCTGGGCCATCGCCTCCTGCTGCATGTCGAGCGGCGCCCGGGCCACCGTGAAGCCGGCCTCGGCATAGGCCTTCAGCAGGGCTCGGAAGCAGCGCCCGGCGCGCTGGCGCTCCTCGGCGTCCTGCCGGTTGTAGAGGAGGATGTGCAGCGCCCGGGCCAGGCGCGGTCCACACACGTACTCGGTGACGAACTCGAAGCCATGCTCGGCGAGGATGCGGCGGGACAACGCCTGCTGCTCGTTGGCGACCTTCCCCACCATGGGCGTGGCGGGCAGGAACCAGGTGGCCCCGCTTCCAGGCCGCCACTGGAGCAGCCCCAGCTCGTCCTTGGTGGGCTGCCCGCTGAACGTGTCGATGTGGATCTTCAGGATGCGGCTCTTCTCCGCCTCGGCGTGCGCGATGTAGCGCGCCTTGCCGGAGCGCAGGAAGTGGGCCTTCACCCGCTCGAGCAGCGGCTGCACGGCCTCCTCCGAGGCCCCGTAGAAGGCGCCGGAGACCAGCCACGCGCCGAGCCCGTGCTTCTCCCGCAGCTCCCTGCGCACCTCTGGAGGTAGCGGCGTCCGGCCGCCGGTCTTGTCGAAGGGGTACGTCTCCTCCGTCCCGAACGCGTACACGTCGCTCGTCACCTTGATGAGCGTGGGCACCACGTTGTTGAGCTTGAGCGGGCGGACCAGCTCGATGATCTCGCTCAGGTCCTCGTCCTCCGGGAAGGTGAAGAAGAAGGAGCGCAGCACGGGAGGCCGGGGCATCAGCCACACACCCAGCCGCGTGACGATGCCCAGGTTGGACTGGATGAAGAGGCCGTCGAGGAACGGGCCGTAGCCATACTTGGACAGGTACTGCGTCTTCGAGCCCGGCAGGGCCCCATCGGAGGTGCGCACCACCTCCCCCGTGGGCAGCACCACCTCGAAGCCACAGCTCATGCCGAAGTGGTCGAAGTACGGCGTGTAGCCGGCGCCCTTGTCGAGCGTGTTCCCCAGGATGCCCCCATCGGGCGGACCGGAGGTGGTGTCCATCATCAGCTTGTGCCCGCGCCGGCCCAGCTCTTCATGGAGCTGCGCGTAGGTGACGCCGGGCTCCACCACGGCATAGGCGAGCGTCTCGTCGATCTCGACGATGCGCTTCATGCGCCGCCCCAGGTCCACCACCACCTGCCCTGGCTTCACCGGAGACTTGAGCCCCAGCCCGCGATTCTCTCCCGTGCTCGTGGGCCACAGGTGGATGCCGTGCTGGTTGGCCATCCGGACGATGGCCTGCACGTCCTCGGTCGAGCCTGGGTAGACGACTCCAGCCGGAGGCAGGGCGCCCACGGGCAGCAGGTTCACGGCATAGCGCGCCAGCGTCTCGGGCGTCGTGTCCACGACATCGGGACCGAGTTGCTCCCGGGCAGCGCTGAAGAAGGGCTCGGAGGGATGGGGCATGGTGGGCCTATCCTGCACCGAACCCGCGCTTCCATATAAGGTGGATACCGGTCCATGCGCCGGCTCCTCCTCAGCGCGCGACAGCTTTGCACGCGGCACCCGGTCGCCCTGGGCGTCTTCGGGACGTTCCTGCTCTGCCTGCTGCTCCGGCTGCTGTACCTGCTGGGCGCGCCGGACCGGGACTGGCCGTTCTCCATCTTCTTCTATGGAGACACCCGCTTCTTCCATGGGTACGCCCTGGACTGGGTGAGGGACAGGCCAGCCCAGGCCTCGCTCCCGTACCACCCGCCCCTGTTCCCCGCGTTCCTCGGGCTGCTCTACCAGCTCCTGGGAGAGCCGCGCGGCAGCGCCTTCCCCTACAAGCTGAGCCTCGCGGTGCTGAACTCGGCCACGGTGGCGTTCTCCTTCTGGTGGTGGCGCCGGGTGCTGGGCACGGGCTGGAGCCTGCTCGCCGCGGGGCTCTTCTCGGCGAGCTTCGGCTGGCTGCTGCTCTCCACCACGTACAGCAACGAGGTGCTGTACGCGCTCTTCCTCTCCGCCACGTGCTGGCTCGTGCTCCAGTCCACCCGAGGCCTCACGTGGGGAGCCGCCGTGCTCCTGGGCGCCATCATGGGCCTGGGCTCGCTGACGCGGGCCGAGCACCTCTACCTCTGGCCCTTCCTCCTGGCCTACGTCGCCTTCGACCGGGAGCGGCAGGTGCCCTGGAAGCCCCAGCTCGTCCGCTGGGCGGTGGCGGGGGCCGTCTGCCTGGCGGTGCTGGCCCCGTGGAGCGTGCGCAACGCGCGGGTGCTCCAGGAGCTCAACGCGCGCAACCCGGACCTCGAGCCGCTCCCGGAGCTGACCCTGGTCACCGTGTACGGGCCCATCAACTTCGCCATGGCGAACAACGCCCAGGCCACGGGCGGCTTCACGCCGGACGTCATCAACCAGCTCGGCGTGAGCGGCAACCTCGACGTGGCCAACCCGGCCCAGCGCCGCCTGCTGCTCCACGGCTACGCGGAGGGCCTGCGCTGGATGGCCGAGCACCCCGGCGACGCGGCCCCCCTGCTCCTGCGCAAGCTGGACCGCTGGCTGGACGGGCTGAGCCTGGGGCTCGGGGCCTCCGACTTCCCCTCGGGGCTGCGCGGCGCCCGGCCTCCCGTGGACGTCTTCGTGCCCGAGAGCACCTGGCTCAAGTGGCCGCTCACGCTGCTGCTGCTGCTCGGGGCGGCGCTCTCGCTACGCGCGCCCCACCGCGCCTTCAGCCTCTTCACCCTCGTGGTGCTGCACCGCCTGCTCATCACCCTGGCCTTCTTCGGCTACGCGCGAGGGCTGCTGGCCATCTTCCCGGCCCTGCTCCCGCTGCTGCTCCTGCCCGCGAAGGTGCTGGCCTCCCGCCGCCCCGGCCTCGCCGGCAAGCTGCCCGCGCTCGCCGCCGCCGCCCTGCTCCTCCTCTGGCTCGAGGCCGGAGTGCTGGCGCTGCGCGAGCCCCGCTCCTTCTCGGCCAGCGGCACCACGGAGAGGACGGGCGGCAAGCTCATCCAGGATGACTGGGTACAGATCTGGCCGAAAACTTGAGCTCAACTGCAAGTGATTGCGGCGCGCACTGCTAGTCCTTGTCTGGCATAGGTTTCTAGTTTAGAGAGGCTGCCCCCGAATCAGGCTTTTGGCGGCAATTCTCTTCCAGCCTTCGTCCTGCGCCGCCTGGTCTTGGGGAAGTCACCTCCGGTCCCTGTCTCGTATCCCCCATCAGGAGCGCCGTATGCGCCATGTCGCGAAGTTGCTTGCCTGTCTCGCACTGCTGTTGTCGGTGTCGAGCCAGGCGATCGTTCCCCCGCAGCCCACTCCGAGCACGCTGTCGAGCAAGGCTTTCTTCAAGCCGGAGCTCTACCTGCCCATCACCAACGAGCCGCTCCAGGACATGCAGACGAGGATGTCCGCGGTGAGCGCCAGTGCGTGGAACGACTTCTTCGCGCGCAACGGCCGGGACTTCCACGTGTACGTGGATCCGCGCACGGGCGCCGCCACCGCCATCCAGGGCGTGATTCCGCTCATCCCGGGAGACGGCGTGGGCAACAAGGTGACGCTGCAGAGCGTGCGCCAGCAGCTCGGCCGCGCCGTGGCGCAGGTGGACGAGGCGGTGGTGGCCGACCTCATCGTCAAGTTCATCGCGGACAACGCGCCGGCCATCGGCGTGGACCCGCTGCACCTGGGCGAGCCGCGCGTGACGGCGGTGACGGAGCACCTGTGGCACGTCCACATCCCGCAGCAGGTGAACGGGGTGCCGGTGCGCGAGGCGCGCGTGGCGGCCGTCATCAGCCACGGCAACCTCATCCTCCTGGGCACCGAGGCCTGGGCCCACCCGAAGCTGTCCACCAGGCCGGTGATGTCGGCGCAGCAGGCGATGGGCAGCGCCGGTGACTACCTGGGCCTGTTCGAGACGCCGGGCGAGCTGTGGAAGCAGCCCACGCTCGAGATCGCCCCCCTGGCCCGCGCGGACGTGTCCAAGGGCCAGACGTTCGTAGGCAGCTTCGGCCAGGGCTACACCCACGCCCTGGTGTGGACCTACGGCTTCCAGCGCCCCGGGGAGAACGAGCGCTGGAAGGTGACGGTGGATGCGCAGACCAACGAGGTGCTCGCCATCGAGGACGACAACCACTACCTGGACGCCAGCATCACCGGCGGCGTCTACCCGTCCACCAACATCGAGGTGTGCGCCTCGAACGAGACGTGCGGCACGATGCAGCCGAACTCGCCGATGCCCTGGGCCAACACGGGCCTGGCCTCGCCGAACAACTACACGGACGGCGCCGGCGTCTACAGCTACACCTCCGGCACGGCCACCACGACGCTGTCCGGCAAGTACGTGAAGATCGCCGACTCGTGCGGCTCCGTGAGCTTCAGCTCCGCCACGGGCAACATGAACCTGGGCGGCGTCAACGGCAACCACGACTGCACCACGGGCGGTGGCGGCGCGGGCAACACCGCGGCGGCGCGCTCCTCCTTCTATGAGCTCAACAAGCTCAAGGAGCAGGCCCGCGGCTGGCTGCCCAACAACACCTGGCTCCAGGGCGTGCTGACCTCCAACGTCAACCTCTCCAGCACGTGCAACGCCTTCTGGAACGGCTCCACCGTCAACTTCTACAAGAGCGGCGGCGGCTGCCGGAACACGGGCGAGATCGGCGCCGTGTTCGACCACGAGTGGGGCCACGGCATGGACGACTTCGACTCCAACGGCACGCTGAGCAACTCCAGCGAGGGCTACGCGGACATCGCGGCCATCTACCGCCTGCAGACCTCGTGCGTGGGCTACGGCTTCTTCCACACCTCCGACAAGGGCTGCGGCCAGACGCCGGACGGCTCGGGCTACAACGTGAACGAGGCGCAGACGGGCGCGGCCCACTGCGCCACGCAGTGCTCCGGCGTGCGTGACGCCGACTGGGCGAAGCACTCGGACAACACCCCGGACACCCCGCAGAACCACGTCTGCCCGCGGTGCAGCTCCAGCACGGGCCCCTGCGGCCGCCAGGTGCACTGCGCCGCCGCTCCGGCGCGCCAGGCCGCCTGGGATCTCGTCGCGCGGGACTTGCGCGCGGCGCCGTTCAACTACGACTCGAACACCGCCTTCATCGTCGCCAACAAGATCTTCTACCAGGGCAGCGGCAACGTGGGCACGTGGCACTCGTGCGACTGCACCGCGGGCACCTCCAACGGCTGCGGCGCCACCAACGGCTACATGTCCTGGCTGGCGGCGGACGACGACAACGGCAACCTGAACGACGGCACGCCGCACATGTCCGCCATCTACGCGGCCTTCAACCGCCACAACATCGCCTGCAACACCCCGGCGCCGGTGAACAGCGGCTGCGCGGGCGGCCCCACCGCGGCGCCCTCCGCCACGGCCACCCCGGGTGACGGCCAGGTGTCCCTGAGCTGGACGACCACCAGCGGCGCCTCGCAGTACTGGGTGATGAAGACCGAGGGCTTCGCCGGCTGCAACTTCGGCAAGGCCAAGGTCGCCACGGTGACGGGCACCACCTACACCGACAGCGAGGTCGCCAACGGCCGGCAGTACTGCTACTCGATCGTCGGCGCCGCCTCGAACGCCGCCTGCTACGGCGAGGCCAGCACCTGCGTCTGCGCGACGCCGTCCTGCACCGCGCCCTCCGCTCCGGCCCTGGCCAGCCCGGCCAGCGGCGCCACCGGCGTGGACTTCGCCGCGGTGCTCGACTGGGCGGACGTGTCGGGCGCCACCTACGACGTGCAGGTGGCCAGCGACTCGGCCTTCGCCAGCGTGGTGGCCTCGGCCTCCGGGCTGACGGCCAGCACCTGGACGGCGGCGCCGGCCCTGGCCGCCAACTCCACCTTCTACTGGCGTGTGCGCGCGGCCAACAGCTGCGGCGGCGCCAGCGCCTGGTCCTCGGCCCGCAGCTTCACCACGCGCGGCTGCACGGTGCTCGCGGCGCCCACCCTGTCCGCCCCCGCCAACGGCGCCACCGGCGTCTCGGCCACGGCGACCCTGGACTGGACGGACGTCACCGGCGCCTCCGCCTACGAGGTGCAGGTGGCCACCGACTCGGCCTTCACCAACGTGGTGGCGGCCAACACGGCGGCGGCGGCCAGCACCTGGGCCGTCTCCCCGGCGCTGAACGCCAACACCACCTACTACTGGCGGGCGCGCGCCAAGGACACCTGCGGCGCGGGCACCTACAGCGGCGCCTCCAGCTTCACCACGGCGAACCTCTGCACGCCGCAGGTGGCCACCTACAACGCCACGCTCAAGGTCCCGAGCTGCACCGCCGCGTGCGGCTGTGACACCGGCACCACCGCCATCAAGGGCCGTGGCACGATGACCAGCGGCAACGAGACCAACCGGCCCAACACCCTGGGCAGCACCTGCGCCGATGGCAACTCCGGCACCTACCAGACGGACGAGAGCCTCGAGCAGATCAGCCTGAAGAGCACGGACGAGGGCACCCTCGCCCCGGGCAAGCAGGTGAAGGTGGACGTGAGGGTGTGGTGCTATGACTCCACGGACAGGCTGGACCTGTACTACGCGACGAACCCCACGGCGGCCTCGCCCACCTGGACGGCGCTGGCCACGTCGCTGGCCTGCCCCTCCACGCGCGGCTTCTACACCTTCAGCCACACCTTCACGCTGAACGCCTCGGCCACCGGCCAGCAGGCCCTCCGCGCCGGCTTCCGGTATGGTGGCTCGGCGGGCACCTGCGTCTCGGGCAGCTACAACGACCGCGACGACCTGGTCTTCACGGTCTCCGCGCCGCTGGCGAAGTCCACGCCCACGAAGTCCACGCCGACCCGGGCGACGCAGGGCCGCCGGGCGGACCGCTGAGGAACATCCGCCTCCCGCGCTGACCTGACCGGTCAGCGTGGCCGGGTGCGGTGACGCCAGTCCAAGAGAGGGCTCCCGGGGAAGACCTGGGGGCCCTCTCTGCTTTGAGGCCCCAGCGTCCCTGGAGCCCTCCTACTTCACTCGGAGAAATACTCACATCTCTTCTAATGATTTCCCTCGCTCTCCTGCCTGGATGTCTGGGTTTCGAGCATCCCAGCGTGCCGTGGGTGGAGTAGGCTCCTCCAATGGGGAGCAGTGTTCAGGCCAAGGGGTCCACCCGACCGTCCGGGGACCGTATCCTCTCGGCTGGAGAACCGTGATGTCCGCCTCAACCAAACCACAGCTCGCGTCGGACACCATCGAGGACACCACGCTGTTGCGCGCGCTCATGGAGGCCGAGCGCGTCTCTCCCGAGGGCAGCCTGTTCCTGTCGCCCCTGCGCGACCCCGAGGGGACGATCACGGACTTCGAGTGCATCCACTCCAACCCGGCCGCCGAGTCCATCCTGGGCCCCACCCCGGGGGGGCTGAGCGGACAGCGGCTCCGCAAGCTCCTGCCGGAGCGTGACGCGGTGGGCTGGCTGGCGGTGCTCTGCGCGGCGGAGGCGTCGGGCCAGTCCGTCACGGCGGAGCTGTCCGCGGCCCGTGCGGACAGCCGGGGCGAGGGCTGGCTCCACTGTACGGCGATGAAGCTCCGGGGCTTCCTCATCGCGCGCTTTCGGGACATCAGCTCCTCGCGGCGGACCGAGGAGGCGCTGCAGCAGACGCGCAACCGCATGGTGGAGATCCTGGAGGGAAACCCGGGTGCCTTCTTCTCGGTGGACGCGAACTGGAACTTCACCTACGTCAACGAGCGCACCGAGGAGATCTCCGGCACGTCGCGCGAGCAGATGCTGGGTCGCAGCCTGTGGCAGATGCTCCCGCTGCTGACGGCGCCGCCGCGGGATCAGGCCTTCCGCCGCATCATGGCGGAGCGGGTCCCCGCGCACTTCGAGGTCCAGCTGCCGCCGAACCGCTGGTTCGAGGTGCACGCCTATCCCTCGGGGCAGGGCATGTCCGCCTTCTTCCGGGAGATCGGCGAGCAGAAGAAGCTGGAGGCCGAGCGCGACGCGCTGCTGGCCCGGGAATACTCGCTGCGCCTGGAGGCGGAGGCGCTGGCGCAGCACCGCGCGAAGGAGCTGCTCGCGGCGCAGGAGAAGCTCGTGCAGTCGGAGAAGCTGGCGGTGGCCGGGCAGTTCGCGGCGGGCGTGGGGCACGAGATCAACAACCCGCTGTCCTTCGTGATCGGCAACCTGCACTTCGCCATGGAGTACCTGGGAGGGCTGTCGGAGCCACTGCCGGACACGGAGGTGCTCCAGGAGCCGCTCGAGGCGCTGAAGGACGCGCGCGCGGGGGCCGAGCGCATCCGGGCCATCCTCACGGACCTGAAGCGCTTCGCGCGGGCGGACGAGTCGCTGCTGGGGCCTGTGGACGTGCGCGAGGCGCTGGAGTTCAGCATCTCCATGGCCATGCCGCACATCCGCCACCGGGCGCAGGTGGACCGGCGCTACAACCCGGTGCCGACGGTGCTGGGCAACGAGGCCAAGCTGGGGCAGGTGTTCCTCAACCTGCTGATGAACGCCGCGCAGGCCATCCCCGAGGGGGACGTGGCGCGCCACCGCATCACCATCACCACGCGGATGGAGAACGGGCGGGTGGTGGTGGAGGTGAGCGACACGGGCCGCGGCATGACGCCGGAGGTGCTGGAGCGCGCCTTCCAGCCCTTCTTCACCACGCGGAACGTGGGCGACGGCATGGGGCTGGGGCTGTCCATCTGCCTGGGGCTGGTGCAGAGCATGAAGGGGGAGATGAGCGCCACGAGCCGGCCGGGCGTGGGGAGCACGTTCCGGGTGGTGCTGCCGACGAGCACGCAGCCGGCGCCGCTGCTGACGCCCATGTCGGCGGCGCGAGCGTCCCGTCCCAAGCGGGTGCTGGTCATCGACGACGAGCCGGGCATCGCCGCGGTGTTCAAGCGCATCATCGGCCGCTCGCACGAGGTGGTGGTGGTGCAGAGCGGGCGGGAGGCGCTGGCGCTGCTGGAGAAGGACGACGCCTTCGATCGCATCTTCTGCGATCTGATGATGGCGGACCTCACGGGCATGGACGTGTACGAGGCGTTGGCGTCCCGCCAGAAGGACTGCCTGGACCGGTTCGTCTTCATGACGGGCGGCAGCTTCACGGAGCGCGCGCGCACCTTCCTTCAGACGGTGCCCTTCCCGCGCATCGACAAGCCCTTCGATCCCGAGCACATCCGCACGCTGATCGCCCAGGCGCCGCCCAACCCCGGGCCCCGCGCCTGAGCGGAGCCCGAGGGACTTCGTGCGCGGGGCTCAGCCCCCGGGAGTCACGACGATGGACTCCGCCGAGCGCCGCGAGGGCCCGTGGAAGACGGCCTCGATGTTGTTGCCATCCGGGTCGAGCGCGAAGGCGGCGTAGTAGCCCGGGTGGTAGTGGCGCTCGCCCGGTCCGCCGTTGTCGCGCCCTCCTCCCGCGAGCGCGGCGGCGTGGAAGCGGTGCACCGTCTCCCGGTCCTTGGCCTGGAAGGCCAGGTGCATCTTCTGGGTCACCGGCTCCTCCGCGCTGACGTAGAACTCATCGGCCCAGAACGCGCCCGGGCGCTCTCCACCGAAGGGAATGCCCAGCGCTTCGAAGACGGCCCGGTAGAAGCGCTTGCTCGCCTCGATATCGCGGACCTTCAAGTGAACGTGATCGAACAGACGACCCCTGTGGAATTCCATGGCTGACTCCCCCTGTGCCGGCCCCGACTGACCGGACGGCGCACCCTACTCCAGGGCGGAAACCTAGGGAGGAGGAGGAGAGAGCGCACGCCATCCTTCGGCGATGGCGATGCCTACGTTGGTCATCAGGTCCTGCTTCGCGTTCACTACATAAAGGTACGGAGTCAGGGCCCACACCTCGCGCAGCACGCGGCGGGGCTCTGGAGCGGGAGCGCTCAGCTCGGCCTGGAGCAGGGGCAGGACCTTGTCGGAGAGGCGCAGGGCCGTGTCCATGACGAAGATCGCCAGGTGGGGCCGCAGCGCCCGGACGCGTCGGAAGAACGCGGCCACCTCGTCCGGCGCCAGGTGCTTGGGGGGCGAGGACTTCATCTCCAGATAGAGGAGCCGGCCCTCGGCGGCGGCCACCACGTCGAGGTCTCCGCCCACCTCGGGAGCGTGGAACTTCACGCCCACCGCCACGTCGAAGCCCAGGCGTCCCCGCAGCTCGCGAGCCACGTACCACTCCAGCGTGCCTCCGAAGGTGCGGACCGGGTGCAGCAGCCGGTAGCGCCCGCCTTCCTCACGCACGGCGAGCCCCAGCTCCACCAGCTCCTCGACCATCTCGGTGGCTCGAGCGGCCTCCACGTACTTCGAGGCCTCCTCGGGGAGGAAGCTCCCACGCCGGAGGATGGCGCCGCGAAGGAAGAGCCGGAAGGCGTAGTGGCTGAGCCGCTCCGCCAGGCGCTCGGCGAGGGCGCCGTCCACGTCGGGAGGGAAAGGGAGATCCAGGGTGGCCAGGGAGGGCTGGAAACCCCGACGCACGAGCATCGCCAGCACCTCCGCTCCGGGCTGGAGCAGCGTCCGCTGAGGCGGTGGGGCCTCCGCCGCGTGGCGCTCCTGGTCCCGCGCGGTGGGGCCTTTCGAGGTGAGGGGCTCGGTCATTCAGTGAGGGATCAGATCGACGTAGCTGACGTAGCGGTTCTGGATCTCCGAGACGTACTTCACCGGCTCGGAGCCACGGCAGTAGCCGTAGCGGGCGCGGCGGTAGTACTGGGGCCGCTCGAGCAGGAGCATGGCCTTCTCCACGTGCCCGAACCACTTGTCCGGGTTCCACCCCTTCTCCCTGGCGATGCGCCGCGCGTCCTGCACATGGCCGTAGCCGGCGTTGTAGGAGGCCAGCGCGAAGCGCAGCCGGTGCTTGAAGGGGATGCCGGGCTCGAAGCGGTTCACGAGCTGCTGCATGTACATGACGCCCGCGTGCGTCCCCTCATCGGGGTCCTCCAGCTTGCGGAACCCGAGCTGGCGGCCGGTGGCGGGCATCACCTGGAACAGGCCGATGGCGCCGACCCAGCTCTTGAGCTTGGGGTTGAAGCGGCTCTCCTGGTACGCCTGCGCGGCCATCAGCCGCCAGTCCATGCCGTAGCGGGACGAGTACGACTGGAAGATCGAGTCATACGGCGACAGGGTGCCGGACACCTCCACGCGCTCCACCTTGGCCTCGGTGACGCGGCGCGAGTTCTCGAAGTAGCGCTTGCGCCACATGTTGTAGAGGGTGCCGCGGTACATCTTCTTCACGAAGCCATCCAGGAAGCCGCGCAGCTTCGTCGCGTCCTTGCGCACGGCGAAGGCGATGCCCCGGGAGCCCTCCTTGCTCGCGGGAGCGCCCTCCACGGGGAGCGGGAACGCGGCCTCGAGCCCGTCCCGGTAGGACTGCTCGGCGGTGAGCAGGTGGCTGTCGGCGACGGTGAAGGGGATCTCGCCCTCGGCCACCCGGTCGAGCAGCGCCTCCGTCTCGAGGTCCTCCGGCTCCTGGACGATCTCGAAGGGCCCATGGGTCTTCTGGAGCGCGAGCAGCGTGGAGTGGTAGCTGGAGGAGGCGCGGACGTGGATCTTCTGGCCCTTCAGCTCGGCGAGCGAAGCCAGCTTGGGTCCGCTGGCGCGCTGCACGAGCACCTCCTCCACGAAGAGGTAGGGGCGCGAGAAGGCCACCTCCGCCGAGCGCTCGGGCGTGACGGTGAGCGAGGCGGCGATGACGTCTCCCCTGCCCTCGTTGAGCCAGGGGATGAGCAGATCGCGCGAGGGGGGCACGACGATCTCCAGCCGCACGCCCATCTCCTCGGCGGCGGCCCGGGCCAGCTCGAAGTCGAAGCCGTACTGCTCGCCCCGGTGCAGGAAGTAGGTGATGGGGTTGTTCCGGGTGAGGACGCGCAGCACGCCGCGCTTGCGGATGGCCGCGAGATCGCCCGTGAAGCGCTCGGAGGCGTACTCGGTGAGGACGTGCTCGGTGATGAAGGAGTCCAGGGCGAGCTTCAGCCCGGGGTTCTCCTGGCGGACGGCCCAGGCGATCTGCCGGCCCTCGGCGATGGGGAAGAGCCGCTCCACGTCCGGGTTGTAGGCCTCGATGGCGGTGAGCAGGTGGCTGTCGGCCACCGTGAGAGGAAGCTCGCCACGAGACACCTGATAGACGATCTCCTCGGTCTCGGTGGACTCGGGCACCGGCGCGATGACGAGCCCGGAAGCCTTGCCCTGGGCCAGCTCCCGGAGCGAGTCGACGAAGGAGTTGCTCTCGCGCACATGGACGGTGCGGCCCGCGAGCTGCTCCGGCTTCCGAGGCAGCTCCGCCGCGCCGCGCTTGCCGACGACGAACTCGCTCACCACCCGGAGCGGGCGGGTGAAGGCGATCTCCTTGGCGCGGGCGGGCGTCACCGTCAGGTCGGCGGCGATGAGATCCCCCCGGCCCTCGCGCAGCATGGGGATGAGCTGGTCGAAGGCCGGCGCCTGGATGAACTCCACGGCGAGCCCCTGCTTCTCGGCGAAGCGCTCCAGCAGGGCCCGGTCCTGCGCCTTGGGCATGCCCTGGCGCGGCAGGAAGTCCTCGTCCGTGCCCTCCACGAGCACGCGGAGCGTTCCACCGCCACGGATGGCGGCCAGATCGCCCGTGGCCTTCGGGGGCTCGGGCGGCGGGGCGGGCGGAGCGGGCGGAGGAGGCGGCGGGGCCTCTGGGAAGATGGGATCCTCGGGCTCCGGAGCCGGGGTGCTGGCCTTCGCGACCACGGGAGGAGGAGGCGGCGGCGCGGGAGGCTGGCTGCGCTCACAGGCCATGGACAGCGCCAGCACCGCGACGAGCAGCCACCGCGAGCGGGACAGATTGAAGCCGGACGAAGACACCAGGAAGACCCCCTGTTGCGCGGGCGGTGCCTCTCAGGAGCGCACCTCACGGAGGCGGACATCCGCGTCCTCTCCTTTACCGGAATTCGGGTCCTGCTGTGCAGGGGGGGCCCCTTCACGGGACTCAGTCGCGGGATTGCCTGTTCCGTGAGCCCTCGGCCCGAGGTATCCCCTGACCTCATGCTGAATCATGGAGACGACATGCGCCTGATGTCCCGCTGTCTGGCAGTCCTCTCGCTGCTGGTCCTCACGGGCCCGGTCTGGGCCCAGGCTCCCGCCCAGCCCCCGAAGCCGGACCCGGCGGCCGAGCGCGCCGAGTTCATCCGCTCGCACTACACCAAGTTCGAGTACCGCATCCCCATGAGGGATGGCGTGCGCCTGTTCACCTCCGTCTACGTTCCGAACGACGCGACGGCGACGAAGCGCTTCCCCATCCTGCTGCAGCGCACGCCCTACACGGTCGCCCCGTATGGAGCGTACCGGTACAAGGGCGGGCTGGGCCCGAGCGCCGCCTATGAGAAGGAGGGCTTCATCTTCGCCTTCCAGGACGTGCGCGGCGAGCACATGTCGGAGGGCGAGTTCGTGAACGTGCGCCCGACCCTGACGACGAAGCGGGGGCCCAAGGACATCGACGAGACCACCGACGCGTACGACACCATCGAGTGGCTGGTGAAGAACGTGCCCGGCAACAACGGCCGCGTGGGGCTGTATGGCATCTCCTACCCGGGGTACTACAGCTCGGCGGGCGCCATCGACTCGCACCCGGCGCTCAAGGCGGTGTCACCGCAGGCGCCCATCGCGGACTGGTTCTGGGATGACATGCACCGGCATGGAGCCTTCAACCTGGTGCTGGCGTTCAACTTCTTCTCGTCATTCGGCAAGGCCCGCCCCAAACCCACTTCCAGCGAGGACTGGGAGCGCTTCGAGCACGGCACGCCGGACGGCTACCAGTTCTTCCTGGAGCTGGGCCCGCTGAGCAACGTCAACGCGCGCCACTTCAAGGGCGAGATCGCCTTCTGGAACGAGCTCACCGCCCACCCCAACTACGACGACTACTGGAAGGCGAGGAACATCCTGCCGCACCTGCGCAACATCAAGGCGGCCGTGCTCACGGTGGGTGGCTGGTTCGACACCGAGGATCTCTATGGGCCGCTGCGGACCTACAGCACCATCGAGAAGCAGAACCCCGGCATCTCGAACATGCTGATGATGGGCCCCTGGTCTCACGGGGGCTGGCAGCGCACGGAGGGCATCTCGCTCGGGGACGCGGACTTCGGCTTCAGCACGAGCAACACCTATCTGGAGGTGTCGCTCGCCTTCTTCAAGCACCACCTCAAGGGGGGCCAGAAGCCCGATCTGCCCGAGGCCATGGTCTTCGAGACCGGCACCAACCGCTGGCGCCGCTTCGACGCCTGGCCGCCCAAGGAGGTCCGCGAGGCGCGCCTCTACTTCCAGCCCAAGGAGGGCCTCACCTTCACGCCGCCGAGCAGCTCGGGAGGCGCGCTCTTCGATGAGTTCATCAGCGATCCGGCCCGGCCCGTGCCCATGACGGCGGAGATCACGCCGGTGTGGCCCAAGAACTACATGACGGAGGACCAGCGCTTCGCCTCACGCAGGCCGGACGTCCTCGTGTACCAGACCGAGCCGCTCGAGCAGGATCTGACGCTGGCGGGGCCGCTGGAGGCCAACCTCTGGGTCTCCACCACCGGCACCGATGCGGACTGGGTGGTCAAGCTCATCGACGTCAACCCGGGCAAGATGCCGGGCTGGACCAAGGCCGATGCCGAGGCTGGCAAGCAGAACCGGGGCGCGCAGCAGACCCTCGTGCGCGGCGAGCCGTTCCGTGGCCGCTTCCGCGAGAGCTACTCCCAGCCCAAGCCGTTCAAGCCCGGCGAGCCCACCCAGGTCCGCTTCGTCATCAACGACGTGTTCCACACCTTCCAGCGCGGGCACAGGGTGATGATCCAGGTGCAGTCCTCCTGGTTCCCCTTCATCGACCGGAACCCGCAGACCTTCGTCCCGAACATCTTCGAGGCCAAGGAGAGCGACTTCGTGAAGGCCACCCACCGCGTCTACCACTCGCCGGTGAACCCGAGCTTCATCAAGGTCAACCGCCTGCCCTCCGCCGACGACTGACCGGCCCTGGCGGCTACTTCGCAGGCAGCGGCTCCGAGGCCTCCGGAGGAACCGGAGGCGCGTCGCTCTTGTAGGGGCTCCAGGAGATGACCACCTCCTGGCCCGCGGAGTCGTAGCCGTACAGGAAGTCGAGGATCTGCTTGATGCCAGGAGCTGACTCGGCGGGGCTCACCACGGTGTAGCCCCGAAACCCGCCCTGCTCGAGCCGCTCCTCCACGTGGAGCCCCTCGCTCCACTTCCGCGTGGCGACCTCCACGCCTCCATCCCAGTACCGGGTGACGCGCTCGACCCGGTCCCAGGTGATGTCGGGCGAGAGCTCTCGAACCACCACGTCGCTGCGCCAGCCTCCGTCGGGCTGGGCGCTCCAGCGGGAGACCTCCAGCTCGACCGGAGAAGGCTCGTCGTTCGGAGGCGAGCCGCGGGTGAGCACGAACGCCATCGCCGTGAGCGGAGGCCCCTGAGAGACGAAGGCCTCGACCCTCACCGTGAAGCTCCGGGTGTCGTGGGGCCCCAGGTGCTGGAGGGGAAAGGAGTGCTCGACCCGAGGCTCGGTCGTCGTCCCGGTGGTGCCGTCGCCGAAGTCCCACCGGTACGAGTCGATCCGGGCCCCCGTCTGGGAGAGCGCCTGCAGCAGGAAGGTGCCTTGCCGGCGCTGGGTGACGGTGAGGCGCAGAGGCTCTTGCGACTGACGCTCTCCCGCGCCGCACGGGCGCACGTCGATCTCGACGAGGCGCTCGGCCAGCACTCCCACGCGGCGCCCTCCGAGATCGCGGCAGACCTGGAAGCGAACCGCGTATGTGCCGGGCGTCTCCGGAGCCTTCCATTGGACCGTCGGCCCGGGGTGAAGCTCCGCGCTGCCAGGGCCGGTGAGCCAGACCCACCGATAGACCGCACCTGGCTCCGGCACTCCTCCGAGGCGCGCGGACAAGGCCGTTGGCTCGCCCTGGCAGACCCAGGGGCGATCCCGCTCGATGGCCTCGACCACGACGCTGGAGGCCAGCGGCACCATCTCTTCATGAAGCGCCGCCGCGAGCACCTCCCAGGAGGACCGCTCGGAGGTGGCCACGGAGTCCGGCGGCGGCCGAGCGACGGGCGCCGGCACTGGAGGAGGCTGAACCGCCTCGGGGGCCTCACTCCGCACGCTCACCGGAGGCACGGGCGGCGAGCCCCCCTCCCCCTTTGGCCACAAGGCGATCGCGAACGCGACCAGCCCGGCGGCGACCAGCAATCCCCCTCGCGCCCACGAGCGCCCACGCGCGCTGGCCACGGACCGCTAGAACCCGAATTCGATCAGGTGACGGCCATAGCCCTCGGAGTTGGGCCGGTACCACTGATCATCCCAGCCCTTGAACGGCGCATCATCGAGCAGGCGCTCGGTCTTCCCGTTGAGGACGATCGAGTTGATGAGCTGCACGGTCGTCGAGCCCACGTTCCGGGACACGAGCTTCGCCGAGGTATCCAGGAACTGGGACGTGGTGCGGCTGCAGTAGTCCTGGAGGAAGCAGCCGCTGTCACAGGTGCTCAGGTTGTTGTACGTCGCGTGCTTGTCCTCGGCGACGTAGAGCGTGGGCCACCCGCGAGGCCCGTTCCGCGCGTCGCTCGCGGTGCTGTACTCGAGCTGATCGTGCGAGTACCACGCCGACGAGTCACAGCTGCTCTTGCGGTGCGCGGACAGGTAGGCCCAGTCCAGGTACCAGCGGCCGCCCGAGTAGTGGAGCTCGAAGAGCTGGAACTCGGGATCGCCGTCGTGCCCCGTCGTCACGCCGGTGTCGTCAAAGAAGGTGTCCAGGTAGAAGATCCGCACCGTGCGCGTGGAGAAGCTCACGCTCTTCACCGAGTAGTACGGCCGCCGGTTGAAGCCGCTCTCGCCGCTGTCGAACCACAGCTGCGGCATGAACCAGTACGCCAGCTGGTACTCGCAGTCGTCGTTGAGCCCGTCCCGGTCCGCGTCCGTGCCCGAGCCCCAGCAGTTGTCCCCATAGGGAATGGTGCCGAGCCCATCGGCGCGGGCCACGGACGACATCGCGAGCAGCAGCCCCAACGACAGGGCCGCGGTCTGGGTGAAGCGGCGCATTCGGATCCTCCAGGACGGCGCGCCACCATAGCGGATTGTGGGACGCCACAGGTTGGCCGTTGCCCGCACGCCACGCCAGGTCCACCGCTTCGGAAATTCTCTTCTCAAAGAAAAGGAATCCCCCCGAGTCGCGACAACCCCGCGTCTTCGAGGCCTCGACGCAGCCCGCCAACCCAGGCGCGGACGCGGAAAATCCCCTGATCTGGCGCGGCCTTAGGCCCTACTACGCAAAAGTTTCAGGATTCTTCGCGTCATGTCGTTTTGCATCTGGACGCAACTACTGAACAGGGCTCACGATGATCTGCTGTAGCCCGTTTTCTTGTCACTCACGCGGAGGCCGCACCATGTGGATCGAGGCAATCGTCATGCCCCGTGAGGAGTCCAGGCCCTACCGCCCCTCGCGTCGGCTTGACCGCCGCGCCCTGTACAACGCCGGCCGCGACGAGAGCCTGGAGTTCCGAGCCACGGTGCTCAACTTCCTGCAGGCCAATCAGCTCATGAACGCGGTCAAGTGGGTGAGCGAGCCGGGTTCGCTTCCCATGGTCACGCTGCGCTGTCAGGAGCGCGTTCTGGAGCGGCTTCGCAAGGCCCCTGAGTTCGAGGCAGGCAAGTCTCTCTCCCTCGAGCTGCAGTCCTGAGCCGCCCGCGGTGGCGTCCGCGGGCTTCGCTCTTCCATCTTGAACGACCGGAATCGCGTTTTCGGTCTACCCCCTGAAACCCCAGTCGGCCCAAGGACTTACGAGCCTTCGTCGGAGGCTTGCAGGTTTTTCCTGAACTCCCATCCCCTCGGGATTTGGCCCCTCGTGGCGTTCGCACGCAACCATTCGGCGGGTGAATGCAACGCGAGCGGGATGCATCCACGACGGCCCTTGCTACTTTCGGATGCGCAAACCGGAGGGTGCAGGGAATGTGGATTGAGGCGATCGTCATGCCGCGGGAAGAGCAGAAGCCGTACCGCCCTTTGCCCCAGCGTGATCGTCGAGCTCTCTACGAGGCGGGGCGCAACGAGAGCCTGCAGTTTCGTGAGCGGGTGCTGAACTATTTGCAGTCCCACCGGCTGATGGACGCGGTCAAGTGGGTGAGCGAGCCGGGATCCCTTCCAATGGTCACCTTGCGCTGCCACGAGCAGGTGCTGGAGCGGCTGCGCCAGGCCCCCCAGTTCGAGGCAGGCCAGTCGCTGTCGCTCGAACTGCAGTCCTGAGACGCCGGGGGTTCTCGCCCAGGCCCGCCCCCTTGCGGCGGGAGTGGCGCTCCTGAAGCGGAAAGTCCGAGGCCCTCTGGATGTCGAACCTGCCCACCACCGCGGAGCGGGGCTCCCTCGAGGGGGCCGAGGCCGACACGGAGGCCGCGCGTGCCTCGCGGCGCAGCGAGGAGCGCCTGAATGCCCTGCTCCACGCCTTGCCGGATCTCATCTTCCGGCAGAGCCTGGATGGCACCTACCTCGACTTCATCGTCAACAGCCCCGAGGAGCTGCTGGTCCCTCCGGCCGCCCTGCTCGGCACCAACATCCGCCAGATGCCCATCCCTGCGGCCCTCATCGAGCGGATGCTCGCGGGCCTGCGGCGGGCCATCCTCGAGGGCACGCTGGAGGTCTTCGAGTACGAGCTGGAGGTAGGGGGCAGGCTCCAGCACTACGAGACGCGCATCATCCGCAGCGGGCCGGAAGAGGCCGTGTGCATCGTGCGCAACATCACCGAGCGCAAGCGGGCAGAGGAGCGGCTGCGCCAGCAGGATGAGGAGCTGCGGCGCCACCGCGCGCACCTGGAGGAGCTGGTGCAGAGCCGCACCGAGAAGCTGCTCCAGACGACCCGGGAGCTGGAGGAGCGGCAGATGCAGCTCATCCAGGCCGAGAAGCTGGCCTCCATCGGACAGATGGCCGCCGGCGTCGCGCACGAGGTCAGCAACCCCATGAGCTATGTGCTGAGCAACCTGAGCACGCTCTGTCAGTACGTCTCGGCCCTCACGCCGCTGCTGCACCTGCAGCAGGAGCTGCTCGTCGCCCAGGGCTCCATGCCTCTGGCGGCCCGGGAGGCCGTGCTCGCCCGGATCGAGGCGCTGTGGAAGAAGGAGGACGCGGCCTCGATCGTCGATGACATGCCCGCCCTGCTCCAGGAGTCCATGGAGGGCGCGCGGCGCATCAAGGAGATCGTCCAGAGCCTGAGGATGTTCGCTCGGGATGACTCGGGCGAGGCACAGCTGGCGGACGTGAACACGGAGCTGGAGTCCACGCTGCGCATGGTGTGGAACGAGCTCAAGTACAAGTGCACGGTGGAGCGGGATCTCGGTCCGCTGCCGATGATCCGCTGCCACCCGACGCAGCTCTCCCAGGTCTTCACCAACCTGCTCATCAACGCGGCCCAGGCCATCGAGACGACGGGCGAGATTCGCGTCCGCACCCGGCACGAGGGCAACGAGGTGGTGGTGCGCATCGCGGACACGGGCAAGGGCATGGCGCCGGAGACGCTCTCCCGGCTCTTCACCCCCTTCTTCACCACCAAGCCCCGAGGCCAGGGCACCGGGCTGGGCCTGTCCGTCAGCCAGAGCATCATCGCCCGGCACCAGGGCCGCATCGAGGTCGAGAGCGCGCCCGGCCAGGGCACCACCTTCACCATCCGCCTGCCCGTCACGCGCGCCTGAGGGCTCAGCCCGGAGGCGGTCCCAGCAGCCCGAGGAGCGACTTGCCGACGAAGTCGCGGACGACGGCGGAGGACCAGGCCATCAGCGGCCCGCTCATGGCGTCCCGGACGTAGCGCTCGATGGGGCGGCTGCGCAGGTAGCCCGAGCCTCCGGCGATCTCCAGCGCCGCGGTGCTGATGGCCACGGCCGCCTCGTTGGCGACGGACTTGGCCTGCATCTGCAGAACGGGGGCATCCGGCGCGCGCTGATCGGTGGCGGTGGCCGAGCGCATGGCCAGCGAGCGCGCGGCCTCCAGGCGGGTGCTCATGTCCGCCACCGAGAACTGGACCCACTGGAGCTCGGCGATGGGCCGGTTCTCCGGGGGCAGCCGGCGCTCCTTGGCGTAGCGGATGGCGAAGTCCAGGGACGCCTCGGCGATGCCCACGGAGATCCACGGCAGGCCCACGGCGATGGCGTTGGGCGCGGAGGGATCCAACCGCAGCCGGCGGGACTCCGGCAGGAGCGTGTCCTGGAAGTGCATCAGCTGGCTGCGCGTGGCGCGCATGCCCATGGGATCCCAGATCTCCTCCACGCGGATGGACTCATCCTTGTCGATGAGGAAGAAGCCGGGCACCCCGTCACAGAGGGCATTGGTGAGCAGGTACCTCGCGTGCTCGCCTCCCGAGACGAAGCGCTTGGCCCCGCTGAGGCGCCAGCCTCCCTCCACGCGGCGGGCCTGCTGCTGGGGCGACAGGAACTGGTTGCCGCTGGTGGGCTCGCCCAGGGCGTTGCCGAACCAGGCGCCCTTGCGGAACTCGGCCTCGAAGGAGGAGACCAGCGCGGGCTCTGGCAGGGCCCGCAGGGCGGCCGCCGCGCCCTGGTGCATCAGCCACGCCGTGCCGAAGGAGGCATCTCCCCGCGACAGGGCGGCGACAATCCGCCCGAAGGTGAGCCAGGAGGCGCCATCCAGCAGCGCCGTGTTCAACGGCGACCGGACGATGGCCTCCCTCCCCTCCTCGGAGAAGGTGGTGTCTCGATCGTGCTTCGCGGCGTGCTCCGCCAACAACACCTGGAGCCGCTCCGCTTCCTTCAGAAGGTCTGCATCCGTCATCCGCGCACCCCGGCTCATCCTAGCGGCCCGCCAGGCAGCGCGAAACAGAAGCTCAGGCGGACTGGAAGGAGCGCTCGAGGAACTCCGATACGAGCGGAGCCTGGTCCGCGTGGAAGTGCGCGGCGACGTACCGGTCCGGGCGCAGCAGGCAGAAGCCGGAGGCCTTCTCGCCCGTCGCCGAGGAGAACACGCCATCCACGTCGACCACCTCGTTGGCCCGGAGCTGGCTCCGGCTGGAGGGCCGCACGACGCTGAGCTGACGCAGCGCGAGCCGCGTCCAGCGCGCCAGGAGCTGGGCAGGCAGGGCGAAGGACGGATCCGCGTTCAGCCCCAGGAGCGTGAAGTCCGGTCCCAGCACCTGATCGAGCAGCAGCACCTCCCCGCTCGCGGTCCGCACCCGTGGCTGGGGGAGCATCACCCCGGTCCAGGGCCCTCGCTCCAGGTGGCGCCAGAGCAGGCCCGCCTGGATCTGCGGCGGGGGCTTGAAGCGCGCCTCACGCACGAAGAGCCGGGTCTCCGGGCTGAGCGAGAGCATCTTGAAGAAGGCGTCGCGCAGGCTCACTCCCGCCCGGTTGCGCGCCATCACGATCTGCCCCAGGAGCGTCGACCCCAGCGTCATCTCGCGCACGTGCCGGGAGCGCTCCGCCTCATAGGTGTCCAGCAGCTTGTCCGACGCACGCCCCTGGAGCACCGCGTCCAGCTTCCAGCTCAGGTTGTGCGCATCCCGCAGGCCCGAGCACATGCCCTGCCCGCCAAACGGAGGCATGAGGTGGGCCGCGTCCCCCGCGAGGAGGATCCGGCCCTTGCGGAAGCGCCCCGCCCGCCGCGCGTGGAACGTGTAGACGACCTTGCGCAGGATCTGGATGGAGCGCGGATCGATGTGTCGGCGCAGCAGCGCGTCGAGCTTCTCCGGCGCCAGCATCTCCTCATCCGTCTCGTGGGGCTGGAGCAGGAACTCCCAGCGGTGGCACCCGTGAGGTATCGGCACGGAGACGGTCGGGCGCGCGGGATCGCAGAAGAACCGGACCCGAGGCTCGCCGTACGTGTACCCGGCGGCATCCAGCACCAGCCAGCGCTCCTTGTACGTGGAGCCCACCATCTGGATGCCCGTCTCCGAGCGCACCGTGCTGCGCCCCCCATCACAGCCGACCACGTAGCTCGCCTTCAGCGAGAAGCGGCGATGGTCCGCGTCGTAGCCCTCGAGCACGACGCCGTCGGCCTCGGGGGTGAGGCGATCCACCGAGTGGCGGAACCTCACCTGCACGTGCTCGAAGCGCCTGGTGCCCTCGGCGAGCCCCGCCTCGAGCCTGGGCTGCAGGAACAAGGAGATGAGCGGATAGCCGAAGGCGGGCTGGGTCGGCTCGACCTCGAACAGGATGCCGCCGTCACTGTCGTAGTAGGTGGCCCTCGCCCCCAGGATCATGTCCGCCGAGAGCGTGTCCAGCAGGCCCGTGGCGGCGAGGATGCGCAGCGCCTCGTCGTCCAGGCTGACGGCCCGGGCCTCCTCCACCGTCCCCGCGTTGCGCTCGAGGACCACGGTCTGGATGCCCCGGAGCCCCAGGAGATTGGCCAGGGTGAGGCCCACCGGGCCCGCCCCCACGATCGCCACCGGTACCATCTGGGAAGTCACTCCTTGGGTGGCACCGAAGGCAGGTTGCCGGCCAGCACCATGTCCCGGACCCGACCGCGCTGCAGCTTGCCGCTGCTCGTCTTCGGCAGCGTCCTGGGCGGAGCCGGCAGCACCCGATCCGGCCGCAGCCCCGTCGCGTCGTAGACTGCCTTCTCCACCTGCTTGCAGAGCGCGGAGACCTCGGCCGCATCCTCCACGTTCGTCTCGAAGACGATGACGACGTGCTCGGTGCCAGCAGTCGGATCCGGCGCCCCGAACGCCACCACGCTGCCGGCGCGGCAGCCCTTCACCTGCGCCGCCGCGGTCTCGAAGGCGAACGGGTGGTAGTTGCGGCCTCCCTTGATGATGAGCTCCTTCATGCGCCCGGAGATGAAGAGCTCTCCGTCCGCCACGTAGCCCAGGTCTCCCGTCCACAGCCAGCCGTCCCGGAACGACTCGGCGGTCAGCTTCGGCTGGTTCACGTAGCCCGCGGCCAGCGACGGCCCCTTGAGCAGCACCTGCCCCTGACGGCGCTCCGGAAGCGGCGCTCCGTCCGCGTCGACGATCCGCAGCTCGTGCCCGGGGAACGGCCGGCCGACGCCCACCAGCACCATCGCGTTCGGATCCTCCGGCGCTACCGGGACGGCCTCGCCGTCCTCGTACAGACGCTCGCGCGAGATGACGTCCAGGTACGGCTCGGCGTCCGGATCCGGGAACGTGGCGGCCAGCACGGACTCCGCCATCCCGTACACCGGGAAGTGCGTGGTGGCTCGGAACCCGTACTGCGCGAAGCGCTGCTGGAACTTCTCCAGCGTCCTGTGGTCGATGAACTCGGCCCCCGAGAAGGCCAGGCGCCAGAAGCTCAGGTTCAGCCCCCGCAGCTCCTCGTCGGGGATCTTGTTGACGCACAGGAGGTAGGCGAAGTTCGGCGCCTGGCTCAGCGCCGCCTTGAAGTAGTGGATCGCCCACAGCCAGCGCTGCGGCTTCATCACGAAGCTCAGCGGCGGCATCAGCGCCACCTGCAGATCCCGGATCATCGGGGTGATGAGCGTCCCCACCAGTCCCATGTCGTGGTAGAGCGGCAGCCACGCCATGTTCAGGTGGTGGGGCTGCGTGCGCGTCGCCTCGGCGATGCGCGTCGCGTTCGTCATCAGCGCCCCGTGCGTCACCATCACGCCCTTGGCATCCGACGTGGTGCCCGAGGAGAACTGGATGAACGCCAGCTCGTCCGGCCTCAGCGCGGGCACGTCCACCGGCTCGCCGGGCTCCATCAGCTCCGTGGGCCCCATGATGGGCAGCCCGCCTCGCTCGGCGGCCACCGGCTCGGCCAGCTCGCGCAGGCCCTCCTCCACGATGAAGGCCTTCACCTCCGCGTCCGCCGTCAGCTTGCGCGCCCGCTCCTGCCAGCTCAGCATGCGCGCGAACCCCAGCGGCGGCTCCGCCATCACCGGCACCGCGCCCAGCAGGCTGCAGCCGAAGAAGGCGCACAGCTGCGCGGGGCCCGTGTCGAAGCAGATGAAGACGCGATCCCCGCGCTTCACTCCCCGCCGGGACAGCGCCGAGGCGGCCTGCTGCGCCAGCGCCAGCATGCCCGCGTTGGTCACCGAGGTCAGCTTGTCCTCGATGTCCACCAGGAAGAACGTCTCCCGGTTCGGATCCCTCCGCGCGCGCTCCATCAGGATGTCCGCCACGCTGGTGTAGCGCGTGAGCGGAGTGAAGGTGTGGCTCGGCGTGAAGTGCCGTCGCGCGGGGTGGACGCCCATGCCAGGACCGAAGTTGAGCGTGGGGCCGGAGATCAGGTGAGGGCTGGAGATCGTCATGGGCAGTCCCCGCGCTCAGAAGCGGATCAGCATCGACTCCATGGTGAGCCCCGGCCCGAAGGCCATGAACACTCCGTACTCGCCGGGCTTGGGGCGGTCCACCTCGAGGATGTTCTTGAGGATGAGCAGGATCGTCGACGAGGAGCAGTTGCCGTAGTTCGCCAGCACCTCCCACGACGCGCGCTGCTGCTGCTCGGAGAGCGCGAGCCGCCTGGCGACGAAGTCGACGATCTTCGGCCCGCCCGGGTGGATGCCCCAGTGCTTCACGTCCTCCACCCGCAGCCCCGAGGGCCCCAGCAGCCGCTCCAGGAACGGGATCACCGCCTCCGAGAGGATGAAGGGCACGTACGACGACAGCGTCATCCGGAAGCCGTCATCCAGCACCGTCCACGTCATCGCCTCGTGCGTCTCGTAGTGCGTCTCCGTGTGCGTCCGGATGATCTGCGGGCCCGCCCCGGGCTCCTCGTTGGAGAGCAGCAGCGAGGCGCTCGCGTCACCGAAGAGCGAGTGGACCACGACCTGCTCCTTGGTCACCTCCGGCCGCACGTGGAGCCCGCACAGCTCCGTGCAGTTCACCAGCACCAGCTCATCGGGGCGCGCCGCCAGCGCGTCCACCGCCACCTTCAGCGTGTTGAAGGCCGCGTAGCAGCCCATGTGTCCGATCATCGTGCGGCGCAGGTCCTTGCGCAGCCCCATCGCGCGCGCCAGCATCATCTCCGGCGTGGGCCCCGCGTAGCCCGTGCAGCTGGCCATCACGAAGCTGCCCACGCGCTCGCGATCCACGCTCTGCAGCAGCGGTGGCAGCGACTGCAGCCCCAGCTCGTGCACCGTGCGCTCCCAGCGCCGCATGCGCTCGCTGGTGGGCGGCGAGCCGTTGGCGAACGCCTCCTGCGGCCCCCAGCACAGGTGCCGCTGCTTGACGCGCGTGGACCGGAACAGCTCCTCGGCCTGGGGAATGCTCTCGTACAGCTGCTTGAAGAAGGTGTTGAACAGCTCCTCCTGGGAGTAGACCTGGGGGGGAGCCGCTGACTCGATCTTCAGCACGGTGGGCAGCTTCTGGCTGGGCATGGGGGACCTCTCTGGATACCGGATGGGGAGCGAAAGGACTCCGAGACGACGGCGAGGACGGACTGTCACGCTCCTCGCGAGCGGGAATCGGGCGGAAGTAGTTCGTGCGAAGGAGCAGTCCCCCCGGCTGGGCCGAGCCGAGGCCATGGAGAGACGAACCCGCGGGCTTCAGAGACGGGCAGTACAGTCTCTCGGACTCAGGGTGCCCGCTGCTGCGACTGCTGCTGTTGCTGCTGCTCGCCTGCCTTCACCATGAAGGTGACCAGGCTCTCCAGCGAGTCACCACCTTGACGCGCCGCGTTCATGAACCAGGGGAGCAGGTTGATGCCAGCGTTGTCCTGGCGGATGCGATCAAACAGGGTAGCCAGCCGCAGCGAGTCCAGGCCCAGCTGCTGACTCAGCGAGGCGCCAGGGGCAATCGCACTGAGATCCAGTTGGGGATCCACCGCTTTCAGGTGCTCCTGGATCCTTTGGAACACCTCTTGCTCACGGCTACCCTGATTCATGATCGACTCCCTCCCATTCTGGATTTTTTAAACTTCGAAAGAAATGGAACGGCTTGAAGAAGAGTTTGGCCTGTTTCCATTGAGTATGCGACCTTCTCCGCAATCCATGGAAGGGCCACTTGAGCCCACATTCGGGCCTATATGCTGACAAATCAGCATACCCGGATGGACATGGACTGTTAGTAAAAATAGTAAACAAAGACGAAATCGCTGATGGAATTCCGGGGGTAAAGGGATGTGAGCGGCCGCAGTCTCGGTAGCTCTCCCAAAGGCCCCCGATCCAACGTCTCGGGTCATCCACGACATGCCGCTGGCACACCGCGTCGCGGGATCAGGAATCGGGCGCCGCCCATGACTGGAGCCCCCATGTCCGTCGCAAGCGAAGAGTTCTCAAGAACTGAGAACTTCCGGGTTCAAATTGACAAGGACCCGGACCGTTACGTGGGTCCTGGGGGCAGCAAACAGTGGGGTCGCGACCGGCTTTTCACGCCGGGATCCCGTCCGGGGAGAGCGAGCCGCACGGAGGGTTCTGTTCACCACCCATCACTTAGTTCCCACGTCCGCTCTAAACCGTTGACACCAGCAGGCGAGCATGCATGGCGGGCGGAGACTTCGCACGCCGGAAAGATCGTGAGGGGCTGCTGTTCGTCTTGATCACGCTGTGCGATATTCGTCGGAAGATTTCGCTCCGCTGGAAGGGTCGGATTCCAGTGGGACCTGAGCCCAAACGGCTGGGGGCCTCCATGTCCGTCTCGGTGCCGAAAGCGATGAATCACTCGATGCGCGGCCTGATGAAGTGCTCTCAGTGCGGAGCCATGCTGCCCCCCGGGACCGCGGTCTGTCCCCGAGACGGTGCGCGCGGCGTGGCGGAGAACCCCTTCGGGGAGGAGGCCACCGTGCGTCGCGAGTCGATGGCTCCTCGCGCCAACGCCAAGGCCGCCGCGCCCAGGCCGCAGCTGACGCCCGCTCCCGTCGAGGAGATGGAGTCCGTGGACGAGGGCTCGTGGGAAGCCACGGTGTCGCGCGACGTGCTGGTGGGCAAGACGCTCGGAGACTTCGTCGTCAAGCGCCGCATCGGCGCGGGCGGCATGGGCATCGTCTACGAGGGCGAGCACCCCATCATCGGCCGCAAGGTGGCCATCAAGATCCTGCGCCCGGAGTTCTCCGAGGGCGGCGGCGCGCGCGATCTGATCGCCGAGGCCCGCGCGGCCAGCGCCATCCGCCACCGCGGCATCATCGACGTGTTCGGGTTCGGCACCATCCCGCACGTGGGCCAGTACCTGGTGATGGAGTACCTGGAGGGCTCGCCGCTCGACGAGATCATCGCTCAGCGCGCCCCCATGCTGGAGCTCGAGGTCATCGCGCTCATGGACGAGCTGCTGGGGGCGCTCGCCGCCGCGCACGCCACGGGCGTCATCCACCGCGACCTCAAGCCGGGCAACATCTTCGTGGTGCGTGACTCCAGCGGGGCCGAGTGCGTGAAGGTGCTGGACTTCGGCCTGGCCAAGCGCAGCGAGGTGCCCCACGGCACCACTCCGCAGACGCGCGCCAGCATGATCGTCGGCACGCCCGAGTACATGGCGCCGGAGCAGGCCACCGGTCAGGCGGTGGGGCCGCACACGGACCTGTACGCGGTGGGCGTGATCGCCTTCGAGATGCTCACGCGGCGCCTGCCCTTCGAGGGCCCGTCGGGCATGGCCATCGCCATCCAGCACGTGCAGTCGCGTCCACCCGCGCCTTCCACCTATGTGGACCTGCACCCGGCGCTGGACAAGCTGGTGCTGCGGCTGCTGGCGAAGACGCCTTCGGAGCGGCCCGCCTCCGCGGACGCGGTGCGCCGGGAGCTGAAGGCCATCAGCAAGCAGCTGGCCGAGGGCGCCACGCGCCTGGAGCCGGCCCCGAAGGGTGAGAAGCCCACCGACGAGATGCCGAGCCTGAGCACCAGCGAGCGCCTGGCGCTGTCGCAGGGTGCGCCCGCGCCGCGGAGCTCGCGGGCCTCGCCCGAGACGCTCACGGCTCCGGCGGCGCCGCCCCGCAGCGACACGGTGCTGTCGCTCGAGGCCGATGAGGAGCTCTCCGTCCGTCCGACGCGCCAGTCTCCTGCGAGCACCGAGCGCGTCCCCACCATTCGCGCAAACCGCCTGCCGCGGCTCGCCGTGGGCGCGGTGGTGCTGCTGGCGCTCGCTGGCCTGGGCCTCTGGAGCATGGGCCGCGAGGAGACTCCCGTCCCCGTCCCCGTCACCGAGCTGACGCCTGATCCGAGCAGGCCCGAGCCCATCAAGCCCCCTCCCGCCGCCGAGGAGGTGAAGCCGCCTCCGTCGCTGGCGGTGGTGCCGCCCACAAGCGAGCCGCCGGCGCAGCCTCCCGAGGACGCGGGCACGCTCCGCATCGCTCAGCCGACCGAGCCCGTGGTCGAGCCTCCGCAGAAGAAGACCCCGGATCGCCTGGGCATGTCCCAGACGGGCCGCAACTCCAACTCACGTCCCACCAGCGGCAAGGCGACGGAGAGCGGGAAGCCGGGCATCCTGCACATCAACATCCGCGGCTGGGCGATGATCTACGTGGATGGGAAGGAGCGCGGTCGGGTGCCTCCCACCAATGACCTCGAGCTGCCCCCGGGCCGGCACACGCTGCTGCTCGTCTCCAACCCGAGCCTGCAGCCCTATCAAGCCACCATCGACATCAAGTCGGGCGCGACGTTGGAGCACAACGTGAAGTTCCAGCCCGTGACTGGTCCCTGAGCCGTCGAGTCTCCATGCGAGTGATCGTTCTGCTGTCCGTAGGCTGGGTGCTGTTCGCGGCGCCGCCAGCGCACGCCGAGCTGCGCGGTGTCGCGCTGTACGAGCGCGGAGACTATGCGCGGGCGCGCAAGGCCCTCGAGGAGGAGCTGCGCTCTTCCAGGCTCTCCAAGGAGGACCGCGTCAAGGCGCGGCTGTACCTCGCGGCGGCGCTGCATGCCTCCGGCGCGGAGGAGGCCGCTCGCATCCAGCTCGAGGAGCTGGCGCTGACGGCACCCGCGCTCCAGGTGGACCCCATCCTCTTCCCTCCCGACTTCGTGGCGCTGGCCGAGAAGGCGCGCAAGGGCGTGGAGGAGCAGCGCCAGGCGGTGGAGAACAAGCGCCTGGAGGAAGAGCGCCAGCGTCAGGAGGCCGAGCGCCAGCGCCTGGAGGCCGAGCGACTGGCGCGCGAGCAGGAGGAGGCGCGCAAGAACCCGCCCGAGGACACTCCCACCGAGGACGAGGAGGCGAAGCCGGTGCAGCTGCGGCCGGAGCTCTTCGGCTTCGTGGATCCGCTGGGCAAGGGAGCCGGCGTGGGTGGCGCCCTGACGGTGGGGCTCGGCGCGATGGATCTGAACGCCCGCGTGCTGATGGGTGACAACCCTGGCTTCGGGGCGGAGGTGGGCCTGCTGCTGGGCGCTGGCACGGTGCAGCCGCGCCTGGCGCTGCGAGGCACGGCGGTGCCGGGCGCGAGCGCCTATGGTGGCGGCGCGGTGGCCGGCCTGCGCCTGGCTCCGGCCAGCCGCATCACCCTCCTGCTGGACGTGGGGGCGGAGTATCTCAAGGTCGAGGACTCGAACCAGTACCGCTCCTTCGTCCTGACGAGCTCGGCGGGCGTGGGGTTCGATCTGTTGTAACCGTTCGAGGGGGATCACAACCGTGTCCTTTCACCTGTCGCGCGGGGCCGCACTGACGGCCGCCGCGCTCGTGTTGCTTGGGGCCACCACCCTGCCGCTGGCCGCGGACGCTCAGCCCAAGGCCGCCAGCGTGCGCTGGGCCACCTACTTCGGCGGCACGGACGCCGATCTCATCTCGGCCATGGCGCAGTTGAGTGGTGGAGAGACCGTGGTCGTCGGCAACACCCGCTCGGCCAGCCTCGAGCCGAATGCCACGCCGGGCTCGCTGTCGAGCCAGAACTTCTTCCTCGCCCGCTTCGACAGCGATGGCCGGGGGGTGTTCAAGCAGGTGTACGGAGGCGGCGGCACCGACACGGCCACGGCCGTCGCGGTCAGCAGCCAGGGTGAGGCCTACATCGTGGGCTCCACCCTGTCGACGACCGTCACGGGATGCACCTCGACGTACAGGACGCCGCACCGGGGCATGGAAGACGGCTTCATCGCCAAGGTGAAGTACGACGGAACCTGCGAGTGGTTCATGTACCTGGGGGGAGACCGCAACGACGTCGTCACCGGAGTCGCCCTCGTGGGCACTGCCCTCTATGTCGTGGGGCACACGGACTCCACCAACTTCCTCGGTGGCCCCTCGGCCGCGACGGGAGATGGCTTCGTCATCAAGCTGAACACCGCCAACCCCGACGTGTTCTCCTGGGGCCCCAAGCTCATCGGCGGCTCGGGGAAGGATCAGCTCTTCGGCCTCACGGAGGAGGCCGGCAAGCTGCTCGTGGTGGGGACGACCAGCTCCAATCCGATCTCCACCACGCCCCCTCCCCTGCGCCCGTATCGCGGCGGCGCCAGCGATGCGTTCGTGGCTCGGTTCGACACGGACCTCGGTGGTCTGGAGTGGGTGACCTACGTCGGAGGCGCGAACCTCGACGAGGGCAAGGCCATCAAGGTGATGCCGCTGTCACCTCGAAGGATCGTCATCGCGGGCCACACGAACTCCACCGGCCTCAGCCCACCGCCAGTCCCCGGGGGCAGGAACGCCCTCGTCACCTGGCTGACCCTCGACGGCGCACTGCTCGAAAACCGCGTGGTCGGAGGCGGGGCCGACGATGAGGCGGTGGACATCGCCTTCGACACCAGCAGCACCACCTACATCGTCGGAACGACGGCCTCGGACAACCTTCTGGCGAACAACTCCGTCTCGGTCGACACCTCGATCGAGTCCGGGACGGGCTTGCGAGAGGGCTTCGTGGCCGCGCTGCCCGCCGCGGGAGGCGAAGGCTGGATCTCCTACTTCGGTGGCAATGGCGCGGACATCTCCACGGGGATGGTGTTCGTGCCACAGAGCCAGCTCCTGGTGGCCATGCAAACCTCCTCGGACGGCGGGTTTCCCATGGCGAGGGATCCCGCCTACGACTCGACCCCCAGCACTCCCACGGATGGGTACCTCGCGGCCCTGGATCTCGCGGACATCACTCCGCCCGTGGCGGGCGTGGTGAGTGATGGCCTCGATCCCTCCATGGAGCTCCAGGAGCAGACCTCCACCACCACCCTCTCCGCGAACTGGACCCCGTTCTCGGACGGGGCGCAGGTCATCCAGTACGAGTGGGCGCTCGGCACCTTCGAGGCCCCGGAGCTGCTGCTGCCCTTCACCTCGGTCGGAACCGCTAGCGCCAGGACCCAGCCGGGGCTGACCCTGAACGTGGGCACCCGGTACTACGCCACCGTCCGGGCCCGGAACATCTATGGCATCACCACGGTGGAGCGCTCGAATGGGGTGATGATCACGCTCCCGGATGGCGGCACCGGCGAGCCCGACGGAGGTAGCCAGGAAGGTGACGGCGGCACCGAGGCGGACGGCGGCACGGGCGACGGTGATGGAGGCACCGAGGCGGACGGCGGCACCGGCGACGGTGGCGGCGGCACGGGCGACGCGGGCCCGGATGGGGACGGCGAACCGGACCCGACGGAGCCTGGCTCTCCGCTCGGCTGGGGCTGTGCCTCGGGAGGCGGAGCGGGTGTGCCGCTGCTGCTGGGCCTGATGCTCCTGGGGCTGCTCGGGCGCAGGCTCGCGACTCGTGATAGGTAGGACGTGCAGTCCCGCTCATTTCACCTGGAGGAAGAGTCCATGCTCATGAAGCGCGCAGCAAGGATGTGCGTCGCCGCCCTGCTCATCACCGCCTGCGGTGGAGTCCCCGAGGAAGAGACCGCTCAGGAGACCCTCGACTCCCAGGAGCAGGCGCTCCTCTGGGCCTGCACGGGCTCCAGCACGTGGACGCGCACCTGGTACACCAACAACACCTACGCCGTCGAGCAGGGGCGTGAGGACTGCAACTGCGACGGCACCGTCACCAAGTACGGCGTGCAGCGAGGTGCCTACCAGCAGCGGAACGGGTACACGTGCGGTGGTGGCGGCGGCGGTGGCGGCGGCGGCGGCGGCGGCACCTGCCTGAACGCCATCTATCCCCCGCCGGGCTGCTACTAGCCCGGCGCTCCGGCGCCCCCTTCCCGTGTCCCGTGGGGGGCGCCGTCGTGCGCGGCGCGGTCAGCCCAGGTTGTAGAAGACACGCTGCACGTCTTCGTCCTGCTCGAGCGAGTCGACCAGCTTGAGCACCTCGTTGGCCTGCTCCTCTGGCAGCTCGATGAGGTTCTGCGCCACGTACTCCGAGTCCGCGGACAGGACCGTGAGGCCGCGGGCCTCGATGGCCGACTGCAGCTGCCCGAAGTCGTTGAAGGCGCAGCGGATGACGAGCTGCTTCTCGCCCTTCTCGCCGGTGCTCTCGCCCATCTCCTCGAGCCCGTGGTCGATGAGGTCCAGCTCCAGCGCCTCCGCGTCCACACCCTCGGGGTTCAAGCGGAAGACGCCCATGCGCTTGAACTGGAAGGCCACGCTGCCCGTGGTGCCCAGGCTGCCGCCATACTTGTTGAAGTGCATGCGCACGTTGGCCACGGTGCGCACCACGTTGTTGGTGGCGGTCTCCACCAGCACGGCGATGCCGTGCGGCCCGTAGCCCTCGTAGAGGACGACGTCGTAGTTCTCGGCCTCGTGGCCGCTGGCGCGCTTGATGGCGCTCTCGACCTTGTCCTTCGGCATGTTGGCCGCGCGCGCGTTCTGGATGGCGCGGCGCAGCGCCGAGTTCGTGTCGGGGTTGGGCCCGGATGCCTTCACCGCGATCGCAATGTCCTTGCTGATGCGCGTGAACACCTTGGCCATCTTGTTCCAGCGGGCGAACATCGTCGCCTTGCGTGTCTCGAAGATGCGTCCCATAGCGGGGCCCGTTGTAGCAGGGAGGCGGGGGAATGGAAGCCATCTCGTGTGGCCGATTGCCCGCTCCGCGTGCTGGCTCCTCCGGCCTGAAAGCCCGGCCTTGTCATGGCGCGTCACCCAGGTGAAATCCGCCCCTCGTGGACTCCTTCACGAACACGTGACGAGAACGCCCAGGAAGCGCCACGAGGGATCCAGAAAGTCAGCGCTACCGGGTATCCTCCCGGCTCCCTCCCCTGGAAGAGGAAAACACCACATGACCAAGTTTCGAACGGGTCGCTCGGCCTCGGCCGTGCTGCTGGCCGGCACCCTTGCTCTCACTTCATGTACTGGCGATCAGGGCCCCACGGGCAAGGATGGCGAGGCCGGTGAGCCGGGTACCCCTGGTCCCGCTGGCCCGGCGGGCCCCACGGGCGAGCCAGGCAAGCCGAGATCGATCGAGTTCGCGGAAGTAGGCTTCCCCCGCACCAACGCGGAGAAGAACACGGTACGCGCCTCCACCTCCGCCAAGGTGAACGGCGTCGACGTCCCCATCAGCTTCACGACGCTCCTGCGGAGTCGCCAGGATCCCTCGCGCCCCGAGCGCAAGTGCGATCTGGTCAACAGCCCCTCCACCTGCCTGGGGGTGCTCCTGTCCGCGTCCGGCAAGCCGCTGCGCGACGAGGCGGGCGAGATCGTCGTCACCAACACCCACGACAACACCTCGTTCCTGGAGGCGGGTGGGAAGATCTTCATGTACAACTCGACCGAGTCGATCCCGGCGGGCATGTACGTGACGAGCATCTCCAAGGATGCGAACGGCGCGCTGTCGGCGACGGCGACGAAGGCGCTCGACACCTCGCCCATCGACGGCTTCTGGTACTCCTGCGCCGGCACGAAGTCCCCGTGGGGCACGCACTTGGCCTCCGAGGAGTTCCCGCCGGACGCCCGCTTCGTCCAGGAGCGCACGAGCTGGGCGGACCTCAAGGCCAAGGCCACCTCTCCCACGTTCCCCGAGTTCAAGCTGGCCGCCCAGTACTTCAACGTGGACCTCACCGACGCCAACTCGGACGGCGTCCCCGACGGCAACTTCCAGGACTTCCTGTCGGCGTACTCGCCCTACTTCGCCGGCTACCCGGTGGAGATCACCCTGGACGCGAACGGCAATGCCTCGCTGAAGAAGCACTACGCGGCGGGGCGTGGCTCGCTCGAGGTCCCCTACGTCATGCCGGACAACCGGACGGTGCTGCTCACCGATGACGGCGCGAACGTGGGCCTCTACATGTTCATCACCGACGCGCCCAGGGACCTGAGCGCCGGCACGCTGTACGCGATGCGCGTCTACCAGACGACGCCCCCGGGCTCGGCGACGTTCACCGCCGACATCGAGTGGATCAGCCTGGGCCACGCGACGAACGACCAGGTCCGCGCGCTGATCCACCCGCCGGGCAATGCTCCGCGCATCACCTTCGCCGACATCTTCGAGGCGGAGCCCCCCTACACCGATGGGAGCTGCCAGACGGCGGGCTTCAAGGCGGTCCGCGGCGCGAACTCGGAGAAGATCGAGTGCCTCAAGCTCAAGCCCGGCATGGAGCTGGCGGCCTCGCGTCTGGAGACGCGGCGCTACGCGGCCCTGCTCGGCGCCACCACCGAGCTGAACAAGGAAGAGGGCCTCACGTACGATCCCGACGCGCGCACGGTCTACATCGCGCTGACGGAGATCTCCAAGGGCATGACCAGCCAGCCGGGCGGCGATGACCACATCAGCGTCGCGCCCAACCTGTGCGGCGGAGTGTTCGCGCTGAACGCCGGTCCCTGGACGGACGCCTCTGGCAACGTGGTGACGCAGTACGCGCCCCTCAACTGGTACCCGGTGATCATGGGCCAGCCGACCACCTACGCGGCGAACAGCCCGTACGCGGGCAACACCTGCAGCGTGAGCGGCATCGCCAGCCCGGACAACGTGACGTTCCTGCCCGGCTACCACACGCTGGTCATCGGCGAGGACACCAGCGGTCACCAGAACGATGCCATCTGGTCGTACAACATCCTGACCGGGAAGCTGACGCGCATCATGACCACGCCCTACGGCGCCGAGACCACCTCGCCCTATTGGTACCCGGACCTGGCTGGCCACGGCTACCTGCTGGGCGTCGTGCAGCACCCGTACGGAGAGACGGACGCCAGCCACGTCAACGATCCCGAGGCGACCGGCCGCGACAGCTGGGTGGGCGTCTTCGGACCGTTCCCGCCGCTGAAGTAATCACCTGGGCCCGGACCGTCTCCCCGAGGCGGTCCGGGCGCTCTTCCTGTCGAGACCACGATGCCGCGGAGGCTGCCTCCGCGGCACCCGCCGGAGCCACTCCCGCTGATGTCGCCGCGCCCTGCCCTGCTGCCACTGCTGATCTTCCTGTTCGCCTGCGCGTGCCGTGGCTCGGAGTCCAAGGTCGCGGACGCGGGAGCCCCCGGAGCTTCTCCCCAGGACGCGGGGCTTGCGCACCTGGAGCGGAGGAACGAGCTACGGACCGAGGAACTCTCGCACCGCACGCCGTACATCCCGCCGCAGTGCTACACGAAGACGAAGGACGAGAAGGGGCGCACGCACAACCCGTGCTTCGTGTGCCACCAGGGCTCCATTCCGCCCAATTACATCGACGATGCCGCCGTGCAGCTCGACTTCGCCTTCCCCGCGCTGGCGCGGCGCAACCCGTGGACCAACCTCTTCGTGGACCGGCGCGCGGCCATCGCGGCCACCTCGGACGAGGAGATCCTCGCCTACGTCCGCCAGGGCAACTACCTGGCTCCGGATGGCACGCCGCTCCTGGCTCGGACGCTCCAGAAGGTTCCGGCGGAGTGGGATCTCGATCATGACGGCCGCTGGGGCGGGTGGACGCCGGACGTCGCCTTCTCCTTCGATGAGCGCGGCTTCGACCACCTGCCCGACGGGAGCCTCACGGGCTGGCGGACGTTCGCGTACTACCCCTTCCCTGGGACGTTCTGGCCCACCAACGGCTCCTTCGGGGATGTGCTGATCCGCCTCCCGGAGGCGTTCCGGCAGGACGAGAGCGGCAAGGCGGACCTCGACCTCTACGCCCTCAACCTCGCCATCCTCGAGTCGCTGGTGGCACGCAGGGACGTTGCCATCTCCCCGACGCCGGAGGCGCGCCTGGGCGTCGATCTCGACGGGGATGGACGGATGGGGACGGCGCGGCAGGTGAAGTTCACGTGGGCGCCGCCCCAGCGCACCATGAGCTGGGTAGGCCGCGCGCGCCTGATGCAGCAGGAGGGCTCGCTCCACCTGGCGGCAGGCCTCTTCCCGGAGGGGACGGAGTTCGCGCACACCGTGCGCTACCTGGACGTGGTGGACGGCAAGCCCCGCATGGCGGCGCGGCTGAAGGAGCTGCGCTACATGGTGAAGAAGGGCTGGGTCAGCTACGGCACGCTCATGCAGGCCGCCGGGCGCGAGGCCTTCGAGGCGGAGCAGTCCCCGGACAAGACGCGCGGCATCGGAGGCCCGTCCGAGCAGGGGCTGGGCAACGGCGTGGGCTGGCGCCTCCAGGGCTTCATCGAGGACGCCCAGGGCCAGCTCCGGCCGCAGACCCGCGAGGAGCATGCGTTCTGCATCGGCTGCCACTCGGGCGTGGGCGCGACGGATGACAGCGTCTTCTCCTTCGGCCGCAAGCTGCCCGCCTCCGAGTTCCGGGCCGGGTGGTTCCACGCGTCCCAGCGCGGACTCGAGGGGCAGCGGGAGCCCGTGCGCGCGGACGGCCGTGGCGAATACGCCTACTACCTGGAGCACAATGGCGCCGGTGACGAGCTCCGCGCGAACACCGAGGTGCTCGAGCGCTTCTTCACCGCGGACGGCGCGCTCCGTCCCGAGGCCACCGAGGCACTGCGCACCGACATCTCCACCCTGCTCCTGCCGAGCCCCGCGCGAGCCCTCCAGCTGGACAAGGCGTACCGGCTGATCGTGCGCGAGCAGAGCTACGTGCGTGGACGCGACGCCATCCTGGAGCCCGCCGCCCAGGTCCACCGCGAGATTCCTCCGGGAGAGCCCGCGCTGGAGACCGGCGTGGGAGATCCGCTCCCCGGGCCGCGAGAGGGAACGGTCACCCGCTACCCGGGGCTGCCCATGGCTGGCGCCAGGACGGCGAGCCCGGGCAAGCCGCCCCGAGCCCCCCAGAGCGGGCGCCTTGCGGGCTCGCGCTGATCGCCGGCTCACCGCACCGTCAGCACCACCTTGCCCACCGTCTCCCGGCCTTCCAGGCGACGGTGCGCCTCGGCGGCTTCGGCCAGCGGGAGCTTCAGCCCGATGAGGATGCGGAGCCTTCCCTCCGAGACGTCGCGAACAAGCGACTCCAGGGCCTGATGGTGCGCGCCGGGCGGATGCGGCGTGTGCAGCCAGTACGCGCTGACCTTCAGGGACTTCGCGAAGAGGGCCTCCACATCGACGGGTGGCGGTGAACCACTCGCCGAGCCGTAGCTCACCAGATGACCGAAAGGCGCCAGCACCTGCAGGCTCCCTGCCCACGTGCTCGCGCCCACGGCATCCAGCACCAGGTCCACGCCCTGCCCTCCCGTGCGCCGGTGGACCTCCGCCACCACGTCCTCATGGTCGTAGCGGATGACGTCATCCGCGCCCAGCTCCTGGACGAGCTGGGCCTTGGTCTCGCTCGACACCGTGCCGAGGACGCGCGCCCCGGCGGCCTTCGCGAGCTGCACCGCCAGCACGCCCACGCCTCCAGCCGCGGCATGGACGAGCACGGACTGTCCTTCGCGGACCTGGCCGACCGTGCGGAGCAGGTGGTACGCCGTCAGCCCCTGCACCGGCACCGCGGCCGCGGTCTCGAAGGACACGTTGTCGGGCAGCGCCACCAGGCTGCTCGCCGGAGCCTTCACCAGCTCGGCATAGCTGCCCGTCGTCAGTGTGACGGCCCGTCGTCCCACGAGGGCCGGGTCCACACCGGGCCCCACCGCCGAGACGACCCCCGCGGCCTCGCTCCCGAGGATCCGAGGCAGCGGCACCTGGGCGTCATAGAGCCCACGACGCCGCTCCGTGTCCGCGAAGTTCACCCCTGCCGCGTGAACGCGGAGCTGGACCTCGCCCGGTCCGGGCACAGGCTCCGGCGCCTCCTCGAGACGCAGCACTTCTGGCCCACCCGTCTGGTGGTAACGAACCGCTCTCATGGCCCGGCTTCATATAGCCGAGGCGGTGCGGCTTCGCCTGGACTTCTCCTTCAACGGTCACGCTGGCGAGGACGGCCGGCGCGCTCCCTCTCCTCATCGGACGGGCCGGCCACGGACTCATCGATGGCAGGCATCGGCGAGGAGGCGGGCTCTTCCGCTCCCGAGGAGACATGCTCCAGTGCGTCGGCGATCGCGTCGATCTCCCGGTGCAGCTGGTGGAGGCTCTTCTCGAGCTCCGGATCCGCGACGGCCCCCGGCTGAGGGGCCGCGCTGCGCAGACGCACCATCTGGGCGACCATCCCCTCGAGCGTCCAGGAGAACCGCGTGAACTCCGCGTCGAGCCGGTCCGCGTTGCGCCGGAGGAGCTCACGCTGGCGCTTCTGCTCCTCGATGGCCGCCACGGCGCCCCGAAGCGAGCGGCGCACGGGCTCGTCCTTGGTGCTGGCGATGCGCGACTCCAGGACCGCCTTCTCGGAGTCGAGCCGGGAGAGCGCCTCACTGGACGCCTCGTCGCGCAGGGCGCGCTCGCGCCGCAGGAGATCATGGCAGGTGCGCCGCAGCGTCGCGATCGTGCCGGAGTTGGTGCCGAGGAACGAGCGCACGCTCTCGGGAGCATCGCGCAGCTCGGTCTCCAGGCGATCGCAGATGGCATCGATGCGGGCCTGACGGGGATCGACGGGTGTCTCGGTCCGTGGCTTCGCGGCGGCCTGCGGCTTCGCGGCGGCCGCCGGGAGAGCCTCACCCCGCCCCGCGGGCGAGTGATAGGTGGAGCCTGGAAGCATCGAGGTATGCGGCGGCACATGAGCGCCGGCCATGACGTCAGCCCCCGCGCCGACGACGGCATCGTTACCGATGACCGCCCCCGCATGAACCGTCGCGCCCCAGGACACGATGGCGCGGGGCTCGATGACGGCGTTCGACATCACGGTGGCGCCCATGCGTATGACGGCGCCCGAGCGGATCGTCGCCCCCGAGCCGACCGTCGCGCCCATCTCGATGACAGCGCCCGGCTCGAGGATCACGTCGGACGCGACGGTGGCGCCCATGCCGATGCGGGGACTCCGCGTGTCTTCCTGAGCCGTCAGGCCTGGCTTGGAGGCGGAGGACTCCTGGCTCATGGGGCTCTTGCTGGCGCCGGCGACGGAGCGGAAGGCTGCAATGGCGAAGATGATGGCCGGAGCCAGGAGCACCCACTGGCCGCCCACGACCGCGATCATGATGAGTATCGTGGCGAGCGCACCCGAGCCGATCGCGAGCGCCCATGAGGGCTTGGGAGCCTCCGCGAGCGCCTGCCCCTTGGCGGGTTCAGCCTCGTCCGCGCGCGCGAGCACGTCGTGCACGCGTGCGAGGCGCTCCTCGAGCGACTTCTCCCTGGAGTCAGGTTCGCGGCTCATAGGGCATGGATTCGCGCACTTCCGGAGCGGGGATTCAAGGCCCTCGCCGTGGCCCGTGCCGCCTGGAGGGCTCTCGACCCGAGGCTCAGTGCAGCAACCCCTGGCCTTGCCCCACGCGCAGCATCACCACCGCCGTGGCCGCCGCGACCAGATTGCCGCCGGGCGCCATGGCCTCGTGAAGCTTCCGGTCGCGCACGGGAGAGGGCGCCTCCTGGCGCGCGGACTCCACCAGCAACCGTGAGCGGATGTCGGGCTCCTCGGCCACTTCCAGTCCCTCGGCGAGCACCTGTCGGGCCTCTGTTTCCCGGCCGAGCCTCGCGAGATCCCGCGTCAGCTGGAGGTGGAAGGCGGGCACCCGGGGAGCTTCACTGATCCCCTGGGTGGCGAGCTGAACCCTCTGATGGACGTCGACGCCCGGGTTCTCGAGCATGCGAAGGAGACTGAAGGCCGACTGGGGAATGCGCCCGGCAGCGATCCCGGAGGCCAGCCAGCGCTCGGCGCGACAGTGGAACCATCCCGGAGCGAGCGCTTCGACCTGGTCATATCGGGCCATGGCCTCGCCCGCGCGCTCGAGGGAGAGCAGCGTGACGGCCTCGTCATAGAGGGGCTCGGGGGCGTGGGGATCGATCTGGCTCGCCTCGCGAAACAGCGGGAGCGCCTCCTCGAAGCGGTTCTGCGACCCGAGCTCGCGGCCTCGCTCGACCAGGGACATGGCGCGGGCGAGGCCCAGGCGGTTGCGGCAGAAGATGAACCGAACCGGCCCGTCGATGAGAGCCGGGAGCTCGTCGAGCTCGAAGGGCGTGCCCTGGAACTCGGCCACGACCCGGTTGAGCGGCTCGCCGGCCCGGACGATGTCCGAGATCTTCCGGAAGCGGCGTGCCTGCGCGGCCTGCCCGGAGCGCTCCAGCACCTGGGAGTACTCGGCCGCGACCGCCGCGGCTTCGGCTCCACTCCCCAGGTAGCGCAGCACCTCGAAGAGGCTGCCCAGATAGGCGGCGATGCCCTCCTCATCCTGGGCCTTCCGGCAGAGCTCGAGGGCCTGTCGATAGAGCGGGATCGCGACCTCGGGGCGGCCACTCTGGAAGTGACAGGTGGCCATCTGGCCGAGAGTCATCGCCCGAATGGACTCGGCGCTTCCGCCCGAGATGCCGCGGATCCGCTCTTCCTCCGGAGTCAGCAAGGCCAGCGCTCCCTCGAAGTCCAGTCCGCCCATGAGCTCCTCGGAGCGAGCCAGGACCTTCTCCCAGCGCATGATGGGATTCTCGGCAGGAGGGCCCATCAAGCGCTGGAGCAGCTCGGGACGGCTCCGCGTCTCCGCGAAGTACCGCGCGATGCTGACGAGGCCCTGTCCGTAGCGCTGGAGCCGGGTTCGATCGCGGCGGATCTCCTCAGGGACGTTCTGCCAGGACGGGAAGTGCTCGAGGATCGCCGCCTCATGCTCCGTGCAGAGCCTGGCAAGCGCCGCTCCATCTCCCGACTGGACGGCGTCGAACAGGCGCTCTCGCAGTGCGTCGGGAGAACTGGGAGCGGGGGGAGCAGCACGGCCGAAGAGGCGATCGAAGAAGCCCATGGCGAGAGCATGCCACGGCCGCGGCCCTGCTCCGCGGAAGGCGTGAGGCGCGTTGCTCCTCAGCGCCTCGGGCGCCTTCCGCCCTTGCCTCCTCCTGTCCGTCCACCGCGCCCGCCCGTGCCGCCTCGCCCCCGTCCGCCACCCGAGCCGTCGCGCCCTCCCCTGCCGCCGTGGCTTCCGCCTCGCCGGTCACCACCGCCTCGGGGCGTCCGGGTCCCATGTCCCCCAGCCCGACGGGACGGAGTCCCCTCCTTGCGAGGGTAGCGCCCGTGCTGCATCGCCGGGCGCCCGCTCTCGCTCCTGCGGCCCTCTCGCGCGGCCTCGAGCTCCTCGGGCATCCACGGCATGTCGAGCACCTCCTGCAGCTCGAGCAGCGTGTCGCCGCGCACGGCGCCACGCCGGCCCCGATTGACACCGAAGCGCATCGGCCGGTCGAGGACGGGGAGCTCCTCTTCCACGAGGCTGCGGGCCATCTTCTCCGGCAGGTGGAGGCGCACGACACCGAACGGCTTTCCCGTCTCGTCCTGCTCCACCTCGTAGCCCAGCTCCACCTCTTGATCGCGGATGAGCACCGCGCTGGGCAAGGCCAGGAGCTCCCGGCGTACCTGGCGAGGCACGAGCGCGTCCAGGTCGAGCCCCAGCGGGCGCTCCTGGAACTCGTCCATCGTGGTGACACCCTCGAGCTGGGCCTCGTAGAGGGCCGTCAGCTCCTGCTCCCCCAGCTTCGCCGTGCGTCCGCCCGAGCGACGCCACACCTCGCGTATCTCGTCGATGCCCTGCTGGTTGCGGCGCACCGCCGCGTGCCGCGCCTCCCCTCGGGCCAGTGCCTCGGCGAGCGCTCGCCGCGCGGCTTCGGCCAGCTCCGGCCCCCACGCGCGGAGCACCTCGACCTCATGATCCAGCTCGAAGCCGGAGTGCTCCAGGCGCCGCTCGAACACGAGGGATCGGTGGAACGAGTCGTAGGCCAGCCCCGCGCCGGTGCGGCGCGCGTACCGGCGCAGCAACTCGAGCGGGACCTGGGTCCCCTCGATGGCCGCATGCGTGGAGCCGTAGCGGTCGGCGAAGTAGCGGAGCGTCCCGGCGACCGCGCCGAAGCTCCCACACACGCTCGTCTTCGAGACGCGCGCCTCCTCCCCCCAGGACGTCTGCTCGTCGATGACGAGATCGAAGGGCATGAAGCGCGCGAGCAGGTCGGCGAAGCGGCGGAGCACCCGGTCCCCCGCGAACGGCATGCGTGAGGGCAGGCTGACGCCCACGCTTCGGTAGACGCTCGCCATCGCCAGCGCCGCGTCCTCGATGGCCTTCACCAGGACGCCCCGGCGCTCGGCCCAGCGCTCGATCTTCTCCGTCTGGAACAGATGGCGCGGCAGCCCGTACACCTCGCCCACGTAGCCCGCCGCCCGGTACGCATCGGCGTAGAGGTTGTAGGCGGTGAGGTGGTCGCTGCCGGGCACCAGCACGTCATCCAGGTTGCGCTCCTCGCGCGTCATGCGGTGGAGCGACTCGATGGCGCTGCACACGGCGAGGTACGGGAGCAGACCATCGTCGGCGTTGACGATCAGCTCCGCCCACGTGCGCTCCACCGGGAGCGCCTCCACCGCGCGCCCGTACTGAGAGAGCTTCCCCTGCGCGTCGACGATGTTGCGCGCCTGCAGTCGCTGGAACGCGCGGCGGTAAGCGATGCGATCGAGGGGCACGGGGAGGTCCAGCTCGTCGGCGCGAACCCCGAGCGCGGCCGCGGTGAGCGCCACCCGCTCCGAGTCACCCGCGAGCTGGAACTCGGGCTCCGTGGGGCGGAGCTTGAAGAAGTCGATCGCTCGGTCGCTGAGGATGAAGACGCGCCCACCCTCCACGCGCCCGTGCACGCGCCCGGCCATCTGGAGCAGCTCGTTGTTGCCGAGGTGCTGGCGTGTGAGCACGTTGCGGCCGCGCTCGACGACGTTGGCGAAGCGCGTGTCGTCGATGACGACCGTGTCGAGCCCCTGCACGTTGAGCGCGCTCTGCCCGGCGGCGGTCATGGCCAGGAGGTAGGGCTTGGGCTCGTTCCCCTCGAGGAAGGGGCGGATGGCACGGATGGGCTCTCCGCCGTGGTAGTAGGCCGAGTGGATGTGCGGCCAGCGGGTGCCCACGTACGAGGCCACCTCCTCGACCGCCGCGCGCGTGGGGAGGAAGATGCCCACGCCGCGCTCCTCACGCGTCACGGCGCGGAGGAACGGCTCATCCAGGAACGCGAGGGGTGGCTTGGGCTCGACCACCACCGTGGCCACCTTCTTCGGATCGAAGGCCTGAACCTCGAGCACGTCGGCGCTGTTCAGGTACCGCGCGTAGAGCGTCGGATCGACCGTGGCCGAGAGCCAGATGTAGCGGCAGCCCACGCGCTTGCCGAGCGCGAGGCAGAGCTCGAGCTCCGCCGACGTCTGATGGATCTCGTCGATGATGAGCGTGTCGTGCGGGAGGATGTCGCCGTTCTGGAACCAGCGCCGCGCGATGCCGGTCGTCACGATGATGACGTTCCAGGAGGGCAGCTCGGGAGTCGCCTCGCGCTCGCGGTTCACCACCCCGATGCGGAGCGGGGTTCCGCTGGGCGTGCCGACGATCTCCTCGGCGATGAGCCGGATGGCGAGCGTCTTGCCGGTCCCGGTCCCCGCCACGATGCCGAAGCCCTTGCCCGAGCGGGCCAGCTCGCGCACCCGTGGCCCGTGGTGCTTCTCCAGGTAGGTCTCGATGTGGAGCCCGATGGCGAGCTCGATGGTCTCGCACGCGGCCCGCGTGGGAGCGATGACGATGATGCGCCCCGTCTTCGGCTCGGAGGCGACGAAGGCGTCATGGTCGGGAGGAAGGTAGCGATCGGTCGGGGTACGCACGCCAGGCAATCACGCATGAGGATGGGGTAAAGCGAAAGCACGACTGCCACCGCGAGCGCCAGAGGCCCGCGGAGACGTCGCCTCCTCGACCCTTTACGCCCTCCGAGCCCGCCATGCACGCCCCGCGGGCCCTCTCCATGTGTCCGCCCTTGGAAGGAGTCGGACCGGTGCGGAGCGGGCTCACCCACCGTAGGTCACGCGGTAGATGACCCCATTGGAGTCATCTCCCATCAGCAGCGAGCCATCCGGCAGCTGAGCCAGGCCGGCGGGCCTGCCGAACTGGGCCTTGCCGTTCTCCAGCAGGAAACCCGTCATGAAGTCCTCGAAGTCCCTCGGCTGCCCGCCGTCGAAGCGGAGGCGCGCTGTGGGCCTGGCCACGAGCGAAGATCTCCCGATCCGAGCCATCCAGCTTCGCCCGCAGCAGCGTGGCGTGCTCCTTGTTCGTCTCGTCGCAGGCGTTGCAGCTGCTGCCAACGGAGATGTAGAGCCACCCGTCGGGCCCCACCTCCATCGTGCGGTTTCAGAGGTGTCCTCGAGCAACGAGTGGAGCGCTACCCAATGGCCACAGGCCCGAAGGCCCGCCACGCTCCCGGGACCTGACGTTGCGCTGAAGGACAGTCAGGCCCCTCCCGGTGCTGGAGCGGTGAACACTCAGCTGGACGAAGGACGCAGGACGAGCAGCCGCAGCTCGGTCATGTCCTCGATGGCGTACTTCACGCCCTCCCGTCCCAGCCCCGAGCCCTTCACGCCGCCGTAGGGCATCGTGTCGACGCGGAAGCTCGGCACGTCTCCCACGACGACGCCTCCCACCTCCAGCTCGTCCCACGCCTGCATCGCCCGTGACAGATCGTGGGTGAAGACGCCGGCCTGCAGCCCGTAGCGCCCGTCATTCACGGCGCGGAGTGCCTCGTCGAACGCTCCGAAGCGCTGCAGCAGGACGACCGGACCGAACGCCTCCTCCGCGCTCAGCGGCTCGTCGGCGGGCACGCCCTCCAGCACCGTGGCCTCGAGCAGCGAGCCGCGCCGTCCTCCTCCACACAGGACACGCGCGCCCCGCCCCACCGCGCGCTGGATCCAGCCCTCCAGCCGCCGCGCGGCGGGCTCGTCGATCATGGGCCCCAGCGTGGTGGCCTCATCCCGGGGATTGCCCGTGCGCAGCGCGCGCGCTCGGGCGACGAGCCGGTCACGCAGCGAGTCATACACCTGCTCATGCGCGAGGACGCGCTGGACCGAGATGCAGCTCTGCCCGGCCTGGAAGAAGGCACCCAGGGCCACGCGGTCCGCGATGAAGTCCAGGCGATCGGCCTGGTCCCGGTCCACGACGCAGGCCGCGTTGCCGCCCAGCTCCAGGACCACCTTCTTGCGGCCGGCGCGCGCCTTGAGCTCCCACCCCACCTTCTCCGAGCCGGTGAACGAGAGCAGCTTGAGCCGGTCATCCTCGATGAACGGCCCCACGTCCTCGAGCCGCGTCGGGAGGACCGAGAAGGCTCCCTCGGGCAGGTCCGTCTCGGCGAGCACCTCGGCCATGAGCATGGCGCTCACGGGGGTGCGGTCCGACGGCTTGAGCACGAACGGGCAGCCGGCGGCGATGGCGGGCGCCACCTTGTGCGCCACCAGGTTGAGCGGGAAGTTGAACGGGGTGATGAACGAGCACGGGCCCACGGGCACCCGCTGGGTGAAGCCGCGGTAGCCCGCCGAGCGCTTCGACACCTCCAGGTTCAGCACCTCTCCCCCGCCCCGCACGGCCTCCTCGGCCGCCGCCTTGAACGTCTCGATCAGCCGCGAGACTTCACCGCGCGCGTCGCGGAGCGGCTTGCCCGCCTCGATGCAGAGGACGAGCGCGAACTCCTCGGCCCGCTCACGAAAGCGGCGCACGCAGTGCTCGAGCACCTCCTGCCGGGCGTACGGCGCCAGGCGGCGCATCGGACCGGTCGCGCGCACCGCGGCGGCGATGGCCTCCTCCACCGCCCGGGCATCCGCGAGCGCCACGTGCGTCACGATCTCGCCCGAGTACTTGTCGGTCACGGCCAGCTCCGCGTTGGGCTGTCGCGGGCGGTTGGCCAGGTAATAGGGGTAGCGTTCAGCCAGCATGGTGTCCCTCACTTCCTCTCGGGTCCTCACAGCTCAGTGCGCGATGCCTTGCTCGTCACCCGCGCCCAGCGCGCGAGTGTTGTCCGAATAGTCGATGGGCAGGTCGATGACGTGCACGCCGCCCGACTCCAGGCAGCGGGCGAGCGTGGCGCCGAACTCGGTGGCGCTCGTCGGACGGTGCCCGTGCGCGCCGTAAGCCTCCGCGTAGCGGACGAAGTCCGGGTTGCCCAGCTGCATCCCGAAGTCCGGCAGCCCCATGGCCCCCTGCTTCCAGCGAATCATCCCGTAGCCGTCGTCACGCACCACGACGACCGTCAGGTCCAGCCGCAGGCGCACCGCCGTCTCCAGCTCCTGCGAGTTCATCATGAAGCCTCCATCTCCACAGACGGCGAGCACCTTGCGTCGCGGGTGGACCAGCTTGGCAGCGATGGCGGAAGGCAGCCCCGCCCCCATGGTCGCGAGCGCATTGTCGAGCAGCAGCGTGTTGGGCCTCCGGCAGCGGTAGTAGCGAGCGAACCAGAGCTTGTACATGCCGTTGTCCAGGCACACGACGCCATCGTCCGGCATGGCGCGCCGCACCTCGGCGACGAGCCGAGCGGGATAGAGGGGGAAGCGGTCATCGTCGATGCCTCGGGCCAGCTGCGCGTCCAGCCCCGCGCGCGCCCGCTCGAAGGGCGCGAAGTCCCAGTGCGCCCGGGGAGCGACTCCCTCCGAGATGCGCCACACGGCGTTGGCGATGTCGCCGATCACCTGCACCTGGGGGAAGTACACGGGATCCACCTCGGCCGACGAGAAGTTCAGGTGGACCACCGTGCGGCGGCCATCCCGCATGACGAAGGGCGGCTTCTCGATGACGTCATGGCCCACGTTGACGATGCAGTCCGAGGCCTCGATGGCGCGGTGGACGAAGTCCCCGTCGGAGAGCGCGGCGGTGCCCATCCAGAGTGGGTGCGTCTCATCCACCACCCCCTTGCCCATCTGGGTGCTGAAGAAGGGAATCCCCACCCGGTCCACGAGGACGCGGAGCATCTCCGAGGTGAGCTTGCGGTTGGCGCCCGCGCCAATCATGAGCAGCGGGCGCCGGGCGGAGGCGATGGCCTCGACAGCCTGGGCGATGGACGCCTCGTCCGCCACGGGTCGACGCGCGGGGCCTGGCGAGATGGGGGGCGCTTCGGTGGACTCCCGCGCCACGTCCTCGGGCAGCTCCAGGTGCGTGGCGCCGGGGCGCTCCTCCTCGGCGCGGCGGAAGGCCTCGCGCACCGCCGAGGGCACATGCTCCGCGGAGACGAGCGTGCGGGTGGACTTGGTGAGCGGCCGCATCATCCCCACGACGTCGACGATCTGGAAGTGGCCCTGCTTGCTGGCCTTGATGGGCTTCTGCCCGGTGAGCATCACCATGGGCATGCCGCCGAGCTGCGCGTACGCCGCGGCCGTGACGAGGTTGGTGGCGCCCGGCCCCAGCGTCGAGAGGCACACGCCCGCGCGTCCGGTGAGCCGCCCCCACGTGGCGGCCATGAAGCCCGCGGCCTGCTCGTGGCGGGTGACGACGAGGCGCATGCCCGCGGCCCGCATCGACTCGAGCAGGTCCAGGTTCTCCTCGCCTGGAAGTCCGAAGACGCAACGCACACCCTCTGCCTCGAGCGCTTTGACGAACAGGTCCGCTGCCTTCATGAGTCCCTCCTCGGGGATGGGACAAGATGTACGCGCGGGCATCGATTCGTACATTCGTTTGTTCCCATCGACTCGATAGGCATTGCCTATGATGGCGGGATGGAACTGCGCCACCTCCGCTACTTCTCCGCCGTCGCCGACGCGCTGCACTTCGGCCGCGCCGCGCGGCGCCTCCACGTCTCGCAGCCCACGCTGTCGCAGCAGATCCGCCAGCTCGAGGAGGAGCTCGGAGCGCCGCTCTTCGAGCGCGCCCGCGGCGGCGTGCGCCTGACGCAGGCGGGAGAGCTGTTCCGCACGTACGCCTCGCGCGCGCTGGAGGACGTGGATGCGGGACGGGTGGCGGTGGGCGCGCTGCGCGGGCTCACCTCGGGAGCGCTGCGGGTGGGCTATCCCCCCAGCATGCGCGGCGTCGTGGTGCCAGCGCTCGCCGCCGTGCTGCGCAGGCACCCGGGCCTGGCGCTGAGCGCCGAGGAGGCGATCGTGCGCCGGGTGGAGCGGCGGCTGACGGACGGCAAGCTGGACGTGGGGCTGGCGTACGCACCGGCACGCCTGCCGGACCTGGACGCGGAGCCCGTCTTCGACAGCAGGCTGGCCCTCGTCGTCGCGCGGGGTCACCCCCTGGCGGGAGCGGAGTCCGTGGGGACGCGACAGCTCACGGACGAGCCGTTCGCGCTGCTCTCGCGCGGCCTACGGGTGCGAGCGCGCGTGGATGCCTGGTTCTCCGCGATGAGGCTGGCACCCCGCATCGCGCTCGAGTCGAACGCGGTCGGCACCGTGCTGGCCATCGTGCGCGCGGGGCTCGCCGTCACGATGCTGCCCGAGCCGCGGCTGGCCGACGCCGAGCGGCTCGTGGTGAAGCGGCTCTCCCCTGCTCCCCGGTCGGAGCTCGCGGCGCTGCTGTGGCGCAAGGGCGCGCCACGCACGCCCGCCGCGGAGCTGTTCGCGGCGGAAGTGCGAGCACGGGCCCAGGAGACCTGAGTCACTCGAACTCGAGCGCGCGCGCGAAGTCCGCCGGGTTGGTGGCCGCGCCCTGAGCCGTCTCCAGGGTGATGACGCCCGACTTGTACAGCTGGCTCAGGTGCTGATCGAAGGACTGCATGCCGTAGGTGTCGCGGCCCTTCTCGATGACGTCCTTCAGCTCGTTGGCGCGGTCCTCGCGGATGTACTCCTGGATGGTCTTCGTCTGGACCATGATCTCCAGCGCCACCGCGCGCCCCTTGTTGTCGCCGCGGGGCAGCAGGCGCTGGGAGATGGTGGCCTTGAGGCTGTCGGCCAGACGCATCCGCACCATCGTCTGCTCCTCGGCGTTGAACACCGAGACGAGGCGGTTGATGGTGCGCGAGGCGTCCGTCGTGTGCACGGTGGAGAGCACCAGGTGGCCCGTCTCCGAGGCCTTGAGCGCGATGTCGATCGTCTCCGTGTCGCGCATCTCGCCCACGAGGATGACGTCCGGGTCCTGCCGGAGCGCCGCGCGCAGCGCCATGGCGAAGCTGCTCGTGTCCGGACCGATCTCCCGCTGGGAGATGGAGGACTTGACGTTCTTGTAGATGAACTCGATCGGGTCCTCGATGGTGAGGATGTGCAGGCTCTCGTTGCGGTTGATGTGGTCGATCATCGCCGCCAGCGTGGAGCTCTTGCCCGAGCCCGTGGCCCCCGTCACCAGCACCAGGCCGCGGTCCTGGCTGGCAATCGTCTTGAGGACCTCCGGCAGGCCCAGCCCTTCGATGGTGGGCACGTTGGCCGGGATGATGCGGAGGATGATCGCCAGCGTGCCGCGCTGCCGGTAGATGTTCACGCGGAAGCGGGCCACCCCGGCCAGGCCGTACGAGGTGTCGTGCTCCTGGATGGACTCGATCTGGCTCCGAGCCACCGGATCGTGCATGAGGTGGAGCGCCACCTCACGCGTGTGCTCCGGCGCCAGCTTCTCCATGCGCAACGGGCGCAGGACGCCGTTGACGCGGTAGATGGGCGGATCGCCGGGGCGGAAGTGGATGTCCGAGGCGCCGTTCTGCACGCCCACCGTCAGCAGCTTGTCGAGTGTTGCTTTGTCCAGGACCCTGACCTCACGAGAGGTCAGGACCCTAGCACCCCGCCCCCCGTTCCAGAAGGTTCTGGGCATGCCTCGGGGGTTCACCCGGTGTCCCTCGCGGGCCAGACGCCTGGCCTGGGTGCCCGAACACCCGGAGAAGGCCCCCCGCCCGCCACCCCCGCGACGTGCTACCGGATACCCCAGGAGGAGCAGCTCCCGTCCCAGGTGCCACTCCGGTTGGCGTTGGCCCCCGTCCAGTAGCTCCGGGTCATGTCCTCGTTGTCACAGCAGTAGGTCCAGCCCGGGTACCCGGGGTCTCCCTCCTTCAGGTTGCGGCAGATGGGCTGCTGACGGGTTGAGGGCGCCGTCCCGGGAAGCCCCCCAGGCCCCACCGCCTGCTCGGTCTGGGGCGACGGGGATTGCTGAGGCCCGGTGCCCTGCTCGGTGTCCTTCCCGCCGCAGCCAGCGAGGCTCACGAGTCCCAGCAGGCAGCAGGCAACGAGCGGCTTCAGGCGCTTCATGAGGCCCTCCTCGGTCAGGGGCGAGGAGCTCGACGCCTCGCGGTGCCTGCGGGTGGAGGCCGGAGGACCGGTTTGTGACGCGCGGGGAGCCGCGCAGCCGGGCCCGCGCCCTTCGTGACACATTCGCGGCAATCACAGACATGGGGTTGACAAAGCAAGCCCTTGTCGTAGATTGCCCGGGTCATGAGGCCCGTCTCCACCATTCTCGGTGTGCCTTCCGTGCGCGTGCTCGCGCCGATGGCGGACGTGCGTCTGGGCTCCCGCAACAAGGTGCTGCTCGACATTTGATCAGGCGGACCGAGGTCCCTGGCGCGCGGGTTGGCTGGTTCCCGTGCGCCGAGCGGGCCTGGTTCCGCCCTGATCATCCCCGGCCTTCGTGTGTCCTCGCGCTGACCTGAGCATCCCCAGGGGTCGCTCCCGGGCATGCGTGTGTCCCCGCGAGCCGCCGCGGCTTCATTCCTCATCAACCAGTGTCTGTCTTTCGACCCGCGGGTGGGCTCACCCGACGGGAATGGGAAGTCTTTATGTCTCGCACGACACGCATCGACCGCTACCGCAACATCGGCATCATGGCCCACATCGACGCGGGCAAGACCACGCTCACCGAGCGCATCCTCTTCTTCACCGGTCGCATCCACGCCATGGGCGAGGTGCACGCGGGCTCCACCGAGATGGACTGGATGGTGCAGGAGAAGCAGCGCGGCATCACCATCACCTCGGCGGCCACCACCGCCTTCTGGAAGCCGATGCGCGGGCCCTTCGCGGGCACCCCGCACCGCATCAACATCCTGGACACGCCGGGACACGTGGACTTCACCATCGAGGTGGAGCGCTCCCTGCGCGTGCTGGATGGGGCGGTGGCGGTGTTCGACGCCAGCCAGGGCGTGGAGCCTCAGTCCGAGACGGTGTGGCACCAGGCCAACCGGCACGGCGTGCCGCGCATCGCCTTCCTCAACAAGATGGACAAGGTGGGCGCGGACTTCGCCATGAGCGTGCGGTCCATCCGCGAGCGGCTGGATGCGAACCCGGTGCCGGTGCAGCTGCCCATCGGGGCCGGCACGGAGTTCAGCGGCGTCGTGGACCTGCCGCGCATGAGGGCCTTCTTCTTCGACGAGGCGTCGGGAGAGCCCTCCCAGGCGCGGGAGATCCCCGAGCCGCTGCGGGCGGAGGCGGAGGCCCTGCGCCAGCGCCTCATCGAGGCGTGCGCGGAGGTGGATGGCACCGTGCTGCAAAAGTACGTGGACGGACAGGTGGCGGACATCACGGAGGAGGAGCTGGAGCACGCGCTCCGCTCGGGCACCCTCCAGCGCAAGCTGGTGCCGGTGCTCTGCGGGGCGGCCTTCAAGAAGAAGGGTGTGCAGATGCTGTTGGACGCAGTGGTCAACTACCTGCCCGCGCCGTCGGACCTGCCGGCGGTGGAGGGCGTGACTCCGGACACCCAGGTGCTCGTCACCCGTCCGGCGAACGATGAGGAAGCCGTGTGCGCGCTCGTCTTCAAGCTGATGCACGACAAGAACGTGGGGAGCGTCGTCTTCCTGCGTGTGTACTCGGGCACGTTGCGCACGGGCATGGCCCTGCTCAACACCCGCCAACAGCGCCGCGAGCGCGTGGGGCGACTGATGTTCATGCATGCCAACAAGCGCGAGGAGGTGGACGAGGTGCACGCCGGCGACATCTGCGCGGCGCTGAACCTGCGCGGCGTGCGCACCGGCGACACCCTGTGCTCGCTGGAGGCGCCCGTGGTGCTGGAGTCGCTGCACTTCCCCGAGCCGGTCATCCAGCTGGCCGTCGAGGCGCGCTCTCGAGGAGAGCAGCAGAAGATGGAGGACGGACTGACGCGGCTGGCGGCGGAGGACCCCTCGCTGCGCGTGGAGGTGGACCCGGAGACCGGGCAGCAGCTGCTGTCCGGCATGGGAGAGCTGCACCTGGAGATCGTGGTGGATCGCCTGAGGACCGAGTACGGCGTGGAGGCGCGCGTGGGCCAGCCCAAGGTGGCCTACCGCGAGACGCTGCGCCAGAAGGTCCGCCAGGAGTACCGCCACGTGCGACAGACCGGGGGGCCGGGGCAGTACGCCCACGTGGTGATGGAGGTGGGGCCCGGGCCGCGAGGCTCGGGGCTCGTCTTCGTGGATGACACGCACAGCGGCGTCATCCCGAAGGAGTTCATCCCCGCCATCGAGAAGGGCGTGGCGGGCGCCATGCAGCGGGGCGTGCTGGCGGGCTACCCGGTGGTGGACGTGGAGGTGCGACTGGTGGATGGGAGCACGCACGTGCGGGACTCCTCTCCCCAGGCGTTCACCATGGCCGGCTCCCTGGCCTTCCAGGAGGCGGCGCGGCGCGCGGGCGTGCGGTTGCTGGAGCCCGTGATGGACGTGGAGGTCACCACGCCGGAGGAGTTCCTCGGGGACGTGCTCGGGGATCTGTCCTCCCGGCGGGGGCGTGTGCGGGGAATGGAGGGACATGGAGCGGTGCGGAACGTCTCCGCGCAGGTGCCCATGGCCCACCTCTTCGGCTACGTGACCAGCCTGCGAGGCCGCACGCAGGGCCGCGCCATGGCCACCCTGCGGCTGGCCACCTACGAGCCGGTGCCTGACGCGATGCAGGAGTCAGTGGTGGTGGCGGCACAGCAGTAGAAGAACAGGGCCCCGGGAGCCAGCCGTGTCCCGGGGCCCTCGCCCCTACCCTTCGCAATGGGTAGGGGAGTTGATACATGGGGCTGCGATGGCCACCGACTACAACCTCGAGGAACACCGCACCGCGCTGACCGGCCACTGCTACCGCATGCTGGGCTCGGCCGCCGAGGCTGACGACGCCGTCCAGGAGACGATGGTGCGTGCGTGGAGGAGCATGGACCGCTTCGAGGAGCGGGCGTCCATGCGCACCTGGCTCTATCGCATCGCCACCCGGGTGTGCCTCGACATGCTGAGCGAGCGCTCGCGCCGAGCACGTCCCATGGAGATGGGGCCTGTCGGCTCGGTCGATGACCCGCTCACCCAGCTGCCGCACTCGCACTGGATCGAGCCCATCCCCGACGCGCACGCCCTGCCCTCGGACTCCGATCCGTCCGAGCTGCTGATCCTGCGCCAGAGCATCCGCCTCGCGTTCGTGGCGGCCCTCCAGCACCTGCCTCCCCGGCAGCGCGCGGTGCTGATCCTGACCGAGGTCCTCGGCTGGTCCGCCGCCGAGGTCGCGGACAGCCTCGACACGTCGGTGGCCGCCGTCAACAGCGCGCTTCAGCGGGCCCGCGCGACGCTCGCCACGCACGATCTCAGCCAGCCCCGCGCGCCGCTGTCCGACACCCAGTCCACGCTGCTCAACCGCTACGTCCATGCCTTCGAGCGGTACGACTTGGACGCGCTCACCCAGCTGCTCCACCAGGACGCGACCCTCTCGATGCCACCCTTCTCGCTGTGGCTCCGCGGTCACGAGTCGATCCGCGCATGGATGTCGGGGAAGGGCTCGGGCTGCCGGGGGTCCCGGCTGGTGCCGACCTCGGCCTGCGGCACCCCCGCGTTCGGGCAGTACCGGCCTGGTGGACCGGGGGGAAGCCACCAGCCGTGGGCGCTGATCGTGCTCGAGCTGTCGGACGACCGCATCACCGCCGTGAACTCCTTCCTCGACACCCAGACGCTCTTTCCGCGCTTCGGACTTCCCGCGGAGTTCGCCCCCTAGGGCTCGGTCTCGCGCCTGTCTCGCGACGTCACCTCTTCGCTGCGCGGAGAGGCGACCTGATGAGTCCCTCCTACTCGACCGCCAAACTGTCACATTGACAACAGCGCTCGGTCGCACGGACCATGAGCGCTCAAGCATTCGTCGTGGCAGCAAGCAGGGCCCAGTCGGGGACAACGGGGTGCGGCCATTCTTCACGACCTGGACAGGACGCTCGAGACTTTGCTCAAGCGAGAGCTCCCCGAGGAGTTCGTCAGCGGTGAGTACCCCGTCTCCGTGAGCTTCCTGACGCCGGACGAGTCATTCCCACCGCAGTCGCTGCTGCTGCCAGCGGTCAACCTGTTCCTCTTCGAGCTGGCCGAGAACCGGGAGCTGCGCAGCTTCGAGCCGCAGCTGGAGCGACAGGACGACGGCTCCGTCATCAAGCGCTACGCGCCAGCCCGGGTGGACTGCCACTACCTGGTCACCGTGTGCGCGCGAGATGGGGTGCAGAACCCCGAGCTGTACGAGCACCGGCTGCTGGGCGCCGTCCTCCAGGTGCTGCTGCGCTACCGCCGCCTGCCCACGGAGGTCCTCCAGGGGAGCCTGAAGGACCAGGAGCCACCCGTGCGCGCCTTGACCCTGCAGCCCCCGGGTCGCCAGCACGGCTTCGAGATGTGGCACGCGCTGAAAGGCAAGCCCCGCGCCGCGCTCCATTACGTACTGACCCTCAGCGTCGACGTCCGTTCCCCCGAGGAGCTGGGCAACGTCGTCAGACAGGTCCAGTCCTCATGACGACCAAGACCAAGAAGTCCTCGTCATCGAGCGGATCCACGAAGAGCACCACCGAGAAGTCCACGAAGAGCACCACCAAGAAGTCGTCGAAGAGCGCTCAGGCCACGCTGGCCGCCCCACCGGCCGAGCCGAGCCCCGAGCCGGCCTCTCCGGGCACTCGAAAGAGCGTAGCGACCAGCGTGAGCGCTCCCGCCAATGAGAGCGCCCCCACTTCGGCGGGAGCGCTGCCCCAGCAGGCGCGGACCGGGACGGCGGGCTTCGTGCGAGTCGCCACACGCACCCACCGCCTGAGCATCGCCGGGCGCGTGATCGATGCTCGGACACGCAAGGCCGTGGCGGGCGCCGAGATTGTCCTCACGGACGGGCCCGAGGCATGGCGCTCGTGGCTGGCGGCCTCCCAGCGCACCTCCAGCGCCCAGCGGCCAGAGCTCACGCGCTCCTCCGCCGACGGCACCTTCCGCTTCGTGGACCTGCCCGATGGCTCGTACACGCTGGCCGCGCGACTGCCCGGCTCCGGCACCCGCTATGGCACGGTGTCGCTGCAGCTTGAGGCCTCCTCGCAGCGCAGTCCCTTCCCGCTCGCCACCCTCGCCCTGCCGCCCACGGCCATCGAGGGAGTGATCAGCGGAGCGGATGAGGCGGACGGCTCGGCCCCCGTGGCCATGGCGCGGGTGCGCGTGATGGGCAGCGGGGAGAGCGCCCTCACGGACGCGGAGGGCCGCTTCCTGCTGCATGGCATCGAGACGGGGACACGCACGCTCCAGGTGTCCGCCCGAGGATTCTCGCCGGCGCAGCTCTCGGCCGGCCTGGAGCAAGGTGGAGTGAAGAGACTGGATGTCCTGCTGGAGCGTCCGCTGCCCAGCGGGGGGACCACCCCCTGAGCGCGGAACGAGAACCTGAGGAGCACACGGAGGAGCACGCATGCCCGACTACAAGTCGCCAGGAGTCTACGTGGAGCAGGTGCCTTCGGGCGCGATGCCCATCGAAGGCGCCGGCACCAGTACCGCCGGCTTCATCGGCGTCTACAACGATGCCACCCTGAAGAATCCGGACGGGACGAACCTCGTCACTCCCACCGGCGCGGTGCTCTGCACCAACTTCACGGAGTTCAAGACCCGGTTCGGCGACTTCTCCGACGTGGTGGAGCACAACCAGCTGGCGCACGCCGTCTACGGGTTCTTCAACAACGGCGGCACCCGCTGCTACGTGGCCCACGCCGCGACCACGGCGGACGTGGACGCGGCGCTCCTGCTCTTCGAGGCCATTGGAGAGATCTCCATGGTGGCCGCGCCTGGCATCACCGACAAGGCCACCCTGGACAAGCTCATCTCTCACGCCGCGAGGATGAACGACCGGATCGCCTTGTTCGACGGGCCCCTGGACGTGCCCCCGTCCGAGCTGCCGACGAAGGGAGACACCCTCCCCGGCAAGTCGAGCTACGCCGCCTGCTACTACCCGTGGATCCAGGTCTTCGATCCGGCCTCCAAGGGGCTCGCGTACATGCCCCCCTCCGGCCACATCGCCGGCATCTACGCCCGCGTGGACGGCTCGCGCGGAGTCCACAAGGCGCCCGCCAACGAGGCGGTGCGCGGCGCGGTGGGCCTGCGGTGGGCCATCAGCACCAGCCTGCAGGACGGCCTGAACCCGGAGGGCATCAACTGCATCCGGAACCTGGACGGCACCATCAAGGTGTGGGGCGCGCGCACCCGTGCCGGCAGCACCGAGGCGGACTTCCGCTACATCAACGTCCGCCGCCTCTTCTGCTACCTGCGGGACTCGATCGATGTCGGCCTGCAGTGGGCCGTCTTCGAGCCCAACAACCACGATCTCTGGGCGCGCATCACCCGCAACACGACGGCCTTCCTCAACCAGGTGTGGAGCACCGGGGCGCTGTTCGGCGCCACGCCGGAGGAGGCCTTCTACGTGAAGTGCGACGCCGAGAACAACCCGCCCGCGGAGCGGGACGTGGGCCGCGTCATCACCGAGATCGGCGTCGCCATCACCAAGCCCGCCGAGTTCGTCATCTTCCGCATCGGCCAGTGGTCGGGGCCGACGAGCTAGCACGCGGACGCCCGGTCATCCCCACGTCGGCAGGTGCGAGGCATGTCGATGCAAGACTCAACACCCGGAGTGCACATCGGCCCGGTCGAGGAGCGACTTCCGCCCGAGCTCCTGCGCACCGGTGTGCCCGCCTTCCTGGCCTACACGGCGGACGCCCCGCTGCCCGAGCCGATGGTCCTCATCCGCCCGGGCCAGCTCGAGGTGAAGTGGGGCACCGGCACGCCTCCGCTCTTCCTCGCCTGCGCGGTACGAGGCTTCTTCGAGAACGGCGGCGAGCAGTGCTGGGTGGTGCCGCTGGGAGAAGGCAGGACGCTGGAGCAGGGACTCGCCTCGCTGAAGGACGTGGAGGAGGTGGACCTGCTCTGCGGCCCAGGCCTGCTGCCCCCCGCGGCCACCCCGGCCGAGCTCGCCGCCGCCCAGGCCCAGCTGCTGCGGTTCTGCGGCGAGCGCGGGGACTGCTTCGCCCTCCTCGACTCGCCGGCGCGCGTGTACGAGGGCGAGTCGCTCACGGGAGATCCGCTGCTCTCCCACAAGGCCGCCATCCTCTCCTGGCTCGGGGGCGAGCCGGAGCTCCACGGCATGGGCGCCCTGTACTACCCCTGGATCCAGGTGGCCCGGAGCGACGGGCCGGGCCAGGCCTTCGTCCCCCCCTGCGGCCACCTGGCCGGCACGTACGCGCGGACCGACCGGCGCGCTGGCGTCTTCAAGGCACCGGCCAACGAGCTGATCGAGGGCGCGCTCGACGTGGAGCGCTCCCTGGTCCGCCCCGGCGAGCTCAACACGCAGGGCATCAACGGCCTGCGCGCCCTGCCCGGCCGGGGCCTCCGGGCCTTCGGCGCGCGCACCCTGAGCGCGGAGAAGGACTGGCGCTACATCAACGTGCGGCGGCTGTTCCTCACCCTGCGCCGCTGGCTGGTGCACGCCCTGTCGTGGGCCGCGTTCGAGTCCAACGATCTGCAGCTGTGGGTGCGGGTGCGGCGCGAGCTGAGCGGGCACCTCGAGGAGCTCTTCCGCTCGGGGGCCCTGCAGGGCGCCACGCCGGAGGAGGCCTTCTACGTGAAGTGCGACGCCGAGAACAACCCGCCCGAGGTCCGGGACCAGGGGCGGCTCGTCGTCGAGATCGGGCTGGCGCCGGCCACGCCCCGCGAGTTCATCGTCGTCCACCTCATCCACGACGCGACCGGCACGGCGGTGGTGACGCCGGGCTGACCGCCCTCACCTCTCTTCAAGGAGCACACGCATGGCAATGGAGCGCAAGGATCCCTTTGGCAGCTACAACTTCGCCGTGGAGCTCGACGGCATCACCCGCATGGGCTTCAAGGAGTGCGCGGGCCTGGACAGCAGCACCGGCGTCGGCAAGTACCGCGAGGGCACGGATCCGACGCTCGCCCACCGACAGATCCCCGGCCTGCTCTCGTTCTCCACCATCACCCTCAAGCGCGGCGTCACCGATGACCGGGCGCTGTGGGACTGGCGCGAGGGGGTGATGAAGGGCACGCCGGTGCGCCGCACCATCTCCATCATCCTGAGGGACGACACGGGCGCGGAGATGATCCGCTGGAACGTGCGCAACGCCTGGCCCAGCAAGTGGTCCGGCCCCGGCCTGGACGCGGTCGCGGACGAGTTCGCCATCGAGACACTCGAGCTGACCCACGAGGGCATTGAAGTGCAGAAGTGGTAGAGGCCTCATGACCGCCACGACCGAGTTTCCCTTCACCTTGCCGTTCGGCTTCCGGGATGAGACGGGCACCGTCCACCGAGAGGGCACCATGCGCCTGTCCACGGCGCTGGACGAGATCGCCCCGCTCAAGGATCCGCGCGTCCAGTCCAACCCCGGCTACCTGGTCATCATCCTGCTGGCCCGGGTGATCACCCGACTGGGGAGCCTGGAGTTCATCAACCCGAAGACGATCGAGAACCTGCTCTCGGGGGACCTGCTCTACCTGCAGGACTTCTACCGGCGCATCAACGAGAGCGGCCACGCCCGGCTGCGGGTGGCATGCCCGCACTGTCAGGGGGAGTTCGAGGTGGAGGCAAGCCCCGTGGGGGAATCGTGAGCTACCCCTCGGAGAGGTTGTTCGAGGAGGTAGCGTACCTGTCCCACTACCTGGGCTGGCCCTACGAACAGGTGATGGCGCTGGACCACCGCGAGCGCCAGCGCTGGGTCGCGCAGGTGTCTCGCATGAACGAGCGGATCAACGAGCTGGCCGGGCGCGGCCGGTAGAGCTGAGGAGCACGGCATGAGGATTCCCGTCGGCATGAATGCCGCCTTCGCGCTGACCACCGGCGCGATGGGCAAGCGGCTGGACCCATACCTGGGCTGCAACTTCCTGGTGGAGCTGGATGGACTGCTGACGGGAGGCTTCAGCCAGGTGGAGGGGCTGGAGAGCAGCATCGAGGTGGAGGAGCGAGCCGAGGGAGGCGTCAACGGCTACACGCACAAGGTGCTGAAGCGGACGTCGTACCCCAACCTGGTCCTCACCCACGGGCTGACGTCCATCGACACGCTGTGGCGGTGGTACGACCAGACGAGCCGCGGCGTCATCCAGCGCAAGAGCGGCACCCTCATGCTGCTGGACGCGCAGCGGATCCCCGTCATGTGGTGGGACTTCCGGGACGCCCTGCCGGTGAAGTGGTCCGGGCCGGCCTTCAACGCGGCCGAGGACTCACAGGTGGCCATCGAGCGGGTCGAGCTGATCCACCGTGGCATCTCGCGGCCCCTGCTGAGCGCGCTCCTGTCCGCGGGGCACGGCGCCTACAACCTCCTGAAGTGAGCCGGAGCGATGGCCGAGCCACTCCCCATGCAACCGCCTCCCGCGCCCAAGAGCCCCTGGCAACAGGTGCTGGACCCGAAGCTGCTCCGCCGGCTGCTGAGCCGTCGGGATCAGCCGGGGCTCGTGCCGCTGTGGCTGTCGCGGCGCATCGTGGCGGGAGTGGAGGCCATGGGAGGCCGCCTGCCGCTGCTGGGCTATCTGGCGCAGCGCCATGGCATCCGCGAGGGTTTCCGGCAGGGCCAGGTGCCCGTGGTGCACGCCGTGTGGGCCGCGCCCGCGGAGGAGACAGGCTCGGCGTCGGCTGAAGAGTCGCAACCTCACGAGGCCCCACCGCGGGCCTCACGTCCCAACCCCGCCCAGGCCCTGCCACTCGTCCAGGCCAGGCGAGCCCAGGCACCTGCGGAGGGCGGCGCGCGTGCCGAAGGTGATGCGAGGCCGCAGGCGCCTCGGGCCTCGGTGTCCACGCCCCTCGTGCAGCAGCTCGGCACAGCGCCTCCTCCCGCGCCAGAAGCGCCCCGAGCCCCGACGGCTCGTCCACCCGCCCCCTCCCCCATCCCAGCAGCAGCGTCCCCTGCCGTGCCGGAGATGCGCCAGCAGCGCGAGCCCCCACCGTCCGTCCAGCTCTCGAGCCCCTCCGCCTCCAGCTCGCGGCCCGTGGTGCGGCCCGTGGACGATGGCCCCACGCCGAGCCGCCCGGAGCCCATGCGAAGAGGAGCACCGCTTCCGACCGTCCAGCCCCTCCAGAGCCCGAGTCCCTCGCCTGCCCCGAGAGTGCACGCGGCCCCCACCGGGGCTCCGTCTCCTTCGACGGGTGGAACGCACGCCTCCGCGCCCAGGGCCGAGCCGGCGCTCCCACACACGCAGGAGGCACGGCCCGAGGCGGCTCGCTCCGAGCCCGCGCGCCAGATGCCCCGAGTGCCACCTCAGCCGGCGGGGGGCGGTGGAGCGGGCTGGACAGGCACGGGGGCTCCGCTGGTGCACGCGGCAAGTCCCGCGGGCGGCTCTCCGGCCAGCCCAGGCCACACGCTCCCCTCGGCACCGGGGCCCACTTTCATGCCACGACCTCCGAGCGCGTCGCCTGGCATCAGCCCTGCTCCCATCGTCCCGGGAGCGCAGCTCCAGGGCCCTTCTCCATCGCCCACCGTGACGCGGCGTCCCGTGGCGCGCGGCGTGGGTGACGAGCAGGGAGCGAGCCAGGGCGCCACTCGGAGGGAGATCGACATCGATGATCTGGTCGACAAGGTCCAGCGCAAGCTGATGCGTCAGCTCGCGGAGGATCGGATCCGGAGAGGACTGCCGCGATGACCATCCAACGCCTCTCGTCTCCCGCCGCGTCCCTGCTCAGCAGTGGCTCCCTGCAGAAGCTGAAGATCCTCCACGAGACGCGGCAGTCCGACGTCTACGCGGGGGAGATCCACGCCCTCTTCAACCCCAGCGAGCTGCGCTACGAGCAGAACGTCGCGTGGAAGGTCTCCCCCATCCTCGCGCAGGCCGGCCTGCGGCACGTCTTCGAGTTCGAGACCAGCGAGCCGGCGACGCTGAGCCTCGATCTCTTCTTCGACACCTACGAGGGAGCGCCCTCGAGCGGAGCCCTGGGTGGCCTCGGCAAGGCACTGACCTCGGCGCTGGTCCCCGTGGGGCTGCCCCGGGCCCCCAGCGCAACGGACGTCGTCAAGTACACGGACCAGGTGGTGGAGCTGGCGCGGGTGAACCGCGAGCTGCACCGGCCGCCCTTCTGCAAGCTCATGTGGGGCCAGTACCTGCTGCTGCGGGGCGTGCTCACCCACCTGAACCAGACCTTCACCCACTTCATGGCGGATGGGACGCCGGTACGGGCCACCCTGTCCTGCACCTTCCAGCACGTCCCCACCGCCCAGGAGATGCGGGCGCGCGAGCTGCACTCGGCGGACGTGGCCAAGAAGCGCATCGTGCGCCGCGGAGACACCCTGAGCAGCATCGCCCACGAGGAGTACAGCGACACCTCGCAGTGGCGCGCCATCGCCCGCGCCAACGGCATCGAGGATCCCCGCCGGCTGGAGCCCGGCCGCGTCCTCACCATCCCCCCGCTGCGCAAGTGAGAGGCGACCCATGCCCCTGCTAGACCCGTCCTCGATTCCCGCGCTGCAGGTGACCATCAACAACGCCCTCCTGCCCTCGGAGGCCGACGAGGATCTGCTCGAGGTCACCGTCGAGCAGACCCTGGGCAAGTCCGGCCGCTTCACGCTGCGCCTGCTCACCTGGGACATGGATCGGCTCGAGCACACCTGGGTGGACGACGATCTCTTCGCCGTGGGCAACAAGGTGGAGATCAAGATGGGCTACTCCGGCGCGCTCACCTCGCTGCTCTTCGGAGAGATCACCGACCTGGAGCTGACGGCCTCCGCCGGGCAGCCGCCGAGCCTGGTGGTGACGGGGCTGGATGCCCGCCACGCCATGGCGCGAGGACAGAAGACCCGGACCTTCCAGGACAAGTCCCACGCGGACATCGCCAAGCTGATCGCCCAGGAGAACGGGCTCAAGGCCGAGGTGAAGGGCGTCACCTTCAAGCGGCCGATGGTGGTGCAGAACAACCAGTCGGATCTGGCCTTCCTCCACCTGCTGGCCCGCGAGAGCGGCTGCGAGCTGTCCATCAACGGCAAGAAGCTCCACTTCCGGCACCGGGAGAGCTCGGCCTCCTCCACCCTGACGCTCGCGCTGGACTCGGGGCTGCTCGAGTTCACCCCCCGCATCTCCGCGGCCTCCCTCGTCAGCTCGGTGGAGGTGCGCGGCATGGACGTGACCCAGGCCAAGGAGGTGGTGGGGATGGCCAAGGCCAACAGCCTGGGGAAGAGCGTGGGGACGCTGAGCAGCGACAAGCTGTACGGCAGTCAGGTGCGCGTCATCACCCACCAGGCCGTGAGCCAGAAGTCCGAGGCGGACGCCTTCGCCCAGGCGGAGCTGGAGCGCCTCTTCTCCAGCGCCGTCACCGGCTCGGGGAGCTGCTTCGGCACTCCTGGCGTGCAGGCCGGCGAGGTCGTCCGCATCGAGGGCGTGGGCAAGCGCTTCAGCGGCCTCTACCAGGTCACCTCGGCCACGCACGCGTTCTCGCGCAAGGGAGGCTACCGCACGAACTTCAGCGTGCAGGGCGGTACGCGAGGCACCGAGGATCCGGAGACGACGGAGGAGCTGGCCGCGTCCCCCGGGAGCTCCAGCCGCATCCATGGCGTCGTCACCGGCCGGGTGACGAACACCCAGGATCCGGACGGCCTGGGACGCGTCAAGCTCGCGCTCCCGTGGCTGGACGAGAAGTTCGAGAGCGGCTGGGCCCGGGTGGCCACGCCCATGGCCGGCGGCGAGCGGGGCTTCTACCTGCCCCCCGAGGTGGAGGACGAGGTGCTCGTCATGTTCGAGCACGGCGACGTCACCGCTCCCTACGTCGTCGGCTCGGTCTGGAACGGCCAGAACAAGCCGCCAGCCCCCAACGACGACGGCAAGAACAACCTGCGCGTCCTCAAGTCCCGCAGCGGCCACACCTTCACCCTGGACGACACCCAGGGCGAGGAGAAGGTCATCCTCAGCGACAAGACGGGCAAGAACCTCATCCTCATCGACTCGAAGAACAACTCCATGAGCATCCAGGTGGACAAGGACCTCACCATCCAGGCCCAGGGGGAGATCTCCGTGCAGAGCCAGGGGAACATGACCTTGAAGAGCCAGGGGGATCTGGCCGTGGACTGCGCCAACCTCTCGATCAAGGCCCGACAGTCCGTGGCGCTCGAGAGCCCGGCCGGTGAGGTGTCGATCAAGGGCTCGAAGGTCACCGTCAACGATGGCGCCCTGGAGGTGGTGTGATGCCCGGCTATCTGCTCGTGCAGAGCGCGCAGGTGAAGTGCGTCCATGGTGGCACCGCCCAGCCCACCTCGCCGCTGCCGCGCGTCAAGGTGCAGGGCATGGCGGTGGTGGCCGCGGCCGCGCCCTACTCCGTCGCTGGCTGCACCAACCAGCTCCCGACAGCGCCCTCGCCCACGCCCTTCCCCTGCGTGACGGGCATGTTCACGCCCCCCACCGCCACCCAGCGGGTCAAGGTGATGGGACAGGCGGTGCTCCTGGAGAACAGTCAGGCGACGTGCACCCCCACCGGAACCCCGCTCCAGATCGCGCCCACGCAGCAGCGCGTGAAGGCCCAATAGGAGGATGCCCATGGCTGGAGACTTCCTTGGATCAGGCTGGAGCTTCCCGGTAGGCCTCGACGCCTCGGGACAGGTCGCGACGAGCCAGGAGGAGGCGAAGATCCGCCAGTCGCTCTGGCTCATCCTCTCCACCGCGCCCGGCGAGCGGGTGATGCGCCCGGACTTCGGCTGCGGCATCCACGCGCTCGTCTTCGAGAACATCGGCGCGGGGACGATGGGCCGGGTGGCCAGCGAGGTGACCCAGGCGCTGACCCTGTGGGAGCCCCGCATCGATCTGCTCGGCGTGGACGTGCAGCCCGACGAGGAAGAGCCCGGCCGGCTCCTCATCACCATCACCTACGCGGTGCGCAGCACCAACAGCCGCTTCAACTTCGTCTACCCCTTCTACGTGAGCTGACGCGCGATGGCCCCCCTCACCCCGCCCAAGCTCGACTCGCGAACCTACGGCGACCTCGTCGCCCAGCTCGAGGAGCTCGCTGGCACCTACTCGGGCTGGCGCCCCGCTCCCAACGGGCAGGACCCCGGCTCGGCGCTGATCCGCATCTTCGCGCGGATGATGAGCCACGTGATCGGTCGCCTCAACCAGGTGCCCGAGAAGCACCACCTGGCGTTCCTGGATCTGCTGGGCGCGCAGCGGCTGCCGCCCCGCCCCGCCCGGGCCGCGCTGTCCTTCCAGCTGGCGGAGGGCGCCAAGGCCGAGGCCAGCGTGCCGGCGGGCACCCAGGTGGCGGCGACGTCGGCGCCCGACGGTGGCGAGGAGATCGTCTTCGCGACGGAGCGTGCGCTCGTCCTGACGCGGGCCAGGCTGACTTCGCTCATCGTCCGCGAGCGGCGGCGCGAGTGGGACTCGGCGACTCCCCCCGCCGCCTTCCTGATCGATCGCGCCAGCGACCGCACGCCCCTCCCCGGCGGCACCGCCACGGAGTTCCAGGCGTTCGTCGCCCACGACGCCGTGGAGCACTCCCTGTTCCTGGCCTGCGACTCCCTCTTCACGAGGCTCGGCGTCCAGCGGCGGTGGCTGACGCTGCAGTGGCAGACGGCGCCCACGGTGGACATGGTCTGGTCCTTCTGGGATGGGGCGACGTGGCAGGCGCTCACCCCCCAGAAGAATGGCGCCTCGTGGCAGCTGAACCTCCCGGCGGCCCCGGCCGTCCGGGAGATCAACGGTCGCTCCGCCCGCTGGGTCCGAGGCCAGCTGACTCGGATACCGCTGAGCGGAGACACACCCGCGGCCCTGCCCATCCTCACGTCCGTCTCCGCGAGCGTCGAGCTGAAGCGCGACGGCGTGGCACCGGACGTGGCGCTCTTCAACACCGCCCCGCTGGACATCAGCAAGGACTTCTATCCGCTGGGCGAGCGGCCCCGCTTCAACGACACGTTCGCCGTGGCCAGCAGCGACGTGTTCTCCCAGCCCGGGCGCAAGGTCACCGTCTCCCTGACGCTGACGCCCTCCCTGCTGCCGATGAACCCGACGCCCCCCGACACGCTTAAGCTCGTCTGGGAGCTCTGGAACGGCAGCACCTGGCAGAAGCTCGGCGAGTCCACCAAGAGCGGCAGCACGGACGCCGGAGCCAGCTTCGTGGATCGCAGCCAGGCCTTCACGGTGCAGCCGACCGGCACGAACGTGGGCAAGGAGATCGAGTTCAACCTGCCCCAGCAGCTCGGCGAGACGGAGGTGGGCGGCCGACGCAACCGCTGGCTGCGCGTGCGGCTCGTGGGGGGCCACTACGGAGAGGACCAGAAGGTCGTCTACACCGACGGCCAGGTGCCGAAGGTGTTGCCCGCCACCTACCAGCCGCCCTCGATCCAATCGCTGAAGCTCAGCTACACATCCACGGTGAGCCGCGCCCTCGAGGCGTGCTTCCTGCTGAACGACGGCACCTACGAGGACTGCACGGCCCGGCTCGTGACGATGGGCTCCCCCGTCACGCCCTTCGTCCTCAGCGCGGATCCGGGGCCGTCGCTCTATCTGGGTTTCGACCAGGCCTTCGCGAACCGCCCGACGCTGCTCCACCTGGAGGTGGCGCTGCCTCGCCCGGAGGAGGTGCTCGCGCCCGCGCTCACCCAGGGAGTGGAGCCGCCCGAGGCCGAGGAGCCGCTCCAGCTCGAGTGGGAGTACCGGGGTGCGAACGGCTGGGCCGCGCTCCGAGCCGAGGACGAGACGCAGGCGCTCAGTCGCAGCGGGCAGCTGCGCTTCATCGGCCCGGCGGACTTCACGGCCAGCCGAGAGTTCGGCCAGGTGCGCTGCTGGCTGCGCGTCCGCTGGCTGAAGGGAGGCCTCCGCGAGCGCGTGCGCCTGCGTCGCGTGCTGACCAACACCGTCTGGGCCAGCCATGCCACCACGGCCACGCGCGAGGTGCTGGGCTCGAGCAACGGCGAGCCGGATCAGGTGTTCACCGCCACGCGGACGCCCGTGCTTCCCGGCCCCCGCCTAGAGGTACGCGAGCCCTCCCTGCCGGAGCCCCAGGAGCAGGCGGAGCTCGAGGCGCTCGAGGGCCCTGACGCCGTCACCACGACGCTGGACGAGCGGGGCGAGACTCACGAGGTGTGGGTGCGCTGGCATGCCGTGCCCGATCTGCGAGCCTCGCAGCCCAGGGATCGCCACTACGTCATCGATCACCAGACCGGGGAGGTGCGCTTCGGCAACGGCCGGCAGGGGCGGATTCCCCCCGTGGGGCGCGACGGCATCCGCCTGGCCTGGTACCGCTCCGGAGGCGGGGCACGCGGCAACGTGCCGGCCAGGGCCCTCACCCAGATGAAGAGCACGGTGCCGTACGTGGACGGGGCCATCAACCCGGACGCCGCCTCGGGCGGCGCGGACCTGGAGGAGCTGGAGCGCCTCAAGGAGCGCAGCTCCCGCACCCTGCGCCACCGGGGCCTAGCCGTGACGGTGGATGACTTCGCGGATCTGGCCCGGGAGGCCTCGCCCGACGTGGCGCGCGTCCAGGTCATCACCCCCTCGTTCCAGCCCGCCGATCAGATCGCTCCCGACAGGAACATGGTGGAGCGCGAGGGGCAGGTGCTGGTGGTGATCATCCCCTCCAGCGCCGACCCCCAGCCCGTCCCGAGCCGGGAGCTGCTGGATCGAGTGGAGACCTACGTGCGCGACCGGTGCCCGCCAGCGGCCCGGCTCGAGGTGTGCGGCCCGGCCTGGGCCGAGGTCCACGTGACCGTCTCCGTGATCCCCGAGTCGCTCGAGGCCTCGGAGGCCGTCCGCGAGCAGATCCAGCAGGCGCTCGCGCGCTATCTCCACCCGCTCCACGGAGGCGACTCCGGCGAGGGCTGGGACTTCGGCCGCTGGCCGCACCGCTCGGATCTGTACGCGCTGCTCATGAAGCAGGAGGGCGTGGATCGGATCGACTCACTCTCCGTGTCCGTGAACGCGCCCCAGGGGACGCTCCCACAGGCCGTGCTCATCTACTCGCGGGCCGAGAACATCTCCGTAACCCTGAAGAACCGGGAGGACTGACCGGTGCTCAAGCTGCCGCAGCTCGATGATCTCACCTATGCCCAGCTGGTGGAGGAGGCCCGCGCCCTCATCCCCATGCTGTCCCCTGGGTGGACGGACCACAACCCCTCCGACCCGGGCATCTCGCTCCTGGAGATGTTCGCCTGGCTGACGGAGATGACGGTGTACCGACTGGATCAGGTGCCCGAGCGCAGCTACTGGACCTTCCTGGAGCTGCTCAACGGGCCCGGCTGGGAGCGCCCGGTGAACACGGGGGCGGACGCGCTGGAGACGGCCATGCGCGACACCGTGCGGGAGCTGCGGGAGCGCTACCGCGCCGTCACGTGCGAGGACTTCGAGCACCTGGTCCTCGAGGACTGGAAGGGGGCCGGAGTCCGCGTCCGCCGGGCGCACTGCGTGGCGGAGCGCAACCTGCTGAAGTCCGCCTCGGACACGGCCCTCGGCCACATGAGCCTGGTGGTGGTGCCGGATGCGCCCTGGCCCGCGCGCTGGGCCTGGGGACGAGCCGGCCTGGTGCCCGCGCCTCCCGAGCCCGCCTTCCTGCTCACGTTTGGCGGAGAGACGGCCTTCGTCGCGCTCGGCCTCTACGGGGATGAGTTCTCGGAGGACACCACCTTCTCCGCGTGGATCCACCCGCTGGACCTGGGCAAGGGGCGCCAGATGCTGTTCTCCCGGGGCGGCCTGGAGGGGAGCGCGCTGGTGCTGGAGCCGGATGGGAGCCTGTCCTTCTCCCTGGCCGGAGTCCGGCAGCTGTCCTCGCAGCCGGGCCTGATCCAGGAGGGAACCTGGACCCACATCTCCATCACCCGCACCCACATGGAGGACGGCGCCACCTTCCGCCTCCACCTCAGCGGGCGGGTGGTCGGCGAGGCGGCCCTGCAGGGCGCCATCCCCCTGAGCGCGGCGCCTCTGCCCCTGCGGCTCGGCGGCCCCAGCACCGACGCTCGGGATGGCAAGGTGTACTCCTTCAGCGGCTTCATCAGCGACGTGTGCCTGTGGCGCATGGCGCGGACGGTGGGGCAGCTCGCCGACGATCTCAAGCGCCTGCCGCGCGGAGACGATGACGCCCTCGTCGCCTGCTTCCCCTGCGACGACGGCCCTCCCGGCAACGTCGTGCGCAACCTCAAGTCCGGGGGACAGGACGGCCAGGGCCAGGGCACCTCGTGGCGTGATGCCACCCTGCCGCTCGCGGCCCCGAGCGCCCTGCTGAACGCGCTCCACGCCTTCCTCGATGAGCGCCGCCTTCTCACCACGAAGCACCACGTCCTGGCGCCGGCCTCCGTGCAGGTGAACCTCAGCGCGGAGCTCTACCTGCGCTCGGACGCCCTGCCCCAGACCGTCATCCAGGATGCGTCCTTTGCCCTGCAGCGCTACCTGCACCCCCTGACGGGTGGCAGGGACGGCAAGGGCTGGCCCTTCGGACGCAGCATCTACCTCTCCGAGGTGTATGAGGTGCTGAGCGGCGTGCCCGGCGTCGACTTCGTGGGCACCGACGGCGAGTCCGTGGAGGGAGGCGGGACAGCTCACGGCGTGGTGCTCGGCGTCACGAACGACACCACACGGCGCCTGGCCGATGGCTCCCTCCGCCTGTTCTCGCACGAGCTGCCCGCGCTGGGGACGCTGACCTTCAAGACCTTCGACTTCGTGGGGGGCCAATGGCTTCGAACGAACCCGTGAGCCGCTACCTCCAGCACCTGCCCGCGGTCTTCCAGGCCGAGCCGTTCCTGGGGCGCTTCCTGCTCGCCTTCGAGCGCATCCTGGGCGGGTTGGACCTGGCCCAGGAGCCGCAAGCCGTCGAGCAGATCCTGGATCGCATCCACACCTACTTCCAGCCCGGAGGGGACGGAGAGCGCGAGGACGAGCGCGCCCCCGCGGAGTTCCTGCCCTGGCTGGCGGGCTGGGTCGCCACCAGCCTGCGGGACGACTGGGACGAGGAGACGCGCCGCCGGTTCATCCGCCGCATCCCCGCGCTGTACCGGCTGCGCGGCACCCCCGCGGGGCTCAAGGAGATGCTGCGCATCTACCTGGGCTCGGAGACGGACATCGAGATCCACGAGGACGACAACACCCCCTACTACTTCCGGGTGTCGTTCTCGGTGGCCGAGCGCGACGCGACGCTGCTGGCGCGCAGGTTCCGCATCGCCCAGGCCATCATCGAGCAGGAGAAGCCGGCGCACACCTTCTATGGGCTCGCGATCCGGTATCCACAGATGCAGATCGTCACCGAAGGCCCGAACCGCCTGACGGTGGGGAAGAACACGGTGCTCGGCTCGGGCACCCTGAACGTCAAGCTCTAGAGGAGCTGCACCATGGCGGACTACAACCAGCCAGACTACGTCACCCAGCGGCCGCGCTACTTCAACAACCAGTACCTGTCCGAGCAGGACTTCATCGACGAGCAGAAGTACCACATCGACCGGCAGCGCCGGCATGACCGGCTGCTCCACGTGTCGGGCATCGCCTGGGGGCTGGAGGTGACGAGCAGCGGCGCCGTGGTCACCGTGGCGCCCGGGACGGCCATCGACGATCAGGGCCGGCACCTGCTGCTGGACACGGCCCAGGCCCGGACGCTGACCAGCGAGCACCAGGGCACCCGGTGGCTGTTGCTCCGCTACCAGGAGGTGGCCACCAACGAGGTGGTGGGCGACCAGGGCGTCCGCGGCTACACCCGCTTCACCGAGACAGCGCTCGTGTTCCACGAGGCCCCGGGAGGCACGGCGGACGACGGCCGCATCCTGCTGGCCGAGCTGACGGTGGCGGCGGACGGCAGGGTGACGAACGTGAAGCTGGACAAGCGCCGGTTCTCGGGCGTGCGGCTCGGGGGCCCTTCCGGCAAGGCGTTCTCGCTGCGCTCGAGCAGCGACGGCGCGCGGGCGATGCTGGACGGAGCCCTGGCGCTCTCCGAGCCGCTGACGATCGGCACGACGAACGCGGCCCGAGCGCAGCTCGAGATCAAGGGCGTGGCCGACCGCCCACCGCTGCGGGTGTCGGACGCCACCGGCAAGGATCTGCTCCTGCTGGGCAACGACGGCATCCTCACGGTCGGCGCGGCGGATCGGGTGGGACGGGTGGCCGTGGGGGGCAGGGCAGCCACCCTGGAGCTGGGCGTGGGCACCGACAAGCAGGTCGATGCCGGCAAGATCACCTACCAGCAGTGGACGGACTCGCTGGAGATCGTCGGCGCGGGCAAGACGTCTGACGATCGGAAGCTGAGCGTGTTCGCCGAGGGAGGTACCACCTTCAAGGGCCCCGTCCGCCTGTCCAACAAGCTCCTCTACCTGCGCGACAGCGATACCAACCAAGGCCTCGGCTGGTATGGAGGAAACAAGCTGCTCCAGGATCGCGGGGTGGATGGCCCGTTCCTCTTTGGCTGGACCGGAGGAGCCCTCGGCACGACGAGCGGGGGGGAGCGCGCCGCGCTCTTCTGGAACGAGCAGGGCCGCATCGGCATTGGCATCGCCCGGGCCCCCGTCGCGCAGGTCGAGATCCAGGCCACGGCGTCCAACGTGGGGCCGCTGAAGGTGATGAACTTCGCCGGCAACGAGATGCTCACGATGAGTGTGGACTCCATCATCAAGATCGCGGGCGCCGAGCTGCAGCTACGGCCCACGAACCACACCTCCTTCTTCAGCCTCGTGGCCCTCAACGACAAGCCGCTCTACCTGCGCGGCCCGGCCGACAAGAACCACGGCCTCGCCTGGTACGGCAGTGCCGGGACTTTCGCCAATCAGAAGCCCGACGGGCCGGTGCTCTTCGGCAATCTCGGAGGCGCGCTCGGCACTCTGAATGGGGGGGAGCGCATCGCGCTCTCCTGGCAGAGCGATGGCGCCGTCAAGATCGACTCCCGCAACCAGGGCGATGCCTTCGTGTCCGGGTTCCCGGAGCGAGTCCGGATGATCCGCGGCTCCGTCCACGGCGATGGTGCGATCAACGTCGGAACGGGCTTCACGGTCTCCAAGGCGGGCACCGGCCTCTACGACGTCAACTTCACCCATGCCTTCGGCGGCGTGCCCACCATCATTGCGACCCAGCAGTACACCGGCAGCAACAACCAGGGTGGAGACACGAGGGACAACGTGGTGGTCGTCTTCAACACGAAGGAGAAGTTCCGCGTCAAGACAGGCGACGGGGACGGCAAGCCGGACAACCGCTACTTCCACTTCATCGCCATCGGCACGTAGGAGCCCCGCGAGCGGGCGTGCTCACTCCCAGCCCTCCAGCTCCGGCAGGTTGGGAAAGGGCAGCTGCAGCTTCTCCAGCTCGCGGCGGGCCGCGGCCAGCACGTGGCGGGGCCGGACGGCGGGCTTCTTGTTGCCCTCCCGAGCCTCCTGGGCCGCCAGGAAGGCGGCGTGCAGGGCGATGCCGCGGATGACGGCCCCGGAGACCTCGAGCAGGGCCAGGCGCGATGGATCCAGCCCCTCGGTGGGCGTTCCCGGTGGGAAGGCGCGCTGCCAGAGCGCCCGGCGCTGACGCGGGCCGGGCATGGGGAAGTCCACGATGAAGCGCAAGCGGCGCAGGAAGGCCTGATCCAGGGCGGAGCGGCGGTTGGTGGTGAGGATGGCCAGCCCGTGGAAGGACTCCATGCGCTGCAGCAGGTAGCTCACCTCGAGGTTGGCGTAGCGATCGTGGCTGTCCTTCACCTCGCTGCGCTTGCCGAAGAGCGCGTCCGCCTCGTCGAAGAGCAGCACGGCGCCGCCGGACTCGGCCGCGTCGAACACCCGGCGCAGGTTCTTTTCCGTCTCGCCGATGTACTTGCTCACCACCCCGCTCAGATCGATGCGGTAGAGCTCCAGCCGCAGCCGCTTCGCCAGCACCTCGGCGGCCAGCGTCTTGCCGGTGCCGCTGGGGCCGGAGAAAAGCACGCTGGTGCCGGTGCCGCGCCAGCCCGCTGGCGAGAAGCCCCAGGTGTGGTGGACGAGCCCCCGGTGGCGCAGGTGCAGCTCCACCTCGCGGAGCTGCTGGCGCAGGGAGTCGGGCAGCATCAGGTCCTCCCAGTCCGCGCGGACCTCCAGGCGCTGCGCCAGCGCCTCCAGCCGGTGGCGGGACTGGCCCAGGGCGCTCGTCCAGAGCGCCTCGGCGAGCTGCTCGGGCTTGGGCTTCTGCCGCAGCATGAGGTGGCCCAGCCCCTGGGTGGTGGCCGAGGTGATGGCGGCCTGATCCAGATCGAACTGGTTCACCAGCGCGTCGATGGCGGCCTGGGGCTCGAGCGCCCGGGCGGTCTTCGCATCGAGGCGCCGGCCCAGGGCGTCGGCCCACAGGGCGCGCTGCTCATCGGGGCGCGGCAGGGGGACGTCCTGGAGCACGGAGAGCCGAGCGCCAGTGGGCCTCCGCTCCGGGCTGGCCAGGAAGAGCAGCCCCTGGATGGAGCCAGCCAGCCGCGGGATCGTGAGGGAGCGTGTCCCCTCCCCCGTCTCGAGATCGTGGCAGTCCAGCAGCAGCGCCCGACGGTCCAGGAGCGCCTCGCGGCTCCAGAGCCGGGCCAGCCGCTCCAGCTCCTCTGGCTCGCTCGGGAGGTTCTCCGCCGGCAGGACGTGGAGCTCCAGATCGAGCAGCTCGGAGGCACGCGCGGCGATGGCGGCCTGATCATGCCGGCTGCGGCCACAGAGCTGGAGGACCGGCAGCCGTGCGTCACGCGACGCGCTGATGCAGGTGGCAGCCACCTGTCGGGCGAGCTCCTCGTGCGAAGGCACCAGCGGGCCCGCCTCCGGAGGAGCATGGAGGAGCCGGGCCAGCCGCTCGTCCAGCCCGTCGATGCCGAGGAGGAACTGCCAGATGCGCTCGTCCGCCTTCAGGGGTGCCAGGGCGAGCGCGGCGCCAGCCCCTACGCCCACGAGCCCCCAGCGCCGCAGCGGAGCCTGAGGGGCGAGCGCGTCCCAGTGGGAGCCCGGCAAGGCGGCGAGCGCCAGGGAGAAGGTGGGATACGGACGCTGGGCGTCCCCCTGGGCTCGAGCGAAGAGCGCGGGGAAGCGTGCGTCCAGCTCCAGTCCGGCGCACAGCAGGAGCACGTCCCGCTCGAAGGGAGAGAGCCTGAAGGCCTCACACAGTGTGCGCAGCGCGGGAGGACGCTCTGCCTCTTCCGACCACTCGGGCCAGCCCTCCGCGTCTTCCTTCGCCGGTGGGCTCGCGCCCTCGGGCGAGTCCGCATGGCGCTCCAACAGGAGCCGCACCCGCTGGAGGCAGGCGGAGAGAAAGGCCCGGTTGTGCTGCTCCCAGCTCACACATCGTCCATACCACGCCGCGACGGTAGAATGGCTCTCTCGATGCGCCCCCCGCCCGTCCCGGAGGAGCCCGACCGTGCATGCCCGGCAGCAGTCAGGACAGCAGGCCTTGCAGCGCAAGCCCTCCGAGGGCTCCTCGCGGGAGGAGGGAGCACGGCACGAAGGGGTGGCGCCCCCGCTGGTGGGGCTCGAACGCGCGAGCCGGTTCGGTCATCGGCTGGAACACATTCCTGTGTCTCGGCCTCCCTCTCGTTCCGAGGCGGAAGCGGAAGCAGACGTCCCTGCTTCGCTCATCCATCAGTCCGCCAGGCGGGGCGTGCAGACGCCCTCGATGGCGCTTCCCTACGCCGAGCAGCTCCAGAAGGCGTTCGGCCGGCATGATCTCCGCTCCGTTCGAGCACACGTGGGAGGAACAGCCGCGGAGAGCGCCGTGGAGATGAACGCCCAGGCCTACACGCAGGGCAACCACGTGGTCTTCGCGGGCAGGCCCAGCCTCCATACCGCCGCGCACGAGGCGGCCCATGTGGTGCAGCAGCGCGCGGGGGTGCGGCTCGCGGGCGGAGTCGGAGCGGAGGGAGATGCCTACGAGCGCCATGCCGATGCGGTGGCCGAACGCGTGGTGGCGGGGCTCTCCGTGGAGTCCCTGCTGGACCCGTTCGCCGGCCAGGGTCCCGTCTCCGGCGCACCGGTGCAAGGCATGGCCGTACAGCGCTCTCGGATCGAGTTCGAGAATCTCAGTTCCGCGCTCGGCAAGGCGGTCTCCGCGCATACGGGGAGTGCCAAGAAGGTCGACAGCAACCTGCTGCTCCACGGTCATGCGAGTGAGTTCCGCTTCCCCAAGAGCCCTGGGGGGAAGCCGGAACAGCTGGCCTCCTTCATGGTGGATGACTGGACGAACAGGAAGCGCGTGGACGATCTGTCATCCACCATGGCCCAGGTCTTCAACAAGAACGAGGTCCGCCAGGAGGTGGATGACTGGGGCTGCACCGGCACCATCCTCGACCCGCTGTTGAACCGCTTCATCTTCGAGGCTCCGCCCCAGGAGGACTGGCTGTCCCCTCGACAGGGCGAGACCTTCATTCCGCTCTCCATCCGCGACACGCTGGACGTGACGAGCACCCCCATCCAACGCCTCATCATGCATCTCGTCTCCCTGCGCGCCGCGCTGAAGCTGCGCGAGACCGAGGAGGCCGCCCTCAACGTGGGCAGCGTGCGGATCGTCGATCCAGCCGATGAACGAAAGAAGGCGATGGAGGCTCCGTCCTCCAACAAGGGCCGCAAAGCCAGCAAGCAGCCCGCGGACGAGGAGCAGGGTGAGGACGTCCAGCTGAACTGGGCCGCGCTGATGCGGGCATGCCGAGGCGTGGTGAAGACCCATCTGCTGGCCAACCGGGCTCCGCCTCGGGAGCCCCCCTCGGTCGCGAGTAGCGGCACCATCATGGATGCATTGATGGCCAGTTGCTTCGAAGCGGCCGGCGGATTCTCGACGCTGGTCGCGAAGGAGATCCTCACGGTCGACGATGCCCGGGGATACGACCTGCCGAAGCGCTCCGGCCAGAGATCGCGCCTGAGCGACCAGGGCAAGGCCAGGCACATCGGCCTCGCCCTGAACCACGTCCGGTTCATCCTCTGGTCCGAGTGGCGGGCCGTTCATGAACTGCTGACCGCCACCGCGGCCACCACGAGCAGCGCTGCGAAGGACGAGCAGCCCAGGAAGGACGACGCGAACAAGAAGGACGATACGAGCAAGAAGGAGGATGGGAAGGGCGGCAGCTCCTCCGGAAAGCAGGCGGCCAAGGCCCTCACCCCCGATGGGCGGCCGAGCGAGGCACTGAAGCAGGCCTACCGGGCTTCGATTGTCTCCTCGGATACCTACCTGTCCCAGGCCGAGGGTGCCCTCCTGGCGACGGCGTGGGGTGTGACGGCCCGGGTCTACACCGAGCTCAGCAGGCCGCAGGGAAGTGAGAAGCTCTACGTGGACACGGTGTCCGGTGACGTGTTCCGGCTGTCCGAGAAGGAGACCGCAGCGGATGGCAACTGCCTCATCGACGGGCTCTGCCTGCTCAGCAAGAACCACAACGCCAGCAAGAAGGAAATCTCCGACGCTCGCACCAGCGTTGCCAAGGATCTGGCCGACGAATACGTGGAGGCGGAGTGTGCTTCCATCATCACGGAGTTCATCAACGGGAACCGCGAAGGCTTCCACCAGGGCTTGGGGGATGCCGTGCACGATCTCCTCTCCCGGGACCCCGCCATCCAGAGCCAGAGGGACAAGGCGCTGCGGAAGGCTCAAAGCGAGAAGTCGAAGCGGAAGGACTCTTCCGCGAAGAAGGAGGTCCCTTCAGCAGCGCAGCCTGTCGGAAAGTCCGGCAAGGAGCGTTCAAGCACGCAGCACGGTCGCCCCGGCATGGGCCGGCTGTCTCCGAGCGTGACCTACGGCTCGGGAGTCAAGCAGGGCTACCTGATGTTCATCCAGAACCCTGGCCACTACGTAGTGCTGGAGAAGGTCGCGCCAGGAAACACCTCGAGTCACGGGGTGGCCCTGGCGGGGGTGGCCCTGGCGGGGGGCCTGGCGGCCCTGGCCTACTGGATGGGGTACCTCTGAGCCGGTTCCGGGAGGAGGCGGACCTGAACACCGCGCAAAGCTGACATTCTTGTCATCTTCGCGTCAGCTCCGCGCCCGCTCTTTTCACTAGAAGTTCCGGGCACATGGCTCCGAAACGGAAAAGAGGAGTCCGGCCCGTGCAGCACGAGGGTAGTCCACCGGCACCGCAAGCAGGTTGCGGACATCTCCTGGGCACGCCACTTCGCAATGAAGCAAAGGGGCGTTCTGCGCACTGAAGAAGGCGAGCATCCCTTGAAGTACGCGAAAGGCCCCCAGAGGCAATCCGCTCACAGCCCAGTCCCAGCCCCAAGCGAGGGACTGCCCATTCCGAAGCGCAGCCACCTGCTGAGGGAGAAGACCTGCCGACTTCAGTTCCGCAGGCCCGAACAAACCCGACCGTACCGCGGACGCGAAGGCCCCCACGCGCCGGTCCAGCGCAGCGAGCTCATCCCGAGAGAGAGAAGCAGCGGACCAGACGTGCACCCGTAGCGGGCCCGAGATGACTTCAGGGGAAAAAGCGGTCAAGCCACGCTACCTCCTGGCCACCACTCAGGGGCCACATCTGGATTTCCTCAAGGACCGCGCGCGGAGCACGCAGGGCGCTGACGGCCTTGCCCACCGCGCGGTAGTGCTCCAAGGAAGGAGCCTCGGTCGCCCTCCCCAGCACCGGGCCCTGCCCCGCTTGTATCAACGCGCCTCCGGCTCCCAATGAATGCACCCGCACTTGAGGAGGAAGCCCGCGTGCCAGCTTCTCCTGTCCCCCCAGTTGGTTGGTCATCTCTGGCCCCAACAAGGTCAGCCAGTTCACATCGATCACGCCTCGAACGGACCGTGACAGGAAGAACAAAGGGTAGCCGTAAGAAAGGCCCGGCAGCTCCGTGAGCCAGTCCTCCAGCGTACTGACCGCCTCGGGCTCATGCCGAACCTCCTCTTCTTCCCAGAGAAGCGAATACCCTGCGTATCCCCAATGTAAGGGAAATTTCGCAAGAGCTTCGCGGACCAGGGCGAGAAGCGCCCCTGGGTCCTGCCAGGTGGCTTCGAGCGGAACTGCCATCCTGAAGAACGAGCACGGCTCCTTGGCGTTGCTCTGATCCGAGAACATCTCGAACGCAGGCAGCGCGTAGTCATGTCCTCCTCTTCCGCCGTGAAGCCTCAGCCCCAACAACTTCTCTCGAAGCGACGCCTTGTCCTGCAACCAGAAGGGCAACATCTCCAAGGTCTGGTTCGTGGCCTTCTTCACGCGACTCATGGTGTTCGTGCGGTAGAAGGTCACCCCTGCCCCCCAGCGCTCGAGGAAAGCCTGGTAGAACGCCAGCATCCCTGGGGCTCCATGCTCAAGGCTCGTCCGTGAGAAGGCCAGCACCTCCATGCAGGGACTGATGAGATGATCACCGTTTCCGGACTTCACGGTGTCAAGTTCAGCTTCCGCCATCTGCTCTCTCCTCACTTGCAGTCGCAATCTTCTGGACCGACAGGCACGAGCTAGCGATTGCCTTTGGAAGGCGGTAGCCGGTGCATGCTCACTGGCAAAGCCGGCGGAGCCACCGGCGCATGTTGTCCTTGTCCTCGGAGAACCAGCCGGTGCGCTCCTCGTACATGAAGGGCTCTAGCAGATGCGCCAGCGCACGGTATTGGGGAAGCAAGGGTGGCGCACTCGCGGTGTCGATGACCTCCGGCCAATCCCCCAGGCTGATCAGCAGGCGCTCGCCCTCCAATTCCTGGAGCGTCACCTCCGGGAAGGCGAGCTTGTCGCGCAGCCCCTGGACCTGGCCCAATTGGCCCAGCAGCGGCTGGCCTAGGAAGGTGAGCCAGTAAGCGCCTCTCGCATGTGTGCCAATGACCCGGCTTGTATCCTCCAGGTAATAGAGATCCAGGCCCAGGTAGCGAGACAGCGGAGCCAGAAGTTCCTGGCGAGCCCCATACCAGAGCCCACGCGGACACACGAAGGCGAGACTGGCGTACCCGAAGCTGAAGGGCAGTTCGCGTCCGAGTTCAATCGCCAGAGCGCGCAGCTGGGCGGGACCGTGCTCCAGGAGGTACTCCGTGGGAAAGGAGAAAGCCACCCCGCTCGTGGCGTCCTCGTCGTGAGAGAAGAGCGGCGCATCGAGCCGTCGGCCCCGGTACTCGAAGTGGTAGCCCCCCACTTCGCTAGCGTCTTCCTCCAGGTCGATATTGCAAGCGTTCGCCGAAGGGCGGTCGAGCATCTTCGAACGGATGTGCTCCCATCCCTTGTCGTCGAGCGGCAGGGTATCTCCCTCGGGGCTGCCATACCAACCCAGCGCTCGAGGAGGGATGGCACGACGGTAGGTATCCAAGGCTCGCCACACGGAGGAGGCCACTTCCCCATGGGAGCGACGCATGAAGAAACAGACCACGACGCCGTCGCGGGCCATCAGAACACCCCACTTGTTCCGCAAGCGGATGACAGGAACCTTCTCCCTCATCGGGTCATCCCCCTGCGTGGGGAAATGATCACGGCCTTTCCCCCCAACGCTTCCTTGTAGATCTCGCCCTGATTGGAGTTGGCATAGGCACTGCCCTCCCCGTACTCCCTCCACCGCGGAGCATTGGTGTCCGGACAAGGAAACTTGAAGTCGAGGACCAAAGCGGCTCTGCGCAGGTCGCCATCCGCGTGCAGCACGATGTCCGGCTTGATCGTGCGCCAAAGTTCTCGGGTGCAGCCCTGAGCGATCAGTCGCGCCTCCTCTTCTCGGCTGACGGTCTCGAGAAACCGAGCATTGAGATAGAAACGGTAGCGCTGCTCGACGCTGAACGGCGCTGGCCACAACTTCTCCAGGACCTCACGAGCGCACTGGAGGGCAATCTCATGCTTCTGCTGCCCCAGCAGGATGGCCCGTGTGATGGGTTCACCGCAGCCGTCCACCTCCACCTCCTCCCCGCACTCTTCTCGGGTAGGCGAGCGGTTGCCAAACCATGAAGCATTCACCTGCCGCTCGGCTTGCCGGGCGCACTCCACCAACCGCTCCTCGAGCTCTCCTACGGCATTGTCGCTCTCCAGCAATGTGAGCAGCGCAGGGACCCACCGGGCGAGTTCGGAGGCGACAACCCGCGTCGCAGCGGGCGCAAACGAGCCTGCCCCATTCGCCGCCGTGGCGGCATGTCGGATCCGGCTCGCCGTCTCTGTGTCGAGGCGCAGGTCCCTATGTGAGGAGCGTTGTGAGCTACCGGCACAAGCTGAGAGCAGGGCACATGCCAGCCCCAGGCGAGCGAGCCCCCAGCGCACGGTTCGGTGAGCGATCATGTGCGTCTCCCCAGAGTCAGCAGGGACCAGCACAGTGACAGCACATCGCCAGGAGGAGTAGTCGGGCAACGAAAAAGCCCCCGAGTCTTTCGACTCGGAGGCTCTTTCGGAGTGCCCAGGGCGGGATTCGAACCCGCACACCTTTCGGCGCCACCCCCTCAAGATGGTGTGTCTACCAGTTCCACCACCTGGGCTTTTCTACGCGGGCCGATGTACCTGAACCGCGTTGGGTCACGCAACGGTTTTCAACCGTCGCGCTCCCCTCTTTCTTCCTACTGCGCCGGCGCGGGAGTCGCCGGGGCCGGTGCCGCAGGAGCCGGAGCGGCCGGGGCCGCCTCGTTCGCAGGCGCAGGCGCCGTCTCGCGCGGCTGCTCCAGGGTCGCCGGAGCGCCAGGCGTCCCAGCAGGCGCGGGCGTCTCCGCCCCCGTCGTGCCGGCCTCAGCCCCCGGGGTCGCCGGAGCCGTCGCCGCCGGCTTCTTGCTCGTCGTGCCCGCCGCCACCGACGTCTTCAGGCCCACGAACGACAGGCCCAGCGACGTCAGGAAGAACAGCGCCGCGCAGACGCCCGTCAGCTTGCTCAGGAAGGTCACCGCGCCCCGGCCGCCGAAGGCGCTCGTGGCCGCGCCACCACCGAGGGCAGCGCCCATCCCCGCGTCCTTACCGGGCTGCAGCAGGATGACGAAGATCATGAACACGCAGAGCACGACGTGCACGATCGTGAAGAAGGTCAGCATGGCTTCTCTTTCAAACGCTCAATGGAAAGGACGCGCACCCTACACAACCGGACACCGGGGTGACAACTTCTTCCAGCCACCCCGCCCCGGCCGCTCTCAGGCGCCCGCCTTGACGATGGCCGCGAAGTCGCCCGCCTTCAAGCTCGCCCCTCCGACGAGCGCCCCGTCCACGTCCTTCTGCCCCAGCAATTCCGCGGCGTTGTCCGCCTTCACGCTGCCGCCGTACTGGATGCGCACCTGCTCGGCCGTCCCCCCGTCGTACAGCCGGGAGAGCTGCGAGCGGATGGCCGCGTGGACCTCCTGCGCCTGGGCGCTCGTGGCCGTCCGCCCCGTGCCGATGGCCCACACCGGCTCGTAGGCCACCACGAACCTCGCCACGTCCGCCCCGCCGAACCCCGCCAGCCCGCCCTTCACCTGCCGCTCCACCACCTCCAGCGTCCGCCCCGCCTCGCGCTCGGCCAGCGTCTCGCCCACGCAGAGGATGGGCACCAGCCCCGCCTTCAGCACCGCCTGCGCCCGCTTGTTCACCGTCTCGTCCGTCTCGCCGAAGAACTGCCGGCGCTCCGAGTGCCCGAGGATGACGTAGGTGCACCCCACGTCCTTCAGCATCGACGCGGACACCTCGCCCGTGAATGCCCCCGACGCCTCCCAGTGGCAGTTCTGCGCCGCCAGCTTCAGGTTCGAGTCCTCGATGGCCTTGGCCACCGGGTGCAGCGCCACGAACGGCGGCGCGACGACGATCTCCACCTTGTCGCGCAGCATCGACACCATGCCCCGAAGCTCTCGCACCAGCGCGAGCGCCTCGGTCACGGTCTTGTTCATCTTCCAGTTGCCGGCGATGACTTTCCGGCGCGGCTCGGCGGCCATGCTTCCTCCCAGGTGCCTGTGCGGCTACTTCGTCTCCAGCGCCTTGATGCCCGGCAGCGCGATGCCCTCGAGGAACTCCAGCGACGCGCCACCACCCGTGGACACGTGGCTCATCTTCTCCCCGTAGCCCATCTGCTGCACCGCCGCCGCGCTGTCCCCGCCGCCGATCACCGTCACCGCGCCGCGGTTGTTGGCCATGGCCTCCGCCACCACGCGCGTGCCCTCGGCGAACTTCTCCACCTCGAACAGGCCCATGGGGCCGTTCCACACCACCGTCTTCGCGTTGCGGATGTGCTGGGTGAACTGCGCCCGCGTCTTCGGCCCGATGTCCAGGCCCATCACGTCCGCCGGGATGTTCCGGTCCGGCGTCTCGCTCTTGCTGCTCTTCTCCGACGGCTCGTTGCCCACCACGTGGTCCACCGGCAGGACGATCTCCGTCTTCAGCCGCTGCGCCGCCTCGAGGATCTTCGTGGCCAGGGACAGCTTGTCCTCCTCCACCCGGCTCTTGCCCACCTCGGCGCCCTGCGCCTTGAGGAAGGTGTACGCCATGGCGCCGCCAATCAGCAGCGCGTCTACCTTGGGCAGCAGGCTCTCGATGACCTTGATCTTGTCGCTCACCTTGGCCCCACCCAGGATGGCCACGAACGGCTTCTCCGGGTTCTTCAGCACGCGGCCCAGGTACTCGATCTCCTTCTTCATCAGGAAGCCGGCCGCCTTCTCCTTCACGAACGGCACCATGCCCGCCGTGGAGGCGTGGGCCCGGTGCGCCGTGCCGAACGCGTCGTTCACGTACACGTCCGCCAGCGACGCCAGCTCGCGCGCGAAGGACTCGTCGTTGCCCTCCTCCTCCTTGTGGAAGCGCAGGTTCTCCAGCACCAGCACCTGCCCGTCCTTCAGCTCCTTCACCTGCTTCTTCACCGCGTCCCCGATGCAGTCATCCGCGAGGATGACCTCGTGCTTGGGGCCCAGCAGGTCCGCCAGCCGCGTGGCGGCCGGCTCCAGCGAGAACTTCGGCTCCGGCCCCGCCTTCGGGCGCCCGAGGTGCGAGGCGAGAATGACCTTGCCGCCCATCTCCAACGCGCGGCGGATGGTCGGCAGCGCCTCTCGGATACGGGTGTCGTCGGTGACGCGCTTGCCCTCCAGCGGGACGTTGAAGTCCACGCGGATGAAGACGCGCTTGCCCGTCAGCTGCAGGTCATCGATGTAGCGGATCATTCTCTCGGTCTCCCCTCTCGGTGCGCCCTGTGCCGCGGACTAGAAGCCCTTGGCCGCGAGGAACTTGCTGGTGTCCACCATGCGGTTGGAGAAGCCCCACTCGTTGTCGTACCACGCCATCACCTTCACCATGTTCTCACCCATGACGAAGGCGTTGGTGGCGTCGAAGATCGCCGAGTGCGGGTTGCCGTTGTAGTCGATGGAGACCGTCTGCTCGTCGCTGTACTGCATGATGCCCTTGAGCGGGCCCTCGGCGTTCTTCCGGAACGCCTCGAGCAGCGCCTCCTGCGTCACCGACTTGCTCGTCACCACCGTCAGGTCCACCAGGGACACGTTCGGGGTCGGCACGCGGATGGCCAGGCCGTGCATCTTGCCCTTGAGCGCCGGCAGCACCTCGCCGATCGCCTTCGCGGCGCCGGTGCTGGTCGGAATCATGGAGAGGGCGGCGGCGCGGGCGCGGCGCATGTCCTCGTGCGACAGATCCAGCACGCGCTGATCGTTGGTGTAGCTGTGGATCGTCGTCATCAGGCCCTTCTCGACGCCGAAGTTGTCCACCAGCGTCTTGGCCACCGGCGCCAGGCAGTTCGTGGTGCACGAGGCGTTGGACAGGATGTGGTGCTTCTTCGGATCGTACTGATCGTGGTTGATGCCGTAGGCGATGGTGATGTCCGGGCCCTTCGCCGGGGCGGAGACGATCACCTTCCGGGCGCCAGCGGCCAGGTGCTTCTCGGAGCCCTCGCGCGCGGTGAAGCGGCCGGTGCACTCCAGGACGATGTCCACGCCCAGCGACTTCCAGGGCAGCGCAGTCGGGTCCTTCTCCGCGGTGACGGCGATGGTGCGGCCGTCCACGACGATGGCCTTCTCCTGCGCCTTCACCTCACCCGGCCACGTGCGGTGCACGGAGTCGTACTTGAACAGGTGGGCCAGGGCCGTGGGCTTGTCGAGATCGTTGATGGCGACCACCTCGAGGTCCTGCTCCTTGCGAGCCAGGATCGCGCGCAGCACGCAGCGACCGATGCGACCAAACCCGTTGATGCCGATCTTCGTGGCCATGTCTGTCTCCTTTGAGAACGAATGGTGGGCGCCTGGCCCACGTAGCGAGAAAGGGCGGCCGACCGTAGGCAGGCGCCGCACCCGAGTCAACGCTCGGAATACGGTGTTTTCCGCCCCCGGCGTCGAAGCTGACCAATAACGAGCAGCAACAGCCATGGCACGGCGGCCACACCGGTGCCTGCCCCACACCCGCAGCCGGTGTCCCCCTCCTCGTAGAACTGCGGCAGGAGGTCCAGCACATAGGGAGGAATGGGTTGCGGCGGCGGCGGATCCGGGGGCCGGGGATCCTTGCCTGTAGCGGCGGACCACTGGTTGGCCGGCCCCGGGTCGGGTGGGGAGGGATCGTCTCCCGGAGCCGGGGGCGCCGTGGCGAGCAGCCCCGTGCGCGCCAGGAAGGTCCCCAGCACGTACTCGCGCCTCAGGGGGCTGACGATTCCCTCCAGGGGGACGCTCAGGAAGAGCACCTGTCCGCCGGGCGCCGAGGAGATGCCGGCGGACAGCTCCGTCCCGTTGAAGCGCAGCACGGCGGCGCCTCCCGCCGGGGTCAGCACGTCGGGAATGCCGGTAGCCAGGCCTCCCCGAGTGCCGTCGTCGAGCTCCATTCCAGCCACGGAGGCCAGCCACTCGCCCGGCTGCCCCTCCACGAGCAGCGAGGACGAGCCACTGGCTACCGCCGCGCGGAGGATGTCGGCGAGGAACGCCTGGTCGGCCATGTCCCCCGTGGCGAGCCGGGAGGCCGCCTGGGAGCCGGAGAAGAGCAGGTGCCCGCCCCCGGTGACGAAGGCTCGCAGGGCGTCCTGCTCCGCGCGAGTCGGCGCCGCGCCGCCGGGCCCTCCGCGCCCCGTGAACCAGTCGACCAGCTGATAGCCCGAGAGGCTCACGAGGCTGGCGGCGAACGCCTCGTTCGTCGCGCTGTCGAAGGCCACCTCGTGCCGAGCCACCGCCGCCCCATGGCGACGCACCGAGGAGCCATCGTTCATCGTCTCCAGCAGCACGCGCAGCGGAGAGCCCAGGCTGAAGCGCGAGAGGTCCTCGGGACGGTCCATGGTCGCGTCGAGGCGATCGAAGGCGTTGACGATGAGCACGGGCGGCGTCGTGCCCACCCGCGCGCCCACCGTGTCCGAGGGGAAGGACTCGCCGCCCGCGTTGAGCGCGGCCACCCGGAAGTAGCGCGTGGTGCCCGCCGCGAGGTTCACGGTGAGGGTGGTGCCGGCCGTCTCCGTGCCCTCGTCCCAGGCCAGCCCGTCCTCGCTCTGGTAGACGCGGTAGGCCGTGGCACCGTGCCCGCCGAGATCGTTCGAGTCCGTTGCAGGAGGCGCCCAGCGCACCTCCACTCCGCCGGCCACGTTGACCGCGGCCACGACGGTGGGCGGCTCCGGCGGCAGGCTGACCGGCTTTCCGTCCTTCGCCGCGAAGTACTTGATGAGGCCCTGCATGATGGCGCGGGCCGCGATCCGGCGGAACTCGGGCTCCTTCAGGCGCGCCGAGTCCAGCACCGAGTCGTGGTAGGCGATCTCCAGCAGCACGGAGGGCGTCTCCGGGTTGTGGGTCGGGTTCAGCTCACCGAAGTAGGCCGAGCGCAGCCTCCGGGTCGTCCAGTTGGCGTCCACCGCGGTCTTGAAGTCCCGGTCCAGTTCGGCGCGCAGCAAGGTCGCCAGGACGTCACTTCCCGGCACACCCGTGAAGTTGAGCGAGCCGTCCACCGGGTTGGGACCGTAGACGTAGGTCTCCGTGCCCACGACGGTGCCCGAGGTGCCGGCGTTGGTGTGCCAGGACACGTACACGGCGTCCTCGCCCGCCTCGTGGTCCCACGTCGCGAAGCGCGCGCGCCCCGTCACATCGTCGTTGCGCTCGTTGCCCAGCCCGTTGGTCCCCGAGGGCGCGAACACAGAGGCCGGCGCCCCGTTGAACTGCATGTGGTAGCGCGCGCACTCCAGGTAGCGAGGCAGCCCGAGCGGCCCCATCGTCGCGTCTCCGATGAAGCCGGTGCCACCTCCAATGCGCACCGCGTCGAGCGAGACGGTGCCCGTCGCCGTGGAGTCGTTGAGCGCCACCACCGCCCCCTTCTCCGCGCTCTGGCCCGCCTTGAAGTAGAAGCGCCCGAGCATCAGCCACGTGCCGCCATGGCGCCGCTGGTCGACGCGGAAGTGGCTCTCGCCTCCCGCATGCTTCACCACGAAGTGCGCGTCCGGCACCCGCGCGGCGTCCGCGGCATGGGAGACATAGACGTAGTAGTTGCCATCCGCGGGGATGCGCGGCACCCACGAGGCCGAGGCCGTCGCGGAGGGAGCGGCCGTCATCAGCCGGCTCCCACCCAGGTTGAAGGGCAGCACGTTGTTCGGCATGGGCGAGGGCGGCGGCCCCCACCCCGGCACCTTGGCCGAGCTGAAGAGCCCCTCGGGCCCCGTCTCCGAGTAGTCCGCGTCACCGTTGTTGACGATGACCATCCGCCCGTTGAGGTCCGGCTCGCGCAGCGGCACCACGCGGGCCCCCGCGCTCATCAGCATCGGCAGCAGGTACTGGTCCAGCGTCTCGGCGGAGATCAGGTCCTCCACCACGTCGTTCGTGTTGCCTCGCTGCGTCGCCCAGCGCCCCAGCCTCGAGTCCCGGTAGAAGCCGTGTCCGGGGCTCAGGTACACCGTCTTCCCGGACAGCGCTCCGGTGCGCATGCGCGTCTGCGGCAGGCCCGACGCGGCCGAGCGCGTCCCATCCCGGATCTCCTGGCGCACGGGCGGTGGCTCGGCGTCGCTCCACACAGCCGTCTCGGAGGGCCGAGGCTCCGGCAGCGGCACATACACCGCTCCCGGAGGCTCCAGGCCACAGTCCTGCGTGGGCTCCGTGGGCGCCTGGGCCCACACGAGCGCCGGAAGCGACAGACAGATCAAGCTCGAGCCGAAGACAGAGAGAAGGCGTGCCATGCTGGGGGCGGACCATAGGGCCACGCCCCCTCTCGCGCGAGCGCGGGATTCCGCCCCCGCGAGTGCTAGCCTGCCCCCTCGACTTCCAATGAACGCCCCTGCCCCACCTTCACCCCCGTTCCCGCCCCGAGGCGGCGCGGGCATCGTCGCCTCGTTCCGCCATGCGTGGGCGGGGCTCATCCACACCGTCGTCCATCAGCGCAACATGCGCGTCCACCTGGTCTCCGCGGTGCTGGTAGGGCTGGTGGGCAGCGGCATCGAGCTGGGCCTGGCCGAGAAGGTGACGCTCATCTTCTGCGTCCTGCTCATCTTCTTCGCGGAGATCCTCAACAGCGCGCTGGAGCACCTGGTGGATCTCGCCGTCCAGCAGTTCGACGAGAAGGCCCGGCTGGCCAAGGACGCCGCCGCTGCGGGCGTCATGGTGCTGGCCCTGGGCACGGTGGTCATCTTCGCCGCCCTGCTCGTCACCAACTGGAACATCGTCCTCAACAGCGGCCCGCGCATCGCCCGGCAGGTGACGCTCGGGCTGCCGTTCACCGCCTGCGTCACGCTGCTCGTGCTGCCCCGCGCCCGCCCCGTCTGGGTGGACTGGGTGGCCTTCGTGCTGGGCGCCACCCTGCTGGGGCTGATGGCCCTGCGCACCGCCAGCTCCGTCTTCACCGCGCTCACGGCCGGACTGCTCGGGGTGGCCATGTCCGCGGCGCGCACCCGCCGACGCGAGGGGCTCGGGCAAAAAAAAACCGGCTCCTCGCCGGTCAACCACCGCGCCTAGAGGGCGTGAGCCCCGGAAGCCAGTCCGGAGCTCGATCGCCCACTAGGGTTTGGTAGACACCATCCTAACGGGCTACACCCTCGGCTGCCAGCCGGCGCCCTGCTCGGGCGTTACCTGGGCGACATCGGCGGGCTTGTCGCCCTGCTTGAGCTCCTCCGTCACCAGGTCGAGCAGCTCCGTGGCAATGCCAATGATCTGGTGCGGCGTGTATCCGCTCGAGCGCAGCTGAGCGAAGAAGGTGCGCGCCAGAATCCGGGGGCCCTTTTGGTCGGTGCTCAAGGACGTGTCTCCAAAGAAAGAATGAGGGGGACTGCTGCTACTTGCGTGCTACAGGATTCAACCCCCATGCCAACGGTTGGCAGCCGAGCGGATTCCTCATGATCTGCGGAGGGTTAAGAGGTATCGAGGGCTCCGCCGAGCACCGAGCGACTGCGAAGGGAGCTTCGCACCCCCACCAGGAACCCAGGGATTGCGGTCAAGGGGTGTATAGCAGGATACACACCCCACCCCTGGGGAGCCCCTGTGTTTTCAGGGACTTGCATTGCACCCCGGGGCCGGGGATACGCGCCTCAGGGCACGGAGACGAGGGCATATGGCGTACCGCGTAAACAACATCGGGCTGTGGCTGGACGAGCCGGAGGAGCTGCTCGGTCAGCGTGCGGCCGAGAAGCTGGGCGTCACCCGAGCCGATCTGGCCTCGGTGCGTGTGGTGCGCTCGGTGCTGGATGCCCGCAAGAAGGGCAGCCCTCGCTACATCTATACGCTGGAAGTGACGCTGGCTCCGGGGCGCAAGCCCGCGCGCCTGCCGCCGGACGTGGGCGAGGCGCCGCCCGAGCCCGAGCCGCCCCCGCGCGTGAAGGAGCCGGAGCGCTGGCCGCTCATCATCGGCACGGGCCCGGCGGGCCTGTTCTGCGCGCTGGGGCTGCTGGAGCGCGGGGTGCGCAGCATCCTCCTGGAGCGCGGCCGCGAGGTGGTGACGCGCCGCAAGGATGTGGCGAAGCTGATGCGGGACGGCTCGCTGGATCCGGAGAGCAACATGAACTTCGGCGAGGGCGGCGCCGGGGCCTACACGGACGGCAAGCTCTCCACGCGCATCAACCACCCCATGGTGCGCAAGGTCATCGAGACGTTCGCCCAGTACGGGGCGCCGGACCACATCCTCGTGGAGGGCAAGCCGCACATCGGCTCGGACCTGCTGCCGGGCGCGGTGGCGCGCATCCGGGACATGCTCATCGCCGGGGGCTGCCAGGTGCTCTTCGAGCACAAGGTGGAGGATCTGCTCTACCGCGACGGCCGCGTGGCGGGCGTGAAGCTGGTGGACGGGCGCACGCTGGAGAGCGACCGGGTGGTGCTGGCGCCGGGGAACTCGGCGCGCGAGCTGTACGAGCGCTTCGCCGCGGACGGGCGGGTGAGCATCGAGGCCAAGCCGTTCGCGCTCGGCTTCCGCGCGGAGCACCCGCAGGGGCTCATCAACAGCATCCAGTACGGCAACGCGGCGAAGAACCCGAAGCTGCCCCCGGCGGACTACAAGCTGGCGGAGAACCTGGACGTGGATGGCGAGGTGCGCGGCGTCTACTCGTTCTGCATGTGCCCGGGCGGCATCGTCGTGCCCACGCCCACCGAGGACGGGCTGCAGTGCACCAACGGCATGAGCAACTCGCGCCGCAACGCGAAGTACGCCAACGCGGGCATCGTCGTCACGGTGTCCGTGCAGGACTTCGAGCGCGAGGGCTTCCGCGGGCCGCTGGCGGGCCTGGAGTTCCAGCGCCACTGGGAGCAGAAGGCCTACGAGCTGGGCGGAGGCCGCTTCTTCGCGCCGGCGCAGACCATCCCGGACTACCTGGCAGGGCGCGTGAAGACGGAGCCGGGCGGCACCAGCTACCGGCCCGGCATCGTCCACGTGGACCTCAACCGCCTCTTCCCCGAGCGCCTCACCCAGTCCATCAAGCAGGCCCTGCGCGGCTTTGACCGGAAGATGCGCGGCTTCATCAGCGACGAGGGCAAGCTCATCGGCATCGAGAGCCGGACCAGCTCGCCGGTGCGCATCACCCGGGGCGAGGATCTCCAGTCGGTGTCGCTCCGCGGACTGTACCCGGCGGGGGAAGGTTGCGGTTACGCGGGCGGTATCGTCTCCTCGGCCATTGATGGCCTGCGCATCGCTGAGCAGATTGCCGGAGAGCTGACCTAGAGAACGACCGGAAAGCTCGCCCGGCTGCCTGCCGGGAGGAGCCCGGAGAAGAGAAGGCGCCATGCGTTACCGCGTACGCACCCCGGAGGGGGAGCTGGAGTACGAGAGCATCCTGCATGTGGAGCAGGCCTATGTCGCGGGGCTCGTATCCCCCGAGGACGAGGTGCTCGAGGAGGGCGGCACGCTGTGGCGCAAGGCCGCCAGCATCCCCAACCTGGCGCGGGCCCGGAAGCCGTCTCGTGCCTTCGATCGCAGCCAGACGCTGACGATCCTGGTGGCGGTGTTCCTCGGTGTGTGTGCCCTGCTGCTGGTCCGCAGCGGCCGGGGCATGATCGCGTTCCTGCTCTGCCTGGGCGTCGCCTCGCTGCTGTGGCGGGTGACGTTCACCGCGTTCCGCCGCCGTCGCTGAGCCTCCTCCCCTGCCCTCCAGCGGGGCGTCCCAGCGCCCGCCGACAGTGAGCGCCAGGGAACACATGTTCTTCCCAGCAGGACTTTCGGGGCCTGCATCCGCGGCCCGCGGAGAAAGGGAGGACGCCACGTGCTCAACACCTACCTGTCTCGAGAGGCGGCGCAGAAGCTCCGCCATGGAGCCTTCTGGCTGAGCCGGGAGGACATCCTGTCCATGGACGGCACGCCCGTGGTGGGCGAGCCCGTCCAGCTCCGGGACGAGGACGGACAGGTGCTCGGGCTGGGAGACGTGGACCTCGAGGCCTCCTTCCCCGTGCGCCGCCTGGGGCTGCCCGAGGAGACGGCGGAGGGGCTCATCCCCCGCCACATCCGCCATGCCCTCGAGCGGCGGGCCCGGCTGGTGGACGACCCTCGCTTCTGTCGACTGGTGAACGATGACGGCGACGGCCTGCCCGGCCTCATCGTGGACCGGTACGACACCCACTTCGTCATCCAGACGCTCACCCGGCCGATGGATGCGCGCATCGAAGAGCTCACCCGCGCCATCGTGGAGGTGGCCGGCGCGGCCTCGGTGCTCCTGCGCAACGACTCGTACCGGCGCAAGGCGCTCGGGCTGGCGCCGCAGCGGCCCCACGTGCTGTACGGCAACCCGCCCCGCTGGTGCCGCCTGCTGGAGCTGGGCGCGCGCTTCACGGTGGACCTCACCTACGGGCTGAACACGGGCTACCACTACGATCAGAGGGAGCTGCGCCGCTTCCTGGCGCGCCTGGCACGCGACGCGCGGGTGCTGGATCCGTGCTGCAACGTGGGGGGTCTCTTCGTCCACGCGGGGCTGCACGGCGCCCGGCAGATCCTCGCCTTCGACAAGGACGCGGACGCGGCGGACCTGGCGCGCGAGAACGCCGAGGCCAACGGCCTGTACGGCCGGGTGAAGGTGGAGTCCGGCGCCACGCTGGCGGTGCTGAAGGCCGTGACGGACACCTTCGATCTGGTGCTGCTCGACGCCCGGGACGCCACCTCCCACGAGAGCTTCATCGAGCACGTGCGGCTGGCGCTCCGGCGCACCCGGCATGGCGGCCGGCTGCTGCTGACGGGCTACCACCCTCCCCTGGCCCTGGGGGCCTTCGAGGAGCTGGTGGCGGAGGCCTGCGAGCGCGAGCAGCGGGTGGCCTTCCGGCTGGCACGGCTGGGGCTGCCCCCGGACCACCCCTCGCCCGTGAACACCCCCGGCGCCGACTACCTCGACGCGGTGGCACTCGAAGTGAACTGAAGTCAAACGCGCCCTCGCCGCCTGGGGGTGGTAGTGTCGAGCCACGATGACGACTGACAACCCGGCTGAGACTCCAGGGCCCGCCACCGAGGGCGGCTCCGTCGAGACAGTGCGCAAGGTCTACGCGAAGGATCTGCGGGAGAAGGACCGCGTCAACACCGTCTTCCGCGTCACGCAGAAGAACAAGGTGACGGCGCGCAGCGGCAAGGTGTTCCTCGCCCTGACGCTCGGAGACAAGAGCGGCGAGATCGACGCGCGCGTGTTCGACAAGGTGGACGAGTTCGAGCCCGGCTTCGCGCCGGGGGACTACGTCCTCATCCAGGGCCATGTGATCAACTTCCACGGCAAGACGCAGGTCGTGGTCGAGGCGCTCGAGCGCCTGGATCCGGGCCCGCTGGACCCCAAGGAGTTCGAGCCGCCTCCGGCTCCGCCCGCTCCCGCCGAGGCCGCGGCGCCCCAGGACAAGGGCCAGGAGAAGGAGAAAGACAAGGCCCAGGACAAGCCCCAGCAGGCGCCGGAGAAGCGCGAGGAGGGCGCGGAGAAGCGCCCCGGTCGCGACGATGGCGCGGGCCCTCGGGCGGTGGGCCTGATTCGCGAGCTCATCACCGAGCGCGTGAACGATCCGCACGTGAAGCAGCTGCTGCTGGCGTTCCTGGACGACCCGCAGATCGCCGCGGGCCTGCCGAACGCCCCCGCCGCCAAGGGCATCCACCATGCCTACCGGGGCGGGCTGGCCGAGCACCTGCTGTCCGTGATGCGGCTGACGTTGCGGGTGGCGGACCACTACCCCATGGCGGACCGGGACCTGCTGCTGGCGGGCGCCCTGCTCCATGACGTGATGAAGGTGGCGGAGATCTCCTCGGAGAAGGGGTTCGACTACACCGACGAGGGCAAGCTGGTCGGCCACCTGGTGATGACGGCGCAGAAGATCCGCGAGAAGACGCTGGCCATCCCAGGCTTCCCGCCCGCGCTCGAGCACCACCTCACCCACCTGGTGCTGGCGCACCATGGGAAGCTGGAGTACGGCTCGCCCAAGCTGCCCATGACGATCGAGGCGTTCATCGTCCACGCGCTGGACTCGCTGGACTCGCGGATCGCCGCGTGGCTCGAGGCCATGGCGCGTGACCCGAACGACCGGTGGACGGAGCCGCTCAAGCACTATGATCGTCAGCTCTGGAAGGGCCCCTCGCCCACGGCCCGGGGCAAGTCGCCGGTGGAGACGCGCCGCAAGTCGCGCGAGGAGCGCCGCAAGTCCAAGGAGAAGGGCGGCGCGCCCCAGGGTGCGCAGGCGGGACAGTCGGGTGCCGAGGAAGGCAGCCCCACGCCACCGCGCAAGGACAAGGAGCGTCCTCCGCGCGAGCAGCGCCCGCCTCGCGAGGGCCGTCCTCCCCGTGAGGAGCGCCCGCCGCGAGAGGAGCGCCCGCCGCGAGAGGAGCGTGCGCCCCGCGAGGAGCGCCCGGCCCGCCCGCCGCGCGATCCGAGCACCCTGCCCCAGGAGCTGACCTTCAAGCCCTTTAGCGCGCTGACCTCACTGGCACCCGCCACCGAAAAGCCCGAGGCCCCGGCGTCGAAGTCCGAGGGTGAAGGCACCACGGAAGGCTGACATGTCGAAGCGTCGGCTCGGAGAGCGTCTGATCGAGGCCGGCCTCGTCACCGCCGAGGCCGTGGAGAAGGCCCTGGAGCACCAGAAGATCACCGGCTACAAGCTGGGCGACTGTCTGGTGGAGCTGGGGCTGCTCCAGGAGGCCGCGCTGCTGCGTTTCCTGGCCGCCGAGTTCAACACCCGCTTCGTGTCCGCGGAGAAGCTGGCCAAGGCCAAGCTCCCCACGGACGTGCTGGACAAGCTCCCGGTGCGCATGGCCGAGGCCCAGACGGTGCTGCCGCTGGCCTACGATCCGGAGCGCAAGCTGCTGTCCATCGTCGCCGCCGAGCCGCAGAACAAGTCGCTGCTGGACGAGATCGCCCTCGTCACGGGCGTATCGGAGGTCTACGCCTACGTGGGCCTGCGCAGCGCCATCGCCGCGGCCATCAAGAAGCACTACTACGGAGACCCCACCGCCTTCACCACGCTGGAGAACGGCGGCCCGCAGGTGGTGCGCTCGGACGCGTCCACCATGGCCAACGCCTACGACGCCACCGGGAGCGGGCCTCGAATGGCCCCGAACCTCCAGCTGCGCTTCGAGACGGACGCCAGCGTGCGGGCCCGGGCTCCCGGCACGCAGATGTCGCGCATGTCCACGGGTATGCGCGATGCGGCCAGCGCCACGCGCGGAGGGGTGGCCGAGGTCGACTTCATCGAGTCGCTGAACATCCTCGTGGGCCTGCTGGAGCAGGAGCGGCCCCACCACCGCGGGCACTCGGCGCAGCTGGCGCGCCAGGCGGCCATCGTGGGCAAGCGCATGGGCATGGCGCCCCGCGAGCTGGCCTCGATGTCCATCGCCGCCTACCTGCACGATCTGGGCAAGTCCGCCGAGCGCCACTACACGCTGGCCAGCAACGCCGCCAACGCGGACTGGAAGACGGAGGCCCGGCGCCTGTGCAAGGCGCCCGTGAAGCTCTTCGAGACCGTCCGCCTGCAGCCGGCGGTGAACACCATCATCACCCAGCTGTACGAGGCGTACGACGGCTCGGGGCCGCTGGGAACCAAGGGGGAGGACATCTCCCTGGGCGCGCGCATCCTGGCCGCGGTGGACAGCTTCCTGGATCTGACGAAGAACCCGGCCAACGCCTACGGCAAGGCCCTCAACAAGGCGCAGGCGCTGGATCACCTGCGCAAGAACGCGGGCGTCCTCTACGATCCGGTGGTGGCGGACATCGTCGGGCAGGTGCAGAGCGGCGAGCTGCTGCGCCACCGCATCGTCCAGGACGGGCGCCAGGTGCTCATCGCCGAGTCGGACGAGGCCATCCGCACGGACATGCTGGAGTCCGCGCTGCGCCAGGGACTGGTGGTGCACGCGTTCTCCTCGCTGGACGGCGCGATGGACGGGCTGGCGCAGCGGGAGTGCGACGTGCTGGTGGTGAGCCTGCGGTTCGGCATCCAGGATGTGACGGCGCTGCTCCAGTACGCGCGAGGCATGCCGGAGGCTGGAGGGCTGCCCATCATCGTGCTGGGAGAGCCGGACAACGCCTCGAGGGATCGGCTGCTGATGGCCGGAGCGACGGCGGTGGTGTCCGCGACGGACACCGACAAGGCCGCGGAAGTGGTCCGGCAGCTCTACGAGGACCGCATCCAGCACAACGGGCCAGCGCGCATGGTGCAGGGCAGCTATGACGAGCTGCCCCAGCTGGAGCTGCTGAAGACGCTGGCCAGCGGCCACAAGTCCGGGCGCCTCCACCTGCGACACCACTCGCTCGAGGGGTATCTGCACCTGGAGCATGGCAAGGTCGTCTTCGCCTCCTACGCCGGCCAGTCGGGCGAGGCCGCGATGCAGGCGCTGCTGAAGCTGAAGCAGGCGGACTTCCAGTTCGATCCGGACTCGCTGCTGCTGGAGATGCCCCACCTCGACAAGGATCTGGCGACGGTGGCCAAGGAGCTCACCGCGCGCAAGGCCGCCAGCGCCTGAGTCGTCGCCAGACTACGACACCCGGAGCCCGAACAGGGCCGCGGCGGTGGCCGTGGTGGTGGCCGCCAGCTCATCGAGAGACACGCCCTTCAGCTCCGCCACCTTGCGCGCGGTCTCCACCACGTGCGCGGGCTCGTTCTTGCGCCCACGGTGCGGCACGGGCGCCAGGAAGGGGCTGTCCGTCTCCACCATGAGCCGATCCAGCGGCGTGAAGCGTACCGCGTCCTGAAGCGCCTCCGTCTTCTTGTACGTCACCACGCCGGACAGGGAGATGTGGAACCCCAGCTCCAGGTAGCGCCGAGCCGCGGCCGTGTCTCCCGTGAAGCAGTGGATGACGCCGCGGCGCAGCCCCTCCTCGCGCAGGATGGCCTCGCAGTCCTCGTGGGCGTCCCGCACGTGCACCACCAGGGGCTTGTCCAGCTTGCGCGCCAGGGCGCACTGGCGCCGGAACACCTCCGCCTGCACATCGCGCGGAGAGCGATCGTAGTAGTAGTCCAGGCCCGCCTCTCCCACCGCGCGCAGCTCGGGCCGGGCGCAGGTGCGCTCCAGCGTGGCGAAGTCCTCCTCGGTGGCCTTCGCGGCATCGTGCGGATGGATGCCCAACGTGGGCGACAGGAAGTCCGGGTGGGCCGCGGCCAGCTCCAGCGCGTTGCCCCAGTCTCCAGGAGCCTGGAACTGGCCCACGATGACGGCGTGCACCACCCCGGCGGCGCGGGCGCGCTCCAGGACGGCGCCCACCTCCGTGAAGTCCGCGCGCTCCAGGTGACAGTGTGCGTCGATGAGTCTCATGGCTTCTCCTGCAACAGTTCAGCGAGCTCCTCACGCGCTTCGGGTGAAGCGAAGGTGGGGGCAGCCGCCTTCACGCGCGCCTGTCCCTCGGGCAGCCCGAGCCGCCAGAGGCCATCGGCCGCGTCCAGCCTGCAGTCCTCGGGGGCTGCCGTGTCCTCGAGCAGCGCCAGCAGCCACGGCAGCGCCTTCGGGTCTCCCAGCCGCCCCAGCCCCCGAGCCGCCGCGCCCCGGCACGGATCCTTCGGATCCCGCAGGATGGCATGCAGCCGCTCCAGCGCCCCGGTTGCCTTCACCTCGCCGCACAGCTCCACGGCAAGCGCTCGATCCGCGCTCCACTTCTTCTGGGTGCGCTTCAGGAGGTACTCCGCCCCCTCCGCGTCGCCCAGTCGCGCGAGCACTCCCGCGGCCTGGGTGCGCTCGAAGGCGGGAAGCAGCCAGCGGCCAAAGAGCCGCTTCACCGCCGGCAGCGCACGTGCGTCCCCCAGCTCCGCCAGCGCCCCCAGCGCCCGGAAACGAAGGATGTCCGTGTCCAGCGCCTCCACCAGGATGTCCAGCCCCGAGCTGTGCTTGAGCGCCGCCATGCCACGCGCCGCCTCGAAGCGGATCTCGGGGATGGGGTCCTCCAGCATCCGCGCCAGCGCGCCCCGCAGCTCCGGAAGCGCCAGGTCCGCGATCCGCCCCGTCGCCTCCAGGCGCACGCCCAGATCCGTGTCCGAGAGCCGCGCCGTGAGCGCGCCGGGCAGCTCCTCGGGAGTCAGCACCAGCGTGGCCAGCCCGATCCCCGAGCGGCGGACCTCGCCCTGCGCATCCGCGAGCAACCGCACGAGCGCCTCGGAGAACTCCGAGGCCCGCGAGGGCTCCTCCGCCGCGAGCTGGACGAGGAGATCAGCGGCCTCGGCGCGGGCCTGCGGACGCTTCTCCCGCTCGAGGGCGAGCAGCGCCCGATCCCGCTCCGCCCGCCAGTCCATGACGCTCACTTCACCGGGGAGCCGGGAGGCACATCCCCCGGATCCAGCAGCGACAGCCCCTTCTCCCCCATCTCCGCCGTCAGGAGCATCCCTCGCGACTCGATGCCCTTGAGCTTCCGGGGCTTGAGGTTCGTCACCACCACCACCCGGCGGCCCGTCACCTGCTCCGGCGTATACGCCAGCGCGATGCCCGACACGATGGTGCGCGGCGCGGCCTCACCCAGCTCCACCGTGAGCTTCAGGAGCTTGTCCGCCCCGGCCACCTTCTCGGCCGCGACGATCTTCCCCGCCTTGAGCGACACCTTCGCGAAGTCGTCGTACTCGATCTCGCCCGGAGCCCCACCCGCGCCCGCCCCCGGCGAGGCCTGCGTGGTGGGCGCCTCGGCCGGCTTCTTCTCGGCCTTCTCGGCCTTCTTCTCCCCCTTCTTCGGGGCCTCCTTCGCCGGCTCGGGCTCGGTGGTCGGAGGGATGAGGGCGTTGACCTTCTCCTCCTCGAGCCTCGGCAGCAGCGGCTCGGGCGTGCCGATGGGACGGCTGCGATCCAGCAGCGGGTAGGTGGCCTTCTCCAGCGCCGCGAACGTCAGCGGCGGCGCGTTGAGCTGCGCGAAGAGCCGCTCCGTCACCCGCGGAATGACGGGCGTGAGCAGCGCGCCCAGCAGGTAGGCCACGTCCGCCGCGTCCGAGAGATCCGCCCGCGCGGCCTCGGGATCCGTCTTGATCTTCGCCCACGGCGCCTGCGCCTGCAGGAAGCCGTTCGCGGACTGGGCAATCTCCACGATGGCCTTGATGGCGCTGCGGAACTCCAGCTTCTCGAAGGCCTCGCGCACCTCGGGCACCCGAGCCAGCGCCGCCTCCACCAGCGCCTTGCCCGGCCCCTCCCGGCCCGGCGCCAGCCGCTTCTCGAGCGGCCCCGCCAGCATGGACAGGCCCCGGTTGGCCAGGTTGCCCACGTTGTTGACCAGCTCGCCGTTCACCCGCAGGCGGAAGTCCTTCAGGTTCAGATCGAAGTCCTCCGGCCCCGGCCCCAGGCTCGCCGCGTAGAAGAAGCGCAGGTAGCTCGGGTCCAGGTTGTCCAGGTACGTGCGCACGGGCACCAGGGTGCCGCGCCGCTTGGACATCTTCTCGCCGTTCACGGTGAGGTGGCCGTGGACCTTGATCTCGTTGGGCACGTGCAGGCCCGCCACCTGGAGCACCGCCGGCCAGAACAGCGCGTGGAAGTAGACGATGTCCTTGCCGATGAAGTGGATGATGCGCGCGCCGCTGTCCGCGGCCCAGTAGTCCAGCGCGCTCTTCGCCTTGCCCGTCTCCTTCGACCACTTCTCCGTGGTGGCGATGTACCCGATGGGCGCGTCCAGCCACACGTAGAAGTACTTGTCCGTCTCACCCGGGATGGCGAAGCCGAAGTACGGCCCGTCCCGGCTGATGTCCCAGTCCGCCAGCCCCTTCTCGAAGAAGCTCTGCAGCTGCGTGGCCAGCCCCTGGTGGAGGAAGCCCGGGCGCTTGAGCACCTCGCGCAGGAAGCCCTCGTGGCGCGACAGCTTGAAGAACAGGTGCGTGGAGTTCTTCCGCACCGGCGGCGTGCCGCACAGCGAGCACTTCGGATCGAGCAGATCCGTGGAGCTGTAGGCCTTGCCGCACTTCTCGCACGAGTCCCCGTACTGCTCCGTCGCCTTGCAGTTGGGGCAGGTGCCCTTGATGAAGCGGTCCGGCAGGAAGCGCTTGTCCGTCTCGCAGTACGCCTGCTCGATGTCGCGCCGCTCGATGTCCCCCTTCTCCTTGAGGCGCCCGTAGATGAGCTCCGCGTAGTGGCGGTTCTCGGGGGAGTTCGTGGAGTGGAACCAGTCCACGCTCACGCCCAGCTCCTCGAAGTCCTTCTTGTGCAGCTCGTAGATGCCGGCGATGAACTCCTCCGGCTTGATGCCCTGCTTCGACGCGCTCAGCTCGATGGGCGTGCCGTGCGTGTCATCCGCGCAGAAGTAGACGACGTCCTTGCCGCACGAGCGCAGGAAGCGCACGTAGATGTCGGTCTGGATGTACTCGACGGCGTGGCCGATGTGGATGGGCCCGTTCGCGTACGGAAGCGCGCTGGTGACGAGGATCTTCTCCGCCATGGACTCTCCTAGAGGGCGGCGGACTGTAGCCGCTCGAATGCCCGGGGTCATCGATTCCGGTAGGGCTGCGCTGCGCGAGGGGCCAGCCGGGTGTTATGGACTCGATACGATGTGCACCATCCTCATCCTCCGCCACGTCCATCCCGAGTGGCCCCTCATCCTCGCCACCAACCGGGATGAGCTCTACGCCCGCCCCACCTCCGGCCCCCAGGTGCTCCCCGGCACCCCGCGCATCGTCGTCCCCGGGCGGGACAGCGTGCACGGCGGCACGTGGATGGGCGTGACGGACACGGGCCTCTTCGTGGGGCTGACCAATCAGCCCCGCGCGCTGACCGAGGGCGTGGCCCCCCGCTCGCGAGGCGAGGTGGTGCTCGAGGCGCTCCGCGCCGGGAATCTCGAGGCCGTCGAGCGTTACCTCGACACATTGGACCCTGCCCTCTTCAGCCCCTTCAACCTGCTCTATGGAGACGCCTCGCGGCTGCGGGTGGCCTATGCGCGCCCCGCCACCCCGCGGCTGATCCGCGAGGATGTGCCCTCCGGCATCCACGTGCTTCCCAATAACGTGCTCGATGCCCCCTCGCTCCCCAAGGTGGAGCGGGCCCGGATGCTCGCGGCCGAGCACGCCCGGCGGCCCTGGCCCGAGCTGGCAGGCAGGCTCCAGGAGCTCCTGGCCGACCATCACCTCCCGCCGGAAGAGCAGCTCCCCGAGCCTCCGCCCGATGCTCCCGTCTCGCGCGAGCTGGCCCGGCAGCTCCAGGCCCTCTGCATCCACACGCCGGCCTACGGGACGCGCTCCTCGGCCCTGCTGGCCCTGGCCCCGGGCCGCGTGGGCCATTTCCTCGTGTCCGAAATCCCCCCATGCCGCCACGCGTTCCAAGACCGCTGGAGCCTGCTTGCTCCACTGTGAGGGGGACTCTTCCCCCCACTCTGAGGGGTGCCGACTCCCCACCGCCCAGCCGGGTCACAAATGACTCCCAAGAATTGTCTGAGAGTGGAACAATCGGATGAGACTGCCCGGAGCAGCCCGCAGAACCCCCCATGGGGTGCGTTAGACCCATGAGGTCACCGATGACCCTCGATTTTCACCGGCTTTCCTAGGGAGACATGGTGGCCTGCGTCTTGCTAGCCACCCAAAGGGTCCTTTCATGGCGAAGATCCTCATCGTCGACGACGAAGTGCAGGTGGCCAGCGCGCTTCGGCGGCTGTTCCGGCGAGAGGGGTTTGCCGTGGAGGTGGCGCTCAACGGCGAGGAGGCGCTCCAGAAGCTCGCCACGTTCGATCCGGACCTGGTCATCTCCGACTTCCGGATGAAGGGCATGAACGGCGCGGAGCTGCTGGAGAAGGTGCTGCGCGTCGCCCCCAGGGCCGTGCGCATCCTCCTGTCCGGCCACGCGGACCTGTGGAGCACCTCGCCGACCTCCTCGGCCCAGGCCGTGTCCCACTTCATCAGCAAGCCGTGGGACGACGACCACCTGGTCTCCCGGGTCAGGAGCCTGCTCGGGGGTCAGCAGGAGCCCTCCGCCTCCAGCCCCTGAGGGCCGTCGCGGCTTGGGGGCCTGTCGCCCCGTCCTTCCTGCACCCACACTCGAAGTGTGCCTCCAACAAGGCTGCGGTCCGCCTGTGCCCGGGTAGACTGCCCCGCCCATGAACGAGGCCATCCAGGAGCTGGGCCAGCAGCTCTCCTCCGACGATCCCTACGAGCGCGAGACGTCCGCCCTGGAGCTGGCCGAGCTGGAGGATCCCCAGGCAGCCCCGTTCCTCGCGCGCGCCACCGAGGACGAGGAGGCGTCGGTTCGCCGGTGGGGCGCCTACGGGCTGGCCAAGCTCGGCCGCCCCGCGGACGCGCCCACCCTGCGCCGCGTGCTGTCGAAGGATCCCGACCCGCGGGTGCGCGTCCAGGCGGCGTTCGGCCTGGCGCGGCTGGGCGAGAAGGAGGCGCTGGAGAAGCTGCCCCCGTTCCTGGCGGATCCCTCCGTGGACGTGCGGCGCGACGCGGCCACGATGCTGATCTCCCTGCCGGACTCCGCCCCCGTGCGGGCCGTGCTGAAGCCCCTGCTCGCGGCTCGCGACGAGCGCACCCGGGCCTGGGCCGCGGGGCTGCTGCACTCCCTGGGAGAGCCTGACGCCTTCCCGAAGTGGCACGGCGCGCTGGCCTCCACCGAGAGCCGCCGTGACGCGGTGCTCGCCGTGCCGCTCATGCGGGAGCCTCGCTCCATCCGCGAGATCCTCCGACTGCTCGCGGAGATGCCCCAGGAGGAGCTCGAGGCCTCCGCGGAGGAGGAGCCCGCGCTCCTCGACATGCTGTGCGACGCGCTGAGGCTGTCCGGCCTGGAGCTGCTGCTCGACTCCGACACGGATGAGGCCCTCCGGGCGGACCTGCTCATCCTGGTGGGCCGTCACAGGACGCTCATCCCGGAGCTCATGAGCGACATCGTCGAGGCCTTCGCCCAGCGCTCCCCCGAGAAGCTGGGCCAGGAGCTGGCGGAGCTCCTCCACGAGCGCGAGCCGGAGGAGCGCGGGCCGTTCTTCGCGAACCTCGCTTCCCTGTTCCCCAAGGCCGCCCTGCCCACGCTGGCGGAGCTCAAGGCCCCGGATCGCGAGCAGGTGCTGCGCACGGTGGCCCAGGTGGCCCGCGACGCCCAGGGCGAGGATCCCGAGCTCGTGACGCTCTGCGAGGAGCTGCGCGCCACTCCCTACGGCCACCACTTCGAGGGGCTGCCCACCGGTCCCATCCAGCGCGAGCGGCAGGCGGCGGAGGGCGAGGATGACTGGGACGGAGAGACACAGGAGCAGGCCATCCCCGACGACGAGGAGCTGCTCGAGGAGGAGCCGGACGAGGACGAGGACTCCTGGACGGAGCCGGTGCCGCCGGAGGCGGAGGCCGTGGCCCAGCGCGCCCTGGTGCTCGGAGGGCTGCTGCGGAGGCTGGCCCTGGAGGAGCGGCTGGCGAAGGCCAGGGACTCCGCCGCGAAGGAGGAGCTCCTCCGGCTGCGGAAGTGGATGGATGAGGAGGGCCTCTTCAGCACCCTGGGCGTCACCGGCATGGAGCTGCTCGAAGAGGAGCCCGGCACCTGGTCCCCGGACGATTGTCAGTCCGTGGCCTGGAGCGCCGAGGAGCTGCAGCTGCTCCTCTGGGCCCTGAAGCAGGGCAAGCTGCCGCCGGCCGAGGCCCGCGTGGAGACCGCGCCGCTCCTGGAGCGCCTGCCGCTCCTCAAGGATCCCCAGCCCTTCCTGGAGTCCGCCGAGCGGCGCCCGCTCGAAGAGGTGCAGGTGCAGCGCGACCGCTGGGAGGTGCTCCTGGAGTGCGCCCGGTACGAGTCGTTTGCCCGGGGCATCGCGGCCGATCCGTCGATCGCCGAGGCGGATCCCGATCTGGAGACGCTGCTCGAGTCCGCCGAGGAGGTGGGCTTCGACCGCAAGGGCGTCACGTCCAGCCAGGGCAAGGCGCGCGCCGCGGTGGAGGGGCTGCGCCACTGGTCCCGCCACCGCGTCACCGAGCTTCAGGAGGAGGGGCTGCTGCCAGGCAAGCCCGGCGAGGGCCTCCTCTTCGGGGGCAAGCCGCTGCAAGCCCTGGACGAGACGACGCTGGCCGACCTGCTCGCGCTGGCCCACGGACGCTTCAAGGCGCTGGAGTGGCTCGCCGCGGGTGGCGAGGCCCTCCCCGAGGGAGAGGAAGAGGCCGGCTGAGGCGGTGGGCCTCGGCGAGGCTCAGGCAGGCCGCGCGCAGAGGCTCCAGAGCAGGCGCTCGATGACGAGCTTGCCGCTGGCGGAGGACTTCAGCTCCAGGTCCGCCTCCGCGCAGTGCACCAGCGCGCGCAGCAGCTCCCGCCGCTCGTAGCGCGCCGCGGCCTGCATGCTCAGGAAGGCGGCGTAGGGGTGCGGGGCGCGGCCCTTGGCCGCCTTCGCCTCCTGCTCGATCTTCGGGAAGATGCGCGACTTGAAGTCATCGAACGAGCGCGGCGCGGAGCCCTTCGCGTACTGCCCCAGCCGCTCGTGGTTCTCCAGCAGCCCGCGCACGATGGAGGCCACCGCACCCAGCAGCTGCAGCGCGTGCGTCCCCTGCCCCATCGCATCCTCGGCGTAGCCCAGCGCGCCCTTCAGATCGCGCTTCTGGAGCGACTCGGAGAGCTCGAAGTACTCCTCCTCGCGCGCGTGGTGCACCAGCAGCGCCACGTCCGCCACCTCGATGGTGGCGCTGTCTCCGACATAGACGGCCAGCTTCTCCAACTCCGACTGGAGCAGCCGGATGTTGCCGCCCACGCGCTCCTTGAGCTGCTCCAGCGCCCCGCGGCCCAGCTTCTTCTTGAAGGGCGCCAGGAACTCGGTGGCGATCTCCGAGAGATCCAGATCCTTGTGGCGCGCGGCCACCTTGCGCTCGACGAGGTGCCCCTGGTCCTTGGCGAACTTGAGCAGCGGGCTCTTGGCATCCACGTCCGTGGCGGCCAGCACCAGCGCGTGCCCCTTGGGCAGCCCCTTCTGGAGCAGCTCCAGCAGCGCCGACGCATCTCCCTCCGGCGCGGTGATGCGCTCGTCCCGGCAGAACGCGGCGGCCTCCTTGAGGAAGGCGAGGTCCACCTCCGCCAGGTCCACGTCCAGCTCCTCCTTCCACTCCTCCACCGAGGGCGCGCCGGGCGCCGTCGGATCGAGCTGGTCCACGCCCCAGCCCGCCCGGGCCGCCAGGGCCAGCAGCCGGCGCGCCCCTTCCTTGCGCTTGCCGGCCTTCCACGCCTCGCGCGCCTTGCCCAGCGCGTCCCCCCGCCCCTTCTTGGGCGCGACGAACTCGGGATCGCGCACCAGCACCACCTTGCGGCCCGGGAAGAGCGGCATCGTGGCCAGCTCCTGCGCCACCTCGCGCGGGGAGGACGCGTCCAGCACCGCGAAGTTCAGCCCCATGGAGGCGTCCGGCACCAGCGCCTTCACCAGCTCGTCGGCGCCCTTGCGTACCAGGAACTCCTCGCCCCAGAGCAGGTACAGCGGCGCCACCTTGCCCGCCTTCACCTCCGCCAGCACGTCATCCATCTCCGCGCTCACCGGACCTCCCGCATCAGCAGCTCCAGCAGCATCCGCTCCAGCTGCAGCCGGGGCGAGCCGTTGCGCCCGATGCCCGCCTGCGCGCGCTCGATGAGCCAGGCGCGGCGGTGCAGCTCGGGCTCGGAGACACGCGCCGCCGTCTCGCGCGCCAGCTCCTTCATGTCCAGGTTCGCCAGGGACTCGCCCCCGGCCTTCAGCAGCGCCACGTCCCGCGTCCAGAGGGCCAGGAGGGCGAGCGCCTGCTCGGCGTCCTCCCGAGAGCCGCCGTACGCCTCCGCGAAGCGCAGCAGGGGCAGCGCGTCCTCCGACCGGAGCGCCTCGAAGCGGGTGATGATCTCCTTGCGCTGGGCCAGCCCCTCCACGTCCAGGCTCAGCGCGCGCCCCAGGCTGCCACCGGCCATCACCGCGGCGAGCGCCGCCGTCTGCGGATCCAACCGGCGCTCCTGCTGCACGCGCTGCGCGACCAGGTCCACCGGCAGTGGAGCGAAGTGCACCTTGCTGCACCGGCTGCGGATGGTGGGCAGCAGCTTGTCCATCGCCGCGGCGATGAGGATGAGCGTGGTGTCCGCGGGCGGCTCCTCCAGCGTCTTGAGGAAGGCGTTCTGCGCGGGCTCGTTCATGCGGTGAGCGGAGGTGATGAGCGCCACCTTGCGGCGAGACTCCAGGCCGTGCAGCGCCAGCCGCTCCTGCAGGCCGCGGATCTGCTCCACGCGGATGTCCCGGCTGGGCGTGCCCGTGAAGTCCGAGCGCCCCGCCAGCCCGCGCGCCACGCGCTCCTCGTCCGGCATCACCCACGTCACGTCCGGGTGGAGCCCCTTGGACACGCGCACACAGCTGGCGCACTGGCCGCACCCCACCTCGGGCTGCTCCGGGCAGGTGAGCGCCTGGGCGAGCCCCACCGCCGCGAGCTCCTTGCCCACGCCCTCTGGCCCGGCAAACAAGTAGGCGTGATGCAGCGTGCCACTGCGCAGTGCCGCCTGGAGTGCATCAATCGCACGGGGCTGTCCGACCACCGAGGCCAGCGTCATGGTGCGTGTATGTCCGGTCGCGCCCTGGGCGTCAACCGCCTGCTTGACCCTCCTGGATCGGCTCGGTCAGAGTTTCCACGCCTTGCTTCCTTTTCTGCAGAGCAACGTCTCCCTCGTCGTTGGAGCTGTCCTGGTGGTCCTGCTGTTCGGGATGCGCTCGGCCAGCAGCGACAAGGAGTTCCGCCGGGACCTGCGCGGCGCGTTCCGCTTCCTGATCGCCTTCCTCGCGCTGCGGGTGGCGGCCTGGACGATTCCCGCCGACGCGCCCAGCTCGGTGGTGAAGCTCGTCAACGTCGGGTGGATGTTGACCTTCACCTTCGGCGTCATCCGCTCCTGCGTGGCCCTGGCGCTGAAGCTCGTGCGCCTGCGCTCGCCGGTGGCGACGCCGAAGATCCTCCGCGACGTCATCAGCTTCGTGCTCTACGGGCTGGCGGCGCTGCCCATCCTGCAGACGCAGCTCAACCTGGACCTCGGCGGCCTGCTGGCCACCTCCGCGGTGCTGTCGGTGGTGATCGGTCTGGCGCTCCAGGAGACGCTGGGCAACCTGTTCGCGGGCCTGTCGCTGCAGCTCGAGCGGCCCTACCAGGTGGGCGACTTCATCCGCATCAAGGAGTACACGGGCCGCGTGGTGCAGATCGGCTGGCGCGCCACGCGCATCGTCACCTTCCGCCGGGAGAGCATCACCCTTCCCAACAGCATGGTGGCCAAGGAGATCGTGAAGAACTTCTCCTTCGGCTACGAGCCGGTCGCCATCGACATCGAGATCGGCCTCTCGATCGACGCGCCGCCCAACCGGGTGAAGGCGGCGGTGCTGGATGTGATGAAGGAGATCAGCACCATCCTCCAGGAGCCGCCGCCGCAGTGCCGGACGTGGTCCTATGGCGAGTCGTCCATCCGCTACCAGATGCGGTACTGGGTGGCGGACTTCTCCCAGGCGGACAACACCATGGAGGAGCTGTACACGCGGCTCTGGTACCGGCTGAAGCGCGACAACATCGAGCTCGGGCTGCCGCAGCGCGTGCTGCACACGCGCACCGAGGCGGCGCAGAAGTCCGAGTTCTCCGCGGAGTCGGTGATGGAGCTGCTCCGGGCGGTAGACCTCTTCGCCCTGCTGGTGCCGGAGGAGCTGGATCGGCTCAGGTGCGATCTGGTGGCGCGGCGCTTCGGCAAGAACGAGCGCATCATCGAGGAGGGCGAGGAGGGGCATACCTTCTACCTGGTCGTCTCGGGCGAGGTGTCGGTGCGCACGGGCAAGGGGCTGGAGGTGACGCGGCTGAAGCGCGGCAACTACTTCGGCGAGATGTCCCTGCTCACCGGCGAGCCGCGCGCGGCCACGGTGGTGGCGATGGAGGACTCGGTGCTGCTGGAGCTGGACCGGCCGGCCTTCGCGCGCATGTTCGTCACGCACCCGGGGCTGGCGCGGCAGCTCTCGTCGCTGCTGGCCAGGCGGCGCACCCAGCTGCGCGCGGTGGCCGAGGCCAGCGGCGCCAGCTCGGATGCGGCGCCCGAGGCCAACCGCATCCTCGGCCGGCTCAGGCAGATCTTCAGCCTGACCACGCATGACTGATAGAACCAGGGGCCATGCAGCCCCTCCTCTATGGCGAGCTCGTCCCCTGGTACCACCTGGTCGATCCGCCAGAGGACCATGAGGAAGAGGCCGTGTGCTTCACGGCCGCGTTCGAGCGCGTCGTCACTCCTCCGCCGCGGACACTGCTCGAGCTCGGCTCGGGCGCCGGAAACAACGCGCTTCACCTGAAGCGTCGCTTCACCTGCACGCTCGCGGACCTCTCCCCCGACATGCTGGCGCTGAGCCGCCAGCAGAACCCCGACTGCGAGCACGTCCAGGCAGACATGCGCACCCTGCGGCTGAACCGGACGTTCGACGCGGTGCTGATCCACGACGCCATCTGCTACATGCGCACCGAGGAGGACCTGCTCGCCGCGGCGACCACGGCCTTCGTGCACACGCGGCCCGGAGGCGCCGCCATCATCGCGCCGGACTGCACCCGAGAGACCTTCCGGGACGCCACCGAGGTGCTGTCGGAGGACGACGGAGACCGCTCGCTCCGCTGTCTCATGTGGACGTGGGATCCCCACCCCGAGGACAGCACCTACGTCGTCGACTTCGGGTTCCTGCTGCGGCAGGGAGCCGAGCTCAAGGCCGTGCACGATCAGCACGTCGAGGGGCTCTTTCCTCGCGAGACGTGGAATCGCGTGCTCACCCAGGCGGGCTTCCGCGTCGAGCCCCTGAAGCGGCCCATCGGAGACGGCCTCTTCGACGACATCTTCCTGTGTCGGCGGCCCTGACGCGTCCCCGCTGAACGCAGGCGCGTCTGTTTCCAACGCGTTCCGCACGCAGTCCTCCGAGACACCCTGCGAAATCCGCAGCTTCTTCCTGCGGATTCCGCACTCCGCCGGCAGCTCCCGCGACCCGCTCAGAGCGCGCCCTCGCGGCATGAAGAACTCCCGTGCAGCGACCGCCCGATGGCACGTGACGTGCTCCTGGGAGGGACACGCTCGTTTCGTGTCGGAGGCTGCGTCATGGGATTCGGAGTCAAGGCAGAGAAGCGGTGGGCCAACGGGATCATCCCCTACCGATTCATCATCCCCAAGGAGCCAGCTGTCCGGTCGAAGGAAGGAGAGGAGCTGAGGAGAGACGAAGAGCTCTACGACAACGCCGTCATGCTCATGGGCGTCATCCGCAGGTGCATGTCGGAGTGGATGTACTTCGTCAATTCCGATGGCATCCACATCTCGTTCGTCGAGCGGGGAGAGCCCCTCCAGGAGGGCGCCAACGTCCCGAACGACGAGGTGAAATACATCAAGCTCACCGATACCAGGAGCACCACCGCCGGCGCCAACGGCAGAGCCACGGGGAGCAACGTCGGGAACATGGCCATGTTCCCGGTCGCCTCCGAGCAGATGGATCATTGGAAGAGCATTCCCCACGAGCTCGGGCACATCCTCGGCCTGTCCCACGAGAACGAGCGCAACGGCCGCATCGAGGATGCTCCGTACCAGGCGGGAGACGTTCCGAGGCTGTGCTACTCCTTCAATAAATCCGATCCACCCGTTGGATGGCTGGCCCATGAGGTCGTGCTGAAGAACAACGTGGATGACGGAGGCCCCTACGATCCGGCGTCCATCATGCATTACCCGGCGTTTGGCTATTACGTCTGGAACTGCCGGACGGACCCGCTCAACGACAAGCTCGGAGAGAAGGCGGCAGCCGAGATCCTCAAGAAGCTGGGCATCAAGCTGAACTATCCCTCTCTCGGCGAGGTCGCGCCCGAGGCGCTGGAGCAGCTGCCCAAGGTGTTCACCCCCTGGGCGCCCAGCGACGGTGACATCGCGATGATCCAGTTCATGTATCCCAAGAAGGACGCGCGGAACTCCTGACCCCTGGCCTGGTGCGACCATGAAACTCCAAGAACTCCGAGATGTGCTTTCCGTCAGCCAAGGTGACGTCGTCCTCTCTCGCGACAGGCTCGGCCCCGCCATGGGGACGTTCCTCGACACCTACTTCGAGGGCCAGAACGTCACCATCTCCAGCCCCAGCCTCGAGCAGACCTCCGATGACGAGCAGGCCGTCACCCTGAAGGGCCGCTCCTCCGTCCTGGGCGTCGCGGATCTGCCAGTCACCGCGCGCTTCTCGCTCGACACGGACGGCAACGTGAGGACGCGGCTCACGTACACGCTGCGCGACACGATGCCGGGCCCCGGCGCGTGGACGTTCTCGCGCAGCTTTCCCAAGCTGCCCACGGTGTGGAACTACGACACCGGCTATCCCATCAATGACTCCGGCACGGACTTCACGTCGCTCCAGAAGCCCTTCGTCGAATCGCTCGACCTCTTCGACACGCAGGTCATCGTCTCGTCGCACGCGGAGACGGACGAGAAGCGCGGCGTGGCGCTCGAGCCCGGCCACAACGTCGTGTCCCAGATGCGCTCCCAGGGCATGGTCGGCGTCCTCGAGTACGCCATGACGGGCGGAGGCGCACTCCCGCTCCGGGGGACGATCCGCATCCCGAAGCCGGGCGAGGAGACGCTCTCCGGCAACAAGTTCGTCGCCACTCGCGCCCTGCTCCGCAAGGACGTGCCCGGCATCCACCTGAGGGCCCCGCTCCCCCTCGACTTCAAGATCGGCAAGCTCTCCTTCGAGGATCCGACGTTCCTCGTCTACACGCCGACCTCCACGGACTGGATGGCCACGAACGGGGACTTCTCGCCGACGCACGGCTACTCGGCCCGGCTCTCCGTCCCGAGCGCTGGAATCACCCTGGACCTCTCCGCCGATCTCGAGTGGAACCTGCCGCGCGTCTGCCTCTACGCGAGCTGCGAGGGCATGAAGCTCGGCAAGCTCGCCAGCCTCGTGGATCTCTGCGGCACCGACAGCCTGGCCTCCCTGCTCCCCGACGAGCTCCGGAGCGCGGTGGAGAAGCTCGAGGCGCTCGAGCTGATGGGCGTCACGCTCATCCTGTCGTCCTACGGCCGCACCGCCGACATCGACACGGTGAGCTTCACCGTCGGCATGCCGAGCGTCTCCTGGAAGATCTGGGGCGATGACCTCGTCGTCAATGACCTCTCCTGCCGGTTCGACGTCGACAATCCGTTCGGGAGCGGGAAGTCCCGGGTCGGCGTGACGGTCTCCGGAACGCTCGAGATCGAGGGAGTGCCCATCTCGGTCTCGGCCCGGAGCCGCAACGGGTTCACCGTCTTCGCCCACGTGGACAACCAGTCCATCCCGATCGAGCGGCTCTTCAAGAAGCTCGCGCCCGGTGCTGCCGCGCCGAGTGACATCTCGGTCGGCACGCTCTCGATGGTCGTCTCGCCGGGGAAGCTCTACTCGGCCCAGATGCTCGCCGCCACGAGCTCGAAGCCCTTCGTCATCCCGGTCGGCCGCTCGAACCTCACGGTCAGCAACGTGCTCGTCGACTTCTCCTACCCCAAGGGAGGACCCGTCTCGGGCAAGCTCGCCGGCACCGCCGCCTTCGGAAAGTCGCTCCAGCTCTCCGTGAGCTACGGCATCCCCGGCGACATCACCGTGCGCGGCACGTTCCAGAACATCCAGCTCACGAGCGTCATCGGCGAGCTGTGTGATCTCGTCGGGGAGATGCCGCCCGGCTTCGACCTGACCCTGTCGTCCGCCGCGATCCTCGTGCAGAAGCGCGGCAACGACTACGTCTTCAACCTGGGCACCACGATCGACGGCTTCGGCGCGCTCGCGTTCGAGGCGCGCAAGGTGGGCACGAAGTGGGGCTTCGCCGCGGGGCTGGATCTCGCCACGAGCGGCATCTCGAAGATCCCGGGGCTCTCGGCCCTCGAGGCCATCGAGGATGTCGTCAAGCTCGAGAAGCTCATGCTCGTGGTGTCGAGCTTCGACAACCCCAGCTTCCAGTTCCCCTCGCTGGCCCAGTTCAACACGCCCCAGCTCGCCACGAAGAGCCTGGCCATGCCGGCCACGGCCCAGGGTGTCACCCAGGGCTTCATGGTCTTCGCCGACTGGCAGCTCGACGCGAACGACAAGCAGCACAGCCTGCTCATGAAGCTGCTCGGGCTCGGCTCGAGGCAGTCGGTCGCGCTCGCGGTCAGCAGCCCCAACCCCTCCGCGAGCTCGCGGCTCTTCTTCAAGCAGCGGACGAAGATCCAGGGGCTGCCGTTCGACTACCAGCTGGGCATCCTCCTGCAGAACGGCAAGCCCAGCATGTTCCTCACGGGCAACATGCAGGTCGAGATCCAGGGGCAGAAGCAGACGTTCGACACGACGATGGCGTTCGTCCCCAGCGGGGCCTTCCTCTCGGCCACCATGAAGGGCTCGGCGCCCGTCGACTGCAAGGCCTTCAAGCTGTCGAACCTCGCGCTCCAGATCGGCGTCAACTGGGGCGGCATCCCGAGCCTGGGCATCGCATGCACCATCGACACGTCGAGGTTCTCGTCGTCCGTCGCGATCTTCTTCGACAGCACCAACCCGTCCAACAGCCTGGTCGCCGGCTCCCTCAGCCAGCTCACGCTGAACGACGTGACGGACACGCTGCTGGGGAGCGCCATCCCCTCGAACATCGACGACGTCCTGAAGACGATCGCCTTGAAGGGGACCCATCGGTTCAAGATTCCAGGCGATCTCACCGACGAGCTCGACGGCCAGGAGCTCACGAAGCTCTCACCCGCGTTCGCCGCCGCGAAGGTGCAGATCCCGAGCGCGTCCGAGCAGCTCACCCTCCGGACGAACAAGAAGGGCGAGTCCTGGCACCTCACGGACCTGACGAAGATGCGGCACTACGCGCTCAAGAAGAGCGGGAATGACATCGAGGTCTCCGTCGAGCCCCAGTTCTACTTCGCGCCGCAGAAGACCTCGATCGGCTCGATCGCGTTCCCGCAGGGCTACTACCTGAACGCGGCCATCTCGTTCGCGGGCTTCGACGCCTCGGCCACCGTCGACATCGCCCAGAACCGGGGGATCTCCGTCGAGGCGCAGATGGACAAGATCGTCATCCTCGACGAGAAGGTGTTCTCCATCGCGGCGCTGCAGGGCGGCGGAGGGCCGAAGCTCTCGGTCTCGACGTTCACCCAGAACGACAACCCGGTGCCTCAGTTCCGCCCGCCCCACTTCTACGTCAACGGCAGCATGACGATGCTCGGCGTCAAGCAGGGCATCTACGCCAGCGTGTCCGTGCAGGGGATCGACTTCGAGCTCGTCGGGAACCTGGCGCCGGGCGTGAAGTTCGACCTCGACGCCCGCTTCGGCAAGTCCGGCTTCGGCGCCAACGGCACGGTCAAGGTGGGGGTCGGCACGGTGGATCTCGGCGCACTCGGCAAGGCGAAGATCAACACCGACCTCGAGGTCGAGGTGGACGTCGACATCGACAACGCGCCCGCGGACATCAGCCTGGCGCCAGGCTCGTCCTACCCCGGAGAGTCGACGCTGCTGTCCAACGGGTTCATGCGGCTCGTCTTCCAGGCCGACGGCAACCTGGTGCTCTACAAGAGCAGCGGCGAGGTGTTGTGGGCCTCCGCGACCCATGGCCGGGATGGCACCCAGGTGGCCTTCCAGGGTGATGGCAATCTCGTGATCTACAACGGCCAGAGCGGCGCGATCTGGGCCAGCAATACCAACGGTCAGAACATCGCGAGGCTCACGATGCAGGGCGACGGCAACGTCGTCATGTACGACAAGTCGGGTCGCGCCCGGTGGAGCACGGGGACCGCGGGAAAGGGAGCCCAGTCCGCCATCGAGCTGGAGTCCAGCTTCGACTTCGCGGGCCAGCACGTCGACCTGGGCAGGTTCAAGGTCGACGTGAAGTCCGACACGTTCACCCGGCTCCCGGACATCATGAGCAAGAAGGTCGAGGAGGCCCTGCGCGAGGTGTTCAAGGACATGAACAAGTGGGCCGATGCCGTCAAGGATGGCGTCATGGACGGCGTCAACGACACCGCCAAGGTCTTCAAGGACGTCTACGGCAAGAGCGAGAAGGAAGCGAAGGACCTCGCCAACAGCGTGAACAAGGGCGTGAACCAGGCGACCAAGGCGGTGGAGAACACCGCCAAGGACGTGAGCAAGAGCGTCTCGAAGACCGCCAAGAAGGCGGTCAAGAAGATGAAGTTCTGGTGAGGCCGAGCGCCTCGGCCGTCATGCGCGGAGAGCCCGTCCCGGCGGCCTCCGCGCGCTTCACCGCCTCCAGCACCTTCCGGTTGAGCGGCGCGTCTCGGCCCAGCGAGCGCGCCAGTTCCACCACGGCGCCCTGCAGGTGATCGATCTCGGTCGGCCGCCGCTTCTCCAGATCCTCCCAGAGCGAGGAGCGAGCCTCCGGGTCGATCTTCACCATCGCCCCCGCCAGCAGCTGGAACACCGCATCCGGCAGGGACAGGATTCCGGGGAGCAGCCTCGGTCGGACCTTCCCTACCTTCGCGGGGACGATCTTCGCGGCGGCCATCAGCTCCAACGCCTCTCGCTGGCTCGCCGCCAGCACGCGACGCCAGCGCCGGTCCGCCAGCTGCTGGCGGAGAGGAAGGCCGGACAAGGCGTTCAGCGCGTTGTTCAGGTTCATCAGCAGCTTGCCCCAGGCGAGCCCGCTCATGTCCGAGTGCTCGGCCAGTGCCAGGCCAGGGACGGACAGCGTGGACAGCAGGCCGGGCACTCCCGCCTCCACCGTGAGGCTCCCGTCCGTTCCCCGGTGGAAGCGCCCTTCCCCTCGGTGCACCACGTTGAAGGGCACCATGCCGGCCACCACCCGCTGCCCTCTGGCGACGGCGCGCAGCCGGTCCGCGTTGCCAATGCCGTTCTGCAGGCTGATGACCACGGCCTCTGGCTTCGCGTGGCGGGCGATGGACTCCCCCATCTCCACCGTGGCGCCGCTCTTCACCGTCACCAGGATCCACCGCGCTTGGGCCAGCACGGCGGGATCATCCGTCACCGAGAGGCTCGCCGCCGGCACGTGGCGGCTGCCGCCGTCGCGGTCGGTCAGGGTGAGACCGTGGGCCTGAAGCTCGGCCACCATTCTCGGCCGGGCGAGGAAGCGCACCTCGCGGCCCGCCGCCGCCAACAGCCCGCCCACGAAGCAGCCGATGCTGCCCGCTCCCGCCACGACGATTGTGTCTGCCATGGACAACCTTTCTCTGGGTTCTGCTGCAGAACGTCCGGGACGGGCACTACCCCAACTGGGGACCAGTGCACTTCTACACCAGGACGGAGAGCGGACTGCCCACGGCCGCCGCCGGCGCGCTCGTCAGCCGCTTCGCCTCCGCCAAGCTCGATCAGGAGCTGCTGCAGGCCATCATCGAGCGGCACCTGGTGCCCAAGTGCGCCATGAAGGTGAAGCGCACCCCGGAGATGGGCCCGCTGAGCGCCTACTCCACCGAGTCCGCCTGCGGCTGCTTCCTCGACAAGGTCGCCAACGGAGCCACGTCCTGCAAGACGTGCGGCGGGCCCGGGGACTTTCCCGCGTCCGCCCCCGCCTGCAACTACGGGTATTGCGAGTCGCTCTGAGCCTCGGCGGCGCCAGTGCCCCACCCGGCCGTCACGTCCACCGGTGAACGACCGGCCGCGGATGAGGCGCTGCTCGACCGTCTGGCCCGGTGCGCGACGCACCCACCGCCCCCGAGCCACACCGCCTCCCGGGGAGGTGCCCGTGTCGGGCGAGAACGCCGCCGACTGGTATGCTTGTCATACCAGTTCGCAACCGGTCCGGCCGACAGGGAGGGAGCCGGTTCCCGAAGAGGGGGCACCAACGCGTGTCCCCTTTCGGGCCGGAACGACCCCTCGGAGCCAGCCGCTCCGCTCTCCGTGGGTTCCGGTGACGTGCCAGGAGACGGCGCTCGCCAGCACTCACGTGGGCTCCCCGGGTTCGGAGCGACGGCCCGTTCGATTCACGACACCACCGGCCTGCTCGTGGGCTCAACTCTCCCTTGGCGGCTGGCTCGCGTCCCTCTCCCTCGCCCAACTTCCCTGAGAGGGGTAGATAGGACGCCCCTCCCACAGGAGTCACATGGACCTCATCGGACAACTCTCGCAGCAACTCGGCGTGAACCCTCAGCAGGCGCAGGGGCTCGCCGGCTCCGTGCTGGGGCTCATCCAGGGCACGGTCAAGGAGAAGCTCGGAGCGGACGCCGCCGGACAGGTGGCGGGAGCCGTCCCCGAGCTGCAGGGCTGGCAACAGGCCGCGCAGGCCCAGGCCCCCGCGGCGGACGCGGGCGGTGGGCTCATGGGCGCCCTGGGTGGGTTGATGGGTGGGGGTTCCTCCTCGGGCGGCCTGGGAGGCGCGCTGGGTGCCCTGGGCGGTGCCGTGTCCCAGGCGGGAGAGGTGGCGGCGCTCGTCTCGCTGGCCCAGCGCTTCAACATCGACGCGAGCAAGGCCACGCTGATTGCTCCCATCGTCCTCAACTTCCTCAAGTCGCGGCTCGATCCCGGGCTGGTGAGCAAGATCCTCGCGGTGGTGCCGATGCTGGCGGGGGCTTCCGGTGGCGGCTCGGGCACTCCTGGCGGCGGTGGCCTGGGCGGCGCGCTGGGCGGACTGCTGGGCTGAGCCCACCCTGCGGCGCGGTCACCTTCCCTGCGCGGCCTTCGACGCAGGGGGCGGAGCGCTCTTCACGGCCGGGGCGAGCAGCTCCACCCGGCCCTCGGGGTAGATCGCCGTGAGCCGGTCCCCTCGGATCTCCAGCGCCGCCAGGTGCCGGCCGTAATAGGCGCTCAGGCCGGTGTCGATGAACAGCGTCCGGCCGCCGAACCTCACCCCGATGCGGCCGTCCCCCGTCGGGGTGTGCCCCATCACCATCCGCTTCGCGCCGAAGCGGCGCAGCACCTCGTCCAGCCCCTCGCTCCACTGGGGCTCCGGATCCTTCGCGTAGCCTCGGAACCACAAGGGGCCCTGCGAGTCCGTCGCGCCTCCAGGAGGATTGCCCGTGAAGAGATCCTGGCGCACCCAGCGGTTGAGCTCCGCGAGCGTCCGCGCCGGCACTCCCGGCTGAAGCCCTCCGTGCATGAAGAGCGTCCCGTCGATGCGCAGCACCGCGGGGCGGCTTCGCAGCCAGCGGCCATATCGGCCCTCGGGGCTGAAGGCCACCCGGTGTCCCGCGAGCCCTCGCGGCTGCCCCTCCGCATCCGGGGTCGGGCTCTGATCCGCGTACGAGGCCAGCTCCTCCGGAGTGACGTAGCGCAGATCCCCGAGCATGTTCATCGCCTCGTGGTTGCCCAGCAGCACGTGCACACGGCCGCCCGCCGCGGCCGCCTCACGCTCCAGCCGCCGGAGCAGCTCGTAGCACTCCCGCGTCCGGGGAGCCCGATCCGCGATGTCTCCCGTCTGCACCAGGTGAGCCTTGCCGCCCACCCACCGGCCCTTCTCGTCGATGAGGCCCGCGAGCCGCAGCACCTCCGTCAGCGCCTCCACGTCCCCGTGCACGTCCCCCACCGCCACCACACGCGCCACTCCCTGGAAGGTGTCCTGCACCGCGTCCTCCAGCCGCGGAGGTGCCTCAGGGGCGGCGGCCCAGAGCAGCGGCGCGAGCAGGAGCACTCCGGCGGTGAGCCGGGCAGGAACTGGGACGGGAGAGGAGCGCATGGCTCACCTGTCTATACCGGTCCGCTCCGCCCGTGAATCCGACGGCTCGCGTCGCGCGTACAGGCGAGCATGATGCTCCTCCCCTCGCTCGTTACCGGAAAAACACTCGAAGGCCGATGAGCCGTCGCGCGTTGGATCCGTCCCGCGTTGCGAGGTTGTGAAACCGGACACCGCGAGCCTCCAACGTCACCTGGTTCACGTCCGCTTCATTCACGAGCCACCGAAAAGGCCCACCTGCCCTGCGGTCTTGTTTCCTGAAGTGATCACTCGTCAGCAGTATCTCCGGAAACTCTGAAAGCTCTGCCGAAGGGGGTCCGCGATGAAGCCGGTGCCGATCAATGAAGCCTTCCGCAGCCAGGAGATGTCCCCGTTTCCCTCACGCCTCATGGCCATGCTCTCCGTCGGGTTGCTCGTCGCGGGCCCGCTGGCCTGCGGCCCGATGGAGCCCGACACCGAGCCTTCTTCCGAGCCCGCCCTCGAGGAATCCAGCCAGGAGCTGTCGTCCGACAACGGCTTGATGGCCAACGGCCTGTCCGCCAATGGCCTGTCCGCCAACGGCCTGTCCGCCAACGGCCTGTCCGCCAACGGCCTGTCCGCCAACGGCCTGTCCTCCTCCAGCTTCAACACATGGTTCGCGCAGAACCCCACCCTGAACGACACGGTGATGCGCTACATCGTCCGCTGCGCCGTGCCCGCGGGACAGGTGCGCACCTACCGGTCTCCCCAGACGCGCGTCACCTATCGCTGGGCGGGCGGACTGGGACTGGCGCCGAGCTGGGCCAACGGACGCGCGGCCACGCTCGCCGAGCAGCAGCTCGTCTCCGCGTGCATGGCCGCCCACGTCAACAAGTTCGGCGTGTCGGTGACGATTTCGCTGCTCGGCAAGACGGCCACCGGGCAGATCATCCCCTTCACCTTCGACGAGCTCCACCAGTACTCCCGCCGGGAGGCGTGCTTCTTCGGAAACCTCTTCAACGGCCAGGGCGTCTTCTTCGGCTCGGACGGGCCTCGGCTGCGCGCCAACGAGTCCTCCTCGCGCGCCTGTGAGCTGTCGAGCTCCGATCCCTACACGAACCGGGCGTGCCCGCCCCTCAGCTACGCCGGGACCTGCGAGCAGCTCTGCCAGCCCATCGTCCCCGGCGGCTTCTACCTGACGTGCACCTGGAACGGCGTCACCTACAAGGCGCTGACCAGCCGGGTCCGCCCGAGCGAGATCTACACCTGTGGAGATCGCATCTGTCAGATCAGCGAGCAGTGCGGCAACGGGCAAGGCTCCGGCTGCCAGCAGGACTGCGGCCGCTGCTCCGGCGGATGAAGTGACGTCACGGCGCGCGAATCGTGGGATGCTCGGGCCATGGCTCCCACCGAACGCACGCTGTACCAGTTCCCCATCTCCCACTACTGCGAGAAGGCTCGCTGGCTGCTCGACGCCAAGGGCCTGCCCTACACCCTCAAGAACCTGATGCCCGGCTCCCACCGCGGGGTGGCCAAGAAGCTGGCGAAGGGCGGCGGGAGCGTGCCGGTGCTGGTGGACGGCTCCGTGGCGCTGGGCGACTCCACCGAGATCGCCCTGCACCTGGAGCGCACCTACCCCACCCCTCCGCTGCTACCTCCGCCCGGCCCGGAGCGCGATCGGGCGCTGGAGCTGGAGGAGCTCTTCGACGACGCCGGCATCCACGTGCGCCGCTGGGCCTATGGGCACATCATCGGGAGCGGCGCGAACCTGGGTGCCCTGATGTTCGGGGAGTACCCCGCCCCCCAGCGCTGGCTGGGCCGACTGCTGGTCCCGCTCGTCAAGCGCGTCCTCACGCGTCAGTACCGCATCTATCCCGACAAGGTGGAGGAGTCCCGGGTGAAGGTGCTCGCGGCGCTGGACCGCCTCGAGCGGGAGATCCAGGGCGACCCCTCGCGCTATCTCGTGGGCTCCACCCTGACGATCGCGGACATCACCGCGGCGTCGCTGCTCGCCCCGATCATCCAGCCCGAGGGCTCGCCGTACGCGGCCCGAGCGGACGTTCCGATGCCCAAGGCCCTCGTCCAGATGTCGGAGGAGTTGCGCGCCCGTCCCGCCGGACAGTGGGTCCTGCGCCGCTACCAGCACGACCGCCGTCAGGCCGCCGCCCAGCGCCCCGCCGCCTGAGTCGCCCCCGCGGCCCCGGGCGTCCGAAATATTTCTTCATCATCCAGAAGCATGGCGGACATGGGCCCGCGTCAGGGTGTACCTGCGCGACCCGGAGTCTGGTTCTCTCCATGCGGGCTCCAAGTGGACTCCGTAAAATCCCTTCCAGGGGCTCTCCGGGTCGCGCACCTTCCGCCACCCTCAGGGGGCCGCCTGACGCAGAGGGACTGGAGCGACCCATATGGAGCACCCGAACCGCCTGGCGCCCGAGGAAGGAACCGTCCAGGTCCTCCTGGTGGAGGACGATGAGCGACTGGCTCGCCTCACTGCTCGCTACCTCCAGGAGCATGGGCTCGTGGTCACGGTGGCCCGCACCGGCCCGGAGGGCCTCGCCGAGGCCAGCCGCCACGCCTACGACGTCGTCCTGCTGGATCTGATGCTCCCGGGCCGCGATGGCCTGGAGGTGTGCCGGGAGCTGCGCACCCGCAGCGATGTCCCCATCATCATGGTCACCGCGCGCGGCGAGGAGATCGACCGGGTGCTCGGGCTCGAGACGGGCGCGGACGACTACCTGCCCAAGCCCTACTCCTCTCGCGAGCTGCTCGCGCGCATCCGCGCCCAGGTGCGCCGCGCTCGCGGCCACGCGGGCCCCGCCGTCCAGCCCATCCAGGTCGGCCGGCTGCAGCTGGATCCGCGCAGCCTCACCGCCACCCTGGATGGCCGCGCCCTCACCCTGACGTCCTACGAGTTCGGGCTGCTGCGCGTGCTGGCCGAGCGCGCCGGCCGCGTCCTCAGCCGCGAGCAGATCCTGGACCTGGTCAAGGGCAGCGCGGACGAGGTGTTCGACCGCTCGATCGACGTGCACATCTTCCGCATCCGCCAGAAGCTGGAGGAGGACCCTCGCACCCCGAAGCTGCTCAAGACGGTGCGCGGCGCCGGCTACATGCTCACTCGCGGTGACGAGTCATGAGCCCAGGGCGTCTGCGCCTGCCGAGCTCGCTGCTGCTGCGCATCTATCTGGTGGGAATCGCCCAGTTCGTCCTCATCGTCGCGGTGGTGATCGGCACGAGGGATCTCGTCGCGGAGCCTCCCATGCGAAGGGGCATGGACCACTACCGCTCCTTCTTCGCCGCGGAGTGGTCCGAGCTCGTGGACCAGCCCGCCGCCCTGCAGACGGCACTGGAGCGAGCGGAGAAGCACCTGGGGCATCCAGCGACGGTGCGCGCCATGGACGGGCGGGTCCTCGCCTCCAGCGCCTCGCCTCCGCTCGAGGCCCCACCGCCCGACCCTTCGGCGCCCCCAGGCCCTGCCCAGCGACGGCCCCCGGGCTCGGAGGAGGAGCCTCGCCGGATGGTCGTCGCCCTCCCGACGGGTGGAGCGCCCACCGCCTACGCCATCATCCTCCAGAGGCCTCCGCCCCGACCGCCGCCCATCAACTTCGCGGTGCTCATCGGGCTGGTGCTCGGGTGCACGGCCGTCACCTCCATCGCCTTCGCCCGCACCCTGGCCGTGCCCCTGCAGCGGCTGGCCGCGGTGACTCGCGCCTTCGGCGAGGGGATGCTGGATGTCCGCACCGGCCTGCGCCGGCGCGACGAGCTGGGGCAGGTGGCCGTCGCCTTCGACGAGATGGCCGAGCGCATCACCCACCTGCTCCGCTCGCAGAAGGAGCTGATCGCCAACGTCTCCCACGAGCTGCGCACGCCGCTGGCGCGCATCCGCGTGGCGCTGGACCTGGCCTCCGAGGGAGACGCGGACCTGGCACGTGAGTCGCTCGCGGACATCACCACCGATCTGTCCGAGCTGGAGCGGCTGGTGGAGGACGTGCTCACCGCGGCCCGGCTGGATCTGGCCAGCGGGCAGTCTCCCGGCGCGACTCCCCCCCTGCACCGCGAGCTCGTCGAGGCCCAGGCCCTGCTGGACAAGGCCGCGGCCCGCTTCCGCGCCACCCGCCCCCAGCACACGCTGCAGGTGAGCGCCGAGGAGCCGCTGCCCGTGCTGGACGCGGACCCGGTGCTGCTGCGCCGCGCGCTCGACAACCTGCTGGACAATGCCGGCAAGTACTCCGAGCCCGGCACCACGGTGCGGGTGCGCGCACGGCCCAAGGAGACGGGGCTCACCATCGAGATCGCCGACCAGGGCATCGGCATCGACGCGAGCGAGCTGCCCCACCTCTTCACGCCCTTCTTCCGCAGCGACAAGAGCCGGGCCCGCACCACCGGCGGCGTGGGGCTGGGGCTCGCCCTGGCCCGCCGCATCATCGTCGCGCACGGCGGCACGCTCGCCCTCGAGAGCCAGCCCGGTGTGGGCACCACCGCCCGCATCCTCCTGCCCGCCGCCAAGGCGCTTTCATAGCCCCAGCCCAGGGCCTACATGGCCCTACAATGTTTGACAGCGCACACTGTACGAAGGTGGGCTACCCGGTTCCCTGGCGACACAGTAGGGCCAAGGCCATCTATGCTGTGCAGGCCTTGTCAATGAATGCCAGCTCTTCCGGAATTGCAGAATCCGAGTCTTCGGCGGCGAGGCCCCAGGTCCCACGCCAGGGGGCCTCGTTCTGGATCCGGAAGGTATTGGATTTCTTCCTGAACGAGGCCCAACGCCAGGGCCGCCCGGACGAGCTCACCCGCTACCGGATTGTCGTCGCCGCCACGGTGTCCCAGCTGGCAATGGCCCTCTTCTTCCTGATCTCGGTGCTGTCGCTGCCGAGGAAGGGGTTCCTGCTCGGGGTGGCGATCTTCTGCGTGGTGGCCTACACGCTCACGCTGGTGCTCCTGCGTCGGAGCTCCTCCCCCTTCGGCCCTGGCCTGCTGCTGTGCTCGACGCTGGCGGGCGCCTACATCGGCTCGAGCCTGTACCTGAACAACGCCATGGCGGCCACCCATGTGGCCAGCACGCTCATTCCGCTGCTGTCCTTCTTCGTGCTGGGCTCGCGCGGAGGCCTGGTCTTCGCCGTGCTCATGGCCCTGTATGCCATCGTCCTCCTGCCGCTCTCCCAGGGCCAGTTCACCCTGTGGAGCGCCAACGGCGGCAGCGGGCTGTCGCTCTCGGGCAACGTCTTCGCCGCCGTCTGCATCGTGTGCGTCTGGGGGCTGAGCTACATGCACAGCCGGGCGCGAGACAATGCCCAGGCGGAGCTCGAGCGGACGCTGCGGATCCTGGGTGACAACGAGCGCAAGCTGACGAACCTGGTGGAGAGCACCGATGACATCGTGTGCTCCCTGGACCCCCAGGGGCGCCTGCTGACGGCCAACTCGGCGCACCGCCGGTGGTACTCCCGCATCTTCGGACAGGAGTCTCGGGTGGGCGAGCCGCTGGCCCTGGAGCGCTTCGCCGAGCGGCACCCGGAGTTCCCCGACAACTTCGCCCGGGCGCTCCAGGGCGAGCGCGTCCGGGTGGAGCTCGTCTACCCGGTGGGAGACACCACCGCCGCGCTGGAGATGTCCCTCACCCCCATGACGGACGCCCAGGGGCAGGTGACGGGGGTGACGCTCTTCGGCCGGGACGTGACGGCCCGGCGGCAGGCCGAGGCCCGGCTGGGAGAGCTGCACCGCACCCTGCTGGAGACGTCGCGCAAGGCCGGCATGGCGGAGATCGCCACGGGGGTGCTCCACAACGTGGGCAACACCCTCAACAGCGTCAACGTCTCGGCCACCCTCGTGGCCGAGCGGCTGCGCGGCTCCCGGGTGCAGGGCATGGTCCGCGCCACCGAGCTGATGAACCAGCACGCCCCGGACCTGGGAACGTTCCTCACGCGTGACGAGAGGGGTCGGCTGCTGCCAGAGTATCTCCTGTCCGTCTCGCGGCAGGTCGCGGAGGAACAGGCAACGATGTTGGCGGAGATGCAGTCGCTCACCAAGAACGTGGACCACATCAAGTCCGTGGTCAGCATGCAGCAGGAGCACGCCCGCTTCGTGGGCGTGACGGAGCGGGTGGCCCTGCCGGAGCTCCTCGATGACGCACTGCGTCTTCACGCCACCTCGTTCGAGCAGCTGGAGATCCAGGTCCGCCGCGAGTACGCGTCGGTGCCGGACCTGATGGTGGACCGGCACAAGCTGCTGCAGATCCTCGTCAACCTGCTGAGCAACGCGCGCCACGCGCTGCTCGAGAGCCAGCAGCCCAACAAGCAGCTCACCCTGCGCATCACCCGTCAGCCCGAGGATCGGCTGCGGCTCGAGGTGTCCGACAATGGCATCGGCATCTCCCCGGAGAACCTGCCGCGCATCTTCAGCCAGGGCTTCACGACGAAGAAGCGAGGCCATGGCTTCGGGCTCCACGCCAGCGCGCTGGCCGCCATCGAGATGAAGGGCAGCCTCACCTGCACCAGCCCTGGCCGCGGCCACGGTGCCACCTTCATCATCGACCTCCCTCTCAACCCCGAGCAGGCCCGAGCATGAGCATGCCCGCCTCTCCCCGCCGTCGCATCCTGATCATCGACGACAACCCCTCCATCCATCAGGACTTCCAGAAGATCCTGGCGGCCTCCGAGAGCAGCACCTCGCTGGATGCCCTGGAGACGGCCCTCTTCGGCTCGCCGCAGGCGCGCACCGGCGGCGCCTACTCCTTCGAGGTGGACTCCGCCTCGCAGGGCGAGGAGGGCGTGCAGCGCGTCCGGGAGGCCGCCGCCGAGGGCCGCCCCTATGCCCTGGCCTTCGTGGACATCCGCATGCCGCCGGGCATCGACGGCGTGGAGACCACCGCGCTCTTGTGGAAGGCCGACGAGGATCTGCAGGTGGTGCTGTGCTCGGCCTACGCGGACTACTCGTGGGAGGAGGTGGCGCAGCGGCTGGGCATCAACCAGCGGCTGCTCATCCTGCGCAAGCCCTTCGACAACATCGAGGTGCGCCAGATGGCGCACGCGCTGGCGCAGAAGTGGGACCTGTCCCGGCAGAGCCGCCGCCGCGAGGAGGAGTTGGAGAAGGCCGTCGCCGCGCGCACCGCGGAGCTCCAGGCCGCCAACGTGCGGCTGCGCCAGGAGATGGAGGATCGCGCGCGGCTGGAGGCGCAGCTGGCGCAGTCCCAGCGGCTGGAGGCCATGGGCCGGCTGGCCTCGGGCATGGCCAACGAGATCAGCAGCCCGCTGGGCTTCGTGAGCACCAACCTGAACCACCTGCGGCTGGCGCTGGAGAAGCGGACCGCGGGCGCGCCCCTGGAGGATCCGGCGGAGCTGCTGGACGCGTGCCGGGACGCCATCCACGGCACGGATCGCCTCAAGCGCATCGTCCAGGACGTGAAGCTGTTCGCCCGCGTGAGCCCCCAGCCGGGAGTGCCGGTGGACGTGCGCAAGGCGGTGGAGCAGTCCCTCGCCCGGGCCGAGCTGCCCGCGGGCTCGCGCGTGCAGCGGGTGGTGGAGTTGCAAGAGGTCCCCCTGGCGCTGGCCAGCGAGGAGGGGCTGACTCAGGTCTTCCTCAACCTGCTGTCCAACGCCGCCCAGGCCTTCCCGGAGAGCCACCCCGAGCCCCGGATCCGCATCGGCACGCGCCCGCAGGGCTCCGAGGTGGTGGTGGAGATCCAGGACAACGGCAGCGGCATCGAGGCCGAGCACCTGGGCCACATCTTCGAGCCCTTCTACACGACGAAGCCGGGCGGCTCGGGGCTGGGGCTGTCCATCTGCCACGGCATCGTCACCGGGTTCGGCGGCGACATCTCCGTGGAGAGCACGCCCAACAAGGGCACCACCTTCCGCATCAAGCTGCCGCGGGCCACCTGAGGTCCGACGCACGCCTCCGCCTCACTCCTGGAGCGCCCCATGCCCGTGCTGGCCCAGCTCTTCATCCACCCCATCAAGTCCACGCGGGGCCTGTCGCTGACGCGGGCCACGGCGGAGCCGATGGGGCTGGAGCATGATCGCCGCTGGATGCTGGTGCGCCCCGATGGCTCCTTCATCACCGGGCGCGAGTTCCCTTCCCTGGTGCGCGTGAGCGCCGTCCCCACCGAGGGAGGCCTGCGCCTGTCCGCCCCGGAGCAGCCCGAGCTGCACGTGCCCGCGCCGCCCGCGGGGGCCGAGCGCCTGGACGTCACCATCTGGAACGATCGCTGCTCGGCGGCTCGCGCCGGCAAGGACGCGGAGCGCTGGTTCAGCCAGTACCTCGGCCAGCCCATCGTCCTCGTGCGCGTGGACGCCCGGACGGAGCGCCCGGTGGATCCCCGCTACGCCCGGCCCGAGGATCACGTGGGCTTTCCGGACGCCTTCCCGCTGCTGCTCCTGTCGCGAGCCTCCGTGGAGGAGCTGAACCGGCGCATGCCCCGCCCCGTCACCGTGGAGAACTTCCGGCCCAACCTCGTGGTGGAGGGCTGCGAGCCCTTCGCGGAGGACGGCTGGAAGCGGCTGCGCATCGGCGACGTGGAGCTGGAGGTGGTCAAGCCCTGCGGCCGGTGCGTCTTCACCACCGTGGATCCGCTCACGGGCGAGAAGGCTCGGGACGGGGAGCCGCTGCGCACGCTCGCCACCTTCCGCCGCCAGGACGGCCAGGTGATGTTCGGCCAGAACGTGCTGGTGCGCCGCCCGGGGACGCTCCAGGTCGGAGCGCCCGTCGAGCTGCTGGGCTGAAGCGCCCGCTCAGCCGTACTTGAAGCGGTAGACGACCTCGGGGTGGCCCCGGGTGAAGCCCTTCACCACCTCGTGCTGGAGGTTCGTCGCGCCCAGCATCTTGAGCCCGCCCGCGGCGAAGCCCATCACCGACAGCTCGAAGTAGATGTGGGGCCGAGGCACGTTGGCGATGCGCAGCTCCGTGTACTCGGCCTCGGGCTTCACCAGCAGCTCGCCCGCGGTGAAGTAGCCCTTCCAGATGCCGGGCGTGAAGAGGAGGAAGCGCTTGAGGTCCCCCAGGGCGAACATCGACTTGAGCTGCCCCCGGCCCAGCGCGTACTCGGCCGACTTCACGCCGAACTGCCAGTAGATCTTCGGGTCGCTGTTGTAGAAGCGATCCACCAGCGCCTCGTTGAAGCGCAGGAAGGCCTCCACCGGCATGCGCGTGACGGGCATCACCGGCTGGGCGAAGAGCGGCTCGCGCGCCGCGTACTCCGAGAAGAACGCCTGCCAGGCCGCCTCTCCGTGCTCCTGTACGATCATCTGCTGCCGAGCCAGGAACGCGACACCTTTCACTTCCATCCGAGGCCTCCACGGACAGTCCCCACACCTTCGTTCTAGCAGAGATCTGGCACCTGTTCGGCGTGGCCCGCTGCGTTAGGCTCCCGCCATGAACCTGCCCCTGCTGATGGGCCTTGCCACCATGATCACCTCCAGCCCCCCGCCGCCCACGGACTTCACCGCCGAGGCCGCGACGCGCTTCGCCGAGCTGGCCCTCACCTGTGTCCACCAGGAATACCCCAACAAGATCGCCCACGTCCTGAGCAGCGATGCGGACGCGCGCCCCCCTCGCGAGCTCACCCCCGCCTTCTACGGGTGCTACGACTGGCACTCCGCCGTCCACGGCCACTGGCTGCTTGCCCGATTGGCCAGGACGTTCCCGGAGGCGGCCTTCGCCCCCCGCGCCCGCGCGGCGCTCGCCCGGAGCCTGACGCCCGCGAACATCACCGCCGAGGTGGCCTACCTGGGCGGGACCGGACGGGTCTCCTTCGAGCGGCCCTATGGGCTGGCCTGGCTGCTCCAGCTGGCGGCCGAGCTGCGCGAGTGGGACGATCCCCAGGCCCGGGAGTGGGCCGCCACGCTGAAGCCGCTCGAGCAGGCCTCGGCCCAGCGCATCCGCGAGTGGGTGCCCAAGCTCACGCGCCCCATCCGCGTGGGCGAGCATGACCAGACGGCCTTCGCCTTCGGCCTCGTCCTGGACTGGGCGCGGCTGGCCGGGGACCGCGCCATGGAGCAGCTCCTCGTGGAGCGCGTGGAGGCGTTCTACGGGAAGGATCAGCGCGGCCCGCTGGCGTACGAGCCCTCCGGGCACGACTTCCTCTCGCCGTGCATCGCCGAGGCGGACCTGATGCGGCGCGTCCTGCCTCCGGCCCGCTTCGTCACGTGGCTGCGTGGCTTCCTGCCGGAGCTGCCCACGAACGGCTCGGCCACGTGGCTGGAGCCGGCGGTGGTGTCCGACCCTGGCGATCCGAAGCTGGCGCACCTGGACGGCCTGAACCTCAGCCGGGCGTGGATGCTGGAGGGGATCGCCTCCGCGCTCCCCGCCTCCGACAAGCGGCTGGGCTCGCTGCGCGCCGCGGCGAAGCGCCACCGGGAGGCCGGCCTGCGCTCCGTCACCGGCGCGCACTACGAGGGAGGCCACTGGCTCGGCAGCTTCGCCGTATACCTCGTCACCGGCCGAGGCCTGCCTCGCAAGCCGTGAGCCCCGCGCTCAGGCGGGACGCGACGACGCGCCCGGCAAGCGCGCCAGCGAGAACCGGGAGAGCTCCCAGGGCACCTGCTGGCCCGTCGCCATCCAGGCCGCGATGCGCCCGAGCAGCACGGTGAACTTGAACCCGTGCCCGCTCAGCCCGCCCACCAGGGTGACGCGAGGCTCGCCCGGCAGGTGGTCCACCACGAAGTCCTTGTCCGGCGTCATCGTGTAGAGGCAGACCTTCTCGAAGACAACGCGCGGTGAGAGCCCCGGCAGGTGCTCGGCGCTGTAGCGGCGCAGGGGCTCGCGGTCGGACTCGTGGAGCGCTCGGTCCGCCCGCTCCGGCTCCGTGGGCGTGCCCGTCTCGTGCCACGCCACCTTCACACCCGGCGTCTGCCCGTCGTACGGGAAGCCGTAGAAGTTCGTCGCGAAGTCGATCCACACCGGGAAGCGCTCCGCGCCGAAGTCCGCCACCGGCGCCTCCGGCTCGAAGTGGCAGTACGTCTGCCGGGTGACCGTGAACGGCAGGGTGACGAAGCGGGACAGCAGGCGCGCCGTCCACGGGCCCGCGGTGACGACCAGCCGCTCGAGCTCGAGGGACTCTCCCCCGGCCAGCGCCAGCCGGATGCCTCCCGAGCGCGGCTCGATGGCCTCCACGGTGGTGTTCGGGCGCAGCCGGGCCCCGTGCGCCTCCGCCAGCCGCACGTTGGCGCGGACGCACGCGGAGGCGCGGAGGAAGCCCGCCTCCCGCTCGAGGACGCCCGCCTCTCCCGGCAGCAGCCGGAGCCGCGGGAACCTGCGCGCGCACGCGGCGGGCTCCAGCTCCTCGAACGGCACGCCGTTGTCCTTCAGCGCGCGGCGGATGGCGACCAGCTCCGGATGCTCGGCGGGGCCGAAGAACAGTCCCCCGGTCCGAGCGAACAGCGACTCGCCCGCCTCGCGCTCCAGCTCGTCCCAGAGCGGATACGCCTGCCCCATGAGCGCCGTGTAGAAGCCATCCGTGTACGTCTTCCGGATGATGCGTGACGTGCCGTACGAGCTGCCCCGATCGTGATCGAACCCGAACTGCTCGATGAGCGTGACGTCGTGTCCCTCTCGCGCCAGGAACCGCGCCGTCGCGCTGCCCACCCCTCCAGCGCCCAGCACTGCGATGCGTGCCATGCTCCACCTCGCTGGGGAGCCGCCGAGGCCTCCCCACGCCCGGAATCGTTCCACGGGTGAAGCCTCGCGCACAGCACCTTGGAGCGGGGACACCGTAGAAATCGGCTCGCACGGGATCACGGGGACGAGGCCCGAGACGCTTGCCAGCCAGCCCCGCGGTGCGCACCTTGAGTTCAGGCTTCGACAAGGCATGGGCGGCGTGGAGGTGTCCATGTGGCCCGAGCGGGGCCCTGCGGGTCGTCCTGACGATTGATATGACCAGGCAGCGCGGGACAGTGTTCCGGTACGGTACCGCCGTGCTCGCCACGGGCGTGGCGCTCGTCCTGCAACTGCTCGCCTGGCCGTATGTCCAGCCCATCCCCTTCCTGGTGTTCTTCGGAGCGGTGATGTTCTCGGGGTGGCTGGGCGGCTGGGGGCCCGGGATGCTCAGTACCCTGCTGTCGGCACTGCTTGCGCACTACGTCTTCGTGCCGCCCTTCTACGCCTTCTCCCTGTCGCTCAGGGATCTGGGCTCCACGGCCCTGTTCCTGTTCGCGGGTGTCTTCCTCACGTTCTTGAACACCTCGATGCGCCGAGGGCAGCAGCGGGAGTTCGAGCAGCAGGAGTGGCTCTCCACCACCCTGAGGAGCATCGGGGATGCGGTCATCGCCACGGATGCGATGGGCCGGATCGTCTTCCTCAACCCCGTGGCGGAGGCGCTGACCCAGTGGACCTCGGCGGAGGCCCGAGGCAAGGCGCTGTCCGTGGTCTTCCACATCCTCCAGGAGAAGACACGCCAGCCGGTCGAGAGCCCCGTCACCAAGGTCCTCCGCGAAGGGGGCGTCGTGGGGCTGGCGAACAGCACGCTCCTGGTCCGTAAGGATGGGAGCGAGATCGCCATCGATGACAGCGGCGCCCCCATCCGGGATGGCCAGGGCCGCCTGCTGGGCATCGTCCTGGTCTTCCGGGACGTGACGACCAGGAAGCGCGCGCAGGCCGAGAAGCGAGAAGAGCAGGCGCTGAGGGCTCGGATGGCCGAGCTGCGCGCGGCCGTCAGCCAGGGGCTCGCCGAGGAGCCCTCCCTGGAGCGGATGCTCACGCGCTGCACGGACGAGGTCTGCCGGCACCTCGACGCGGCGTTCGTCCGCACCTGGCTGCTCGATGAGTCACGAGCGGAGCTGGTGCTGCGCGCCAGCGCCGGCCTGTACACGCACCTCGATGGAGCGCATGCGCGCGTGCCCGTGGGGCAGCTCAAGATCGGGCGCATCGCCCAGGAAGGCCGGCCTCACCTCACGAACGAAGTGCTCCAGGATCCCCAGGTCCAGGACAAGGAGTGGGCCCGTCGGGAGGGGCTGGTCTCCTTCGCCGGCTACCCGCTGTCCACGGACGGGAGGGTGATAGGGGTCATCGCCCTGTTCGCCCGGCAGCCCCTGCCGCCCGTCGTCATGGAGACCCTGGCGGATGTCGCCATGGCGCTGGGCCAGGGCTTCCGCCGCGCCAAGGCGGAGGAGGCGCGACGCAAGGCGGAGCAGGCCCTGGCCGCCCAGAGCCGCACGATGCAGGCCATCACGAACAACGCGACGTTGGGCCTGCTGATGATGGATGCGCGCCAGTACTGCACCTTCATGAACGAGGCCGCGGAGAAGATCACCGGCTTCACCCTCGCCGAGGTGCGGGCGAGGGACTGCCCCCTGCACTACGTCGTGCACCACACGCGGCCGGACGGGAGCCACTTCCCGATGGAGGAGTGCCCCATCGACCGGGCGCTGCCTCAGCGGATGCAGGAGCAGGGCGAGGCGACGTTCGTCCACAAGACGGGCGCCTTCTACCCGGTGGCCTTCACGGCCAGCCCCATCCTGGAGGACGGCGTGCCTGTGGGCACCGTCATCGAGCTGCGGGACATCTCGGAAGAGAAGCGCCAGGAGGAGGAGCGCCTGAGGCTGCTGCAGGAGACACAGGCGGCGGTTCGGGTGAGGGACGAGTTCCTCTCCGTGGCCTCGCACGAGCTGAGGACGCCGCTCACCTCGCTCCAGCTTCGGCTGGCCTCCCTGGCGGCGACCGCGAAGAGTGCGTCCGAGGGGGTGGTGCCCGCCGAGCGCGTCATCCGGTCCACGGAGGTGGCGCAGCGGCAGGCGAAGCGGCTGGGAGACCTGGTGGAGAGCCTCCTGGATGTCTCGCGGCTCAGCACCGGCAAGCTCCAGCTCCAGCTGACGGAGGTCGATCTGACGGCGGTGACGTGCGAGATGGTCTCCCAGCTTCAGCAGCAGGCCCGCAAGTCCGGCTGCGAGGTACAGCTGGAGGCTTCAAGGCCCGTGGTAGGGCTCTGGGACAGGCTGCGGCTGGAGCAGGTGGTGACGAACCTGCTCACCAACGCGCTCAAGTACGGAGCCGGCCGGCCCATCCACGTCCGGCTCTGGGAGGAAGGCGGCCGGGCGCGGCTGACGGTGAAGGACGAGGGCATCGGCATCGAGCCCCAGCACGCGAGCCGCATCTTCGGGATGTTCGAGCGCGCCGTCTCCGAGCGCCACTACGGCGGCCTGGGGCTCGGCCTCTACATCACCCATCAGATCATCGAGGCGCTGGGGGGCACCATCCGCGTGGAGAGCCAGCCCGGCCAGGGCGCCACCTTCAGCGTGGAGCTGCCTGCTCGCCCCTCGGCCTGACGGGCCCGAGGCTCACCGAGGGGGCGGGCAGAGGGTGAGCGGCGTCACCACCCTTCCCTCCGTCATGAGCTGCGCGCAAGCTGGTGGAGCAGAGAGCTCCTATCTGATGTGAGCAGAGCCTCCGGTGGGGCTGTGAGCCACGCTCGGGCTCACAGCTCGCCGGACTTCACCTGGGCGAGGATGGCGGCGGCCGCGTCCTTTCCGGACAGGGCGCCGCCCTCCATGTAGCCCTGCCACCAGTAGAACGAGTTGGTGTGCTCGCCCGCGAAGAAGAGGTTGCCCACCGACTTGCCCTCGTTGCCGGCGATCGAGGTGAACTGCCCGGGCCTGTATGCCGTGTAGCTGCCCAGCGTTCCCGGGTTGGACGGCCAGTGCTCCAGGTGCGCCAGGATCCTGCCGCTCGTGTCCCGCGTCACCTTCTGCGCTGCGCCCGGATACACCCGGTTCAGATCGGCCACGAAGCGCTCGGCCTCGCGTCGTACGTCGCCGTGATCGCCGTGGAGCCGCGCCGCAGGGTGAGCTCGATGGCTCCGGCCGCCGTCTTGCGCACCGCCTCGAGCCGCTCGCCATGGCGCACCTGCCCCGGCAGCCGCGCGGCCATCTCCCGAGGGATCTGCTGGTTGCCGCCCACCAGGTGGTAGCGCTCGTCGCTCACCCCGAACGGCTCGAAGCGTGAGCGCCGGTTGGCCCGGATGAAGAAGACGAAGCCCAGGCAGCTCTGCTGATCCGCCGTCAGCCCGTACTCCGCCTCGTACGCGGCGATGATGGCCGCCTTCAGCACCGGCCCCGCGCCTCGCGTCTCCAGGTACGTGCGCAGATCCATCAGATCGAACTGGCGATCCACCGGCGTGTGGACGTCCGCCGTCGGCGCACCCGAGAGCTGCTGGAGATCCGCGCGCATCGCGGCCACGAAGGCGCGGTACTGCTCCACCACCACGGACTCCGGGTAGCGCTGGCCGCCGAAGGAGTAGAACACGTCGCCCGGCGGCTTGATGTAGCTCTCCTTGGCCAGGTTGAACTCCTGCGCGTAGCCCAGGATCGTCTTGTGCCCGGTGTCGATGAGCTCGCCGCCGCGCTCCACCACCTGGCCAGGGAAGGCGACGGGCCCAGGGAACGCTCCGCCCAGCGAGAAGATGCGCCCACCCGGGCGCTCGTTCGCCTCGTGGATCGTGGCGATGATGCCCGCGCGCTTCAGATCATACGCGCACGCCAGGCCCGCGATGCCCGCGCCGATGATGCCGACGCGCGGCTCTCCGGTCCGCCCTCCGTGCAGGAACGGCTCGGCCGAGGCCTGGGTGCCGAGCCCCGCCGCCATCCCCGCGCCGAGCACCGTGGCGTTCTTGAGCAGCGAGCGCCGGGACACGCGCATGGCCTCCGTGGCCTCGCGCTCAGGCACTCCTTCCCGCTCCGATGCGAGGGCAATGCGAGTGGTCTGCCGGAACAACTCGAACAGCGGAGTGCGGGCCATGTCTTTCCTCCGGGGGATGGGTCGAGCGATGCAAGGCTTATCCTTGTCCTCACCCAGCAATTCCAGCAAACGCAGAAAGCAGAGGAAAAATCGAATCCTCCAGAAGTGTCTGGTCGCCCTGGGCTTCATGGGCCAGGACCAGCTCAACTCCGGCCCCGGCAACTTCGGCTTCATCACCCAGCGCGCCGTCATGGACTTCCAGTCCCGTCACGGCATCCAGCCCGCCAACGGCCGCTTCGGTCCCGCCACCCGCTCCACCCTCCAGTCCGAGGTGGCTCGCCTGGGGCAGCCCCAGCCACCGGCTCCGGCCGGCAACTTCCAGGGGTTCCCTTTAGGACCGCGAGCCCTCGCCTCACTGCCTGTGCCGAGGCGAGGGTATGTACAGGCTTTGTATGGGTTGCGACGACACCTGAGCCATGATGACAATCATGGCTCAACCCGTGGCGGTCGAGCCGAGGTTTGCCCCCAGGCTCCCAGCCCAGTACATCGCTCCATGCTGAATATCCCGGGTTACACTCTCCGAGGGGCCATCAAGACCACAGGCACGAACCTGCTCTTTCGAGCAGTCCGTGACTCGGACGGGCTGGCACTCATCCTCAAGACCCCCGCGGCCTCGGCCCCGGGTAGTCGCGAGCGCGAGCGCTACCGCCGCGAGTTCGGCATCCTGCAGCGACTCCGGGAGGTGGCTGGCATCACCCGGGCCCATGCCTGCGAGCAGCTCCAGGAGCGGCCGGTGCTGCTGCTGGAGGAAGTCCAAGGCACCCCACTCTCGGAGCTCACCGGGCAGCCGTTCGAGGTGCTTCGCACGCTGGAGCTGGGCATCGCGCTGGCCTCCACGCTGGCGGAGCTGCACCGCCGCGGCATCGTCCACAAGGACATCAAG